>JAUVHW010000150.1 GCA_030593075.1 Ardenticatenales bacterium
CGTCGCCTGGCGGCACCAGAGCCGCAGGACAAACCGGGAGGTAGCCCCATGTTCAAACGTTCAAAACCCAAGGTGGAGCCCGACCAGCCTCAACCTGCGGAGCAGCCACCTGGCCCGGCCGGAATCGGTCTGCGGGTTTACACTTCTACCTACGTCATCACCGGCCGGGTGGCGCCCGAAGGACCACTTATCGGTTGGCTCAATATTGCCAACAAGCGGGTGCTGGTTCTCGAGCAAGCGCGGTCGCTCCCGCTGGCGCCAGATACGCCACTAAAGTCAGCCGCGTTCCCTCAGGTCACTGTGCCAAAGCAGCAGATCCACGCCGTTGAGGTGCTGGACAGCCTGCAGGCCATCAGATTGGAGCCGCGGCAGGTTCCGGCTCTCCTTTACACCGAGCGTTTTGTCATCCGCGCCGATCTGCGCCTGCCGGCTCAAGCTCCGGCCGAGCGGTTTCCCAACCTCCTTGGGGGAGTCTTTTTCACGGTATCCAATGCTCAACTGCATCCCATCATCCCCACCCAGCCGCTGGAGAGCCAGGACGCTGCAATCCTCATCCTGAACCGGGAGCGGATCCACTTCTACCACCCAGTGTAGAGGCACCAGTGCGGGTTTCCGTCGTCGCTACTCTGCTCAACGAAGGGCAAAGCCTCCGCGCGCTGCTGGATTCCCTGGTGGCCCAGACCCGGCCAGCCGACGAGGTGGTGATCTCCGACGGGGGCTCCACCGACGACTCTCTCGCCATCCTGGAGGAATACTCCGCGGAGGGGCGACTCCCGCTGAGCGTCATCTCGGCGCCTGGAAGCAGCATCTCTCAGGGCCGCAACGCCGCTATCCGCGCCGCGGCCGGTCCGGTCATCGCCGCCACCGACGCAGGCGTCCGCCTCTCACCCCATTGGCTGGAAAGGCTCGTCGCGCCGATAGAAGCGGGGAGCGCCACTGCGGCCGGCTTTTTCCGGCCGGACCCCCGCACCGTCTTTGAGACCGCCGTGGGCGCCACCGTATTGCCCGACACTGATGACATTGACGCCAACACCTTTCTCCCCTCCAGCCGCTCGGTCGCCTTTCTCAAGGAGTCCTGGGAAGCGGCCGGCGGCTATCCCGAGGACCTGGATTACTGTGAGGACCTCATCTTTGACTTTCGTCTGCGGGACCGGCATGGGCCTTTCCCCTTTGTCCCCGACGCCGTCGCCTACTTTCGCCCTCGTGAGAGCCTGGGCGCCTTCTTTCTCCAGTACTACCGCTACGCGCGCGGCGACGGCAAGGCCGACCTCTGGCGGCTGCGACACGCTGTGCGCTACTCCACCTACCTGGTGGGCATCCCGCTGGTCGCCTGGCTGGGAGCGTGCTGGTCACCCTGGTTCTGGGCGCTGTTGCTGCTGGGTGTAGCGGGCTACCTCCGGCGGCCGGTGCAGCGCCTCTGGCCCGCCCTGCCGACCCTCTCCTTCAAGGACAGGCTGGTAGCGCTGGCCTCCATCCCTGTTATCCGGCTGGTGGGCGACTTGGCCAAGATGACCGGTTACCCGGTTGGCGTCTGGTGGCGCCTGACGAAGGGGAGAGCTGGCGCTCGGGCAGATGCAGAGGCAGGACAGCGGGCAGCGAGGAGCCAATGAGCGCGCCAGCATCCATTGACGCCGACCTATTGGTGCATTCGGCGCAAGTGTGCACCGTGCCGCCGTCTGCGGCAGTAGACCCGGAACCGTCTGCCATCCGTCCGGCTGGGCCGCAGCGCGGCTCCCAGCTGGGCGACCTGGGGATCATCGCTGATGGTGCGGTGGCAATCCGCGACGGCCGGATCGTGGCGCTGGGAACCGCCGGCGACCTGCGGGCCCGGGTCAGCGCGGCAGCCGAGATCAATGCGGCCGGCAAGGTGGTCACACCCGGCCTTGTGGACCCTCACACCCACCTCCCCTGGGTAGGCGACCGCGCGGACGAGTTCGAGATGCGGGTGGCAGGAGCCAGCTACATGGAGATCATGGCGGCCGGTGGAGGCATCATGTCCACCGTCCGCGCCGTGCGCGACGCGAGCACCGACGAACTGGTGGAAGCCAACCTCCCCCGGCTCGACCGCTTGATGGCCCACGGCACCACTACGCTGGAGATGAAGACCGGCTATGGTCTGACCACGGCCGACGAGTTGAAGCAGCTGGAGGCCATCCATCGGCTGGACCAGACACACCCGATGGACGTGGCAGCCACCTTCCTGGGTGCGCACGCCGTGCCGGCCGAGTACCAGGGCCGCACCGATGCCTACGTAGACCTGGTCGTCGAGGAGATGCTGCCGGCCGCGGCCCAATGGAGCCAGAGAAAGCAGCGGCCGCTCTTCTGCGACGTCTTTTGCGAGGCTGGCGTGTTCGACGTAGACCAATCACGGCGCATCCTGGTCCAGGCCCGCGAACTGGGCTTCCAGCTCAAGATCCACGCCGACGAATTCGAGGGGCTGGGCGGCACCGCGCTGGCCTGCGAGTTGGGCGCGGTCTCGGCCGACCACCTGGTCACCACCCCCGAGGAGGACATCGCAGCGCTGGGCAGATGCCAGACGGTAGCCGTATCCCTGCCCGGCACCCCCTTTGGCCTGGGTCACACCGGCCGGGCATACACCCCGGCCCGATCAATAATGGCGGCCGGCGGGGCGCTGGCGCTGGCCACCGACCTGAACCCCGGCACCTGCTGGTGCGAGTCGATGCAGTTCGTCATCGCCCTGGCGACCCGCTACCTCCACTTGACCCCCGCCCAGGCGCTCGCGGCCGCCACACTCAACGCGGCCTGCGCTATCGGCCGCGGGGATAGTGCCGGGACTCTGGCCGCCGGCCGCCCGGCCGACCTGCTCATCCTGAACATCCCAGACTATCGCCACCTGGGCTACCGCTTTGGGACCAACCTGGTCGAAACGGTGATCAAGGCCGGGCAGGTGGTGGTGGGCCCCGGGTAGCGCCACCCCACAAATCGTGCGCTAGCTCCTCGTAGGCGGCCAGCAGGCGAGGATGCAGCACCCATCCCAACCGAGGCCCGTTGCTCACTATCCAGTCCAGGTAGACGACTGCCGCCCCGCGCAGCGACTTTTCGGCCGCCTGGCGCACAGCCGCCACAAAGCCCCGCTGTTGTGCGGCAGGATGCAGCGCGATCTTGTCCGCCACAAAGACAGCCAATTCCAGCGGCGAGGCCCCCGGCCGGCCGGTCGTGTGATACTTAACAGCGTCAAGTACGCCCGAGTCGGTCACTCCCAGCCTATGGTGCAGCACCGCGGCGGCGATGGGACCGTGCAGCAGCACCGGCGCCGCCCGCTCTGTAGGATCGGGCCCTGTTTTAGATTATCAAAAACAGGCGCCAGACCCATCTCCTCGGCGACAGCCACGGCCTGCTCGTGCGGGACAACGGCGGCCAGGTCGTGGCAGACGGCCGCCAGATTGGCGCGTCCTACATCGACGCAGAAACGGGCAGCCAGCTCCCGAGCCTGCTCGGCCACAGCCTGGCAGTGGGCCAGTGTCACCCCGTGGCCGGCCGCCTCCAGGAAGCGCGTCACGTCGCTGAGGGGCCGGCCGGTCCCGGCCAGGTTGGCGAAACAGTCCATGTCACGTTTGCCGAGGTCGGACGCCGCGGGTCAGTTTCCTGCAGATCTTGCGCTCCAGGCGAGCGCGACGGTGAATCAGTTCGTGGTGGACCTTGGCTCGCCGCCCCCGCGGCCAGGACCGGACCAGCGAGAGTGCACGCCGGGTCCACTCGGCCGCCTGCTCGAGTTCTCGCGTATACCACTCGCAGTACTTGGCCAACTCGACGTGCCCCTGCACGCCGTCCTTCTCGAGGGCCGCCAGCTGCCGCCACGCGACGGCCGCCTCCTCGCGCCGGCCGGCTCGTTTGAGCAATCTACCCAGTCGGAAGAGGGCAGTCCGCAGCGATTCCTCCTCTAGATCAAACTCAATGGCGCGACGGTAGGCCCTATCTGCCTCGGCCGTCAGCCCCAACCCCTCGTACCACCGGCCCAGGGAGAGCCACTCTATCCCGTGTCCTAGCTCCACAGACGGCCGCTCAAAGGCAGTGCATAGCCTGGTGGCCAGCGTGACCATCGACACCACGTCTACCTGGTTGTGGTAGAAGATCCGCGGCATCTCGACAGCATTCCCGGTCCGCAAATAGTCGCGATAGATCAGAGGAATGACGCTGCTGGGGACGTCTGCCTGGTCGCGCACAACCCCAAGGACGTTCCTCTCCAGCGAGACCAGACTGCACGAATCCAGCAGGTCCCGCCAGAGCCGCCGCGACGGATGGAGCAAATCAAAGTGAGGCACATCCAGGAATGGAGGAGGTTTACGGTTGAGAATGTAGCGGTTCTCGAGCAGAGGGAGGTCGAAGCTTCGCCCGTTGAACGAGACGACCCCCGGCCGGCGGCCGACCTGCTCCTCAAGGGCCGTCAACATGGCCGGTTCATCATCCGGGCTCCGCAAAAAGTACTGCAGAACAGTGAACTGCTCTTCGTCGAAATAGCCGACGCCGACCAGGAATGCTATCGTCCCCGCGCCCCCTGACAGGCCGGTGGTCTCGGTATCCAGGAAGAGCAAATCCGAGAAGGAAAGCTGGCCCAGATCGGTGGCCTCTCCCATCCTGGCTGCGGTCGCGGTAGCAAGGCCTGGCAGTTCGCCGAGCGCCCTGGCCCCATGGGAGTGGGTTAGAGGAAAGCTCTGCTCGGTCACAAAGCAGGCGCCGTCTTCCGCCGTAAACAACCGGCCGGGGAGCAGACTCTCTATGGAGCGTCGCGGCTGCCTCTGTTGCTTCTTCTTCAGAGCATCCCGGCCCTTCTCGATCCCCAGCCGGCGCAGCTGCGCTACGAGGTCGGCTTCCATCATAGGACTCCCATGAAAAAAGAGTTCATTCACCGCAGAGATCGCGGAGAACGCCGAGTTACTAAAGTCTGACTTGCGATTCCACCGGTTTCCTGCGAGGCTCTGTCAAGATGTCGCACATGTTCTCTCTTCTTCTCTGCGGTCTTTGCGTGCTCCGCGGCAAATCCGGTTTCTTCAGTGGAATCGTAGCATGACTCCCATGAAAAAAGAGTTCATTCACCGCAGAGATCGCGGAGAACGCCGAGTTACTAAAGTCTGACTTGCGATTCCACCGGTTTCCTGCGAGTCTCTGTCAAGATGTCGCATATGTTCTCCCTTTTTCTCTGCGGTCTTTGCGTGCTCCGCGGTAAATCCGGTTTCTTCAGTGGAATCATCATAGTGAATCAGCCGAGTAGCGGTTCCACGAACTGGCGGGCAATCATCGCCAGAAGCATCAGACCGAAATTGTAGCAAAAGTGGGTCAGAATCGCCGCCCAGGTGCCGAAATAGCGCCGCAGCAAGCCAAGAACAAAGCCGATGAGCAGCACCACCAGGGTCGCCGGCGAGATCGCGTACTGCAAGTGCGTAACGGCAAAGAGAACGGAGCTCAGGGCAATCCCCAGACGCGGCTGCAGCGCTCCGCGGAAGAGAACCTCTTCGCTGACGCTCGACAAGAGCGACAGTAGAAGAATCTTCCCCAGGGAATCCAGTTCTCCCAGCATCATCTCCGATATCTCACCTATAAGCTCAGCCTGCTCTGGCGCGATCAACATCCATGCGACTGCAACGACAAACTCGACCATAAGCAGGAAGATGACCGCCACGGACGAGACCAGCAAGCCGGCCCAGGATAGTCCCTCCAGTCCGAGCCTCTCCACCGCCTGGGTAAGCGATCGGCGGGTGAGAAGGCCAACGCCGGCGAAAGAGAGGAGAGCAAACCCAGCAGCTTGTGCAGCATAGAGGCCCAGGGGCACCTCCTCCACGTTGGCCAGCAGACCATCAAGGCCGCCCATCCAGAACAGGTTGAGGAAGGACCACGAGACCAGATACAGAGAGAGCATCAAGGCAGCAAGGTGGACAGGCGAGTCTGCTCGGAGCGGAAGTACACTGGAGAGGCGGCGACGGACTGCAGGGACGAGCAGGAGACCTCCCACCAGAGAGGAGAGAAGCAGGGTTATTCCTACCGAGATGGAGGGGGAGTCAGTGGCGAGGATCTGCATACCTACCAACGACCCAACTGTCTCCATCCCTCCAATCAGCCCCGTCAGACTAACCAGGACTGCGAACGCGGCCGAGACCAGCAAGGACCACCGAGGGTGCTCCTCAGCATAGTTGGACAGGACCACCAGTCCTAACACGAATGCGAACACCAGTAGAGCTTCCATCTCAGCCGGGATCATACTGGTACGGCTTGGTGCTGCAAACCCTTTCCGTTCTGCAGGATTCTCGCCGGCCCCCCGGAATCGCGAGACCCTCACTGTTCCGATTTCCCGGCGCTGCCTCGGCCCGCTCTCGGCTCCTCCCCAGCCCGTTGTTTCTCCTGAACACCAACTTGCCTCTACCCAAATAGGCCGGCGGACACGAGAAAACCCTTCGCTTGCGCCCAGGACCTGCTGTCAATCCGGCGAGCAATGGCAACCGCCCTGCCTCTGAACCCCAACTGCCCACGTCAGTCACTACCAGATGCCCGGCAGAAGGCGGTAGCGCACCCGTCGGGCGTACTCCTTGTAGCCATCAAGCTCTTCTTGCAGTGTCTTATCCTCAAGCTCCGTGCGCAGGACCAGCAATGCCGTCGCCACCCCCGCCACTCCGACGGCCCACAGTGAGCCGAGCGCCAACGACATCGAGAACGATTGGCCGATCATCCCGACGTAACCCGGATGGCGCACGTAACGATAAGGCCCGCCGGTCGCTACCCGGTGGTCGCGCTCCTCCTGGATGCGCACCAGGCCCTCAAAATGCTTGTTTGAGGCCATCGCCCAGATTATCAGGCCGTAGGCCAACGGGACGGCAGCCAATGCAGCGATCTCTACCCAGATGGAGATGGACCGAGACCCGCCAAGACGCTGACCCAACCCCGCGGCTAGCATCAACCCCAGGGTGGAAAGAAGGACATAGACGGTGGCTAGGGTTTTGTCCCATCCCTTGGCGTCCTCCATCCGCTCCCCGCGTTCGGCGATGACCTCAGCGTGGCGGGGAAGGATGACGGCCAGCCCAACCAGGAGGCTGATCACGTAGGCCCCCAGCAGAGCCCAGGCCATCGGCCAGTCCAGACGGCCCGCCGCGACGAACAGAGACGCCCAGAGCAGCAGAACGAAACGCACAATCTGCCTGAGGCGTTTGATCACGCCTTCCTTTACATCTGATCCCGTCTGCCTTTGTTCAGGGGGCACTTGATTGGTCATGGCACACCTTCCGCGTACCCTACCGGTGATTTCATGCCTCTTCACTGTAACGCGAGGATGTTCCTCTTTCATGGATCAGACGAGAGGGGCAAAGCCGGACTCCTGTCGGCAGGCAAACGATCCTGCCCTCCGATTGCAGAACCATCCCTCCTCGGGAAGGAGATTGAGTGTTTGCATTCCTCACCATCGAGAAGACACGATAGACAAAAGTGCGCTTTTTCGCACAAACCCAAGGTGACACTCTACGCAGGGATTGTAACAGAAACGTGGCCTACCGATCGTACAGATGCTTGATCGTGTCAACGCGACTAGTCAGAGATGCATCAAGTTCTCTGATGATGGATGCGCGAGAACGTTGGAGGCATGCACTTATTCTGCTCACATTTCATTATAATAGGTATGTTATAGTAGTAGCAGTAGGGCCGGTGGATTTGTGGATTGTTCTTTGCCTGCCGCGTCTTGACCTCATATCTGGGGGTGCACTGACCACCAGTCACCACCGGCTCGGTATTCGTTTGCACGGGAGACAGGCCAAGTTGGGGAAACTGTTGTGGACAAAACCGCTCATCTCTTGCATCGGCCGTGGGTGTGCTGCTTTTCGTCAAATCTGTCCCCGCCGCTGTCGTTTTTATCCACTATCTATCCGCAGGTATGCGGGGAAATAGAGGGAATCGGGAGCCGCGATCGAGGAAGATTCCCCCACGGAACAGCGGTTATCCACAGATTTCATCGAGTTTTCCACAGGAGGAGGACGCCAGGAGAGAACCTTGAAACCGGTAGGAAAATGACTATACTGCTGGGGAGTTCAACCTGCTTGCCCCTCGTTGAGGTATCCGGAGGCCCCTGGCGGTCTGGGAGGGAGGGCAAGTGGTCTTGTGGGCGTGAGTGGCTCGTTTGCCGGAACGTGCGCTTGCGCCATCGGCAGATTTGCGGAGGGCTTGATGAGGCAGAGGCGTTTACTCGTTCTCCCGGTCGCGCTGGCGCTCTCGTGCAACCTGCCCGCCGTCGTAGCGCCGGCTCCCACACCAGCAAAGGAGGCGCCGGCGGGCGCGCCCAAAGCAGAACCCAAGCCCACCGCTGACGCGGGTATGGCTTCTGAGGTCCGTATTCCCTCCCTGGGAGAGGTATCGCAGTGGCTCTATCTGATCGACGTGGATCTTGCGCCAGGTACCGTTGACCGGATCGTAGCCTCTACCTACGACATGGTAGTGCTCGACTTTATCCCGTCCGAGGAGGATAATACCGATTTCCCCATGGCGACCGTGGTAGAACGGCTTCACTCGGCACCTCATCCCAAGTTGGTATTGGCCTACATCGACATC
>JAUVHW010000045.1 GCA_030593075.1 Ardenticatenales bacterium
CCTCGCAGAAGCTGGCTCTCCCTCTCGGGGACAATCTGGTTCCAGCCCGTCTGCGGGACCTTGAGGTCGCCGGCCGGGAAGCGGCGGACCCGGCCGGGCAGGAATCCCAAACCGGCGTGATCTCCCAGCTCGTCACTGCCTTCGAACATCATCTGCATACCCAGGCAAATGCCTAGCAGCGGGGTCTGACGTGCGACAATCTCTGTCAGAGCCTCGACCAGGTTGCGCGATCTGAGCCCAGCCATGCCGTCGCCAAACGCTCCTACCCCCGGCAGCACCACCTTGTCGGCCGCCAGAATCTGACTGGGGTCGGCCGTCAGGCACACCATCGCCCCGACCGCGCTCAGCGCCTTTGCCACCGAGCGTAGGTTACCTACGCCGCCGTCCACCAGGGCGATCACACCAGTGTCCCTTTCGTGCTGGGTACTGCGCCCGCGCGGCGAGGATCGAGTTGAGCTGCTGCGCCCAGAGCCCGGCCGAGGGCCTTGAACAAGGCCTCCGCCTGGTGGTGGTCGTCTCGTCCGTAGAGCACGCGCGCGTGCAAGTTGCAGCGGGCGGCGGCAGCGAGAGACTCCAGGAAGTGCGGAAACAGACTGGTAGCGACCCCACCCACCGAAGGAGTGTGCCACTCGGCCTGAATCACGGCGTAGGGGCGGCCAGATAGGTCCGCTACGACGAGAGCCAACGCCTCGTCCATGGGCACGTAGGCCGAGCCCATCCTGGCGATCCCTTTGCGCTCTCCCAGGGCTTGGTCAAAGGCCCGGCCGAGCGCCAGCGCACAGTCTTCCACCGTGTGGTGGGTGTCGACGTGTAGGTCTCCCACCGCATCCAGCTGCAGGTCAAACAGCCCATGCACGGCCACGTGGCTGAGCAAGTGGTCGAGGAACCCGACGCCGGTGCTGATCTCGTGCTGCCCGCTCCCGTCCAGCTTCAGGCTGAGCCGGATGTCGGTTTCGTTCGTCTTGTGGTGGATCTCTGCGGTGCGCATTGGTCACTCCATTTCGGCTAGCTGCGTCAGCACAACATTGGTCTGTTCTGGTCTGCCGACGCTGATGCGAATGTGGTCGTCCAGGCCTGGCTTGTTGAAATAGCGGACCAGGATCCCTGCGCGGGCCAGGTCCGCTTTTTGCGCGGCCGCATCACGCCGAGTGACGCGGCAGAGGACAAAGTTGGCCTGGGACGGATAGGGCTCCAACCAGGGGATTGCCTGCAAGGCTGCGAACAGGCGCTCGCGCTCGGCCACAATCTTGCGGCCGATCTGCTCCAACTCTGCTGCGTGCTGCAAAGAGACGATAGCAGCCCTGGCGGCCGCCACTGAGACGTTGTAGGGCTGTTTGATCTTCCACAGGTGCGGCATCAGGCTGCTCGGGAATGCACCATAGCCCACCCTCAGCCCCGCTAACCCCGCCCACTTGCTAAAGGTGCGCAGCACAATCAGATTCTCTCGCGCGGCAACCTCGTGCAGATGGCTCGATCCGGCTGGGCTGAACTCAACGTAGGCTTCATCGAGAACCACCAGCACCGGCAGGGCCAGAAATCGCTCCAGGCCTCCGGCCGGCAGCAGGCTTCCATCCGGGTTGTTGGGAGTAGCCAGGAAAAGCAGCTTTGGCCGGTGCGCCCGGACAGCTCGCTCGATGGCATCCAGGTCAAGGGAGAAATCGGCCCTACGAGGAATGGAAACCACTTTGGCCCCATTCACGCCAGCGTCGAACGCATAGATGCCAAAGGTGGGTGGGCAGTTCAGGATGGCGTCCCCCGGCTCGAGCAGCAAGCGCATGATCAGATCAATTAGCTCGTCCGCGCCGGCGCCCGCCAGCAGGTTCCCGGCCGGCACGCCATGATAGGCAGAGAGGGCCTGGCGCAGCTCACGGCTCTCCGGGTCCGGGTAGATATTCGTGTAACGCAACTCGGCCAATGCCTCCGCGACGGCTGGCAGGGCGCCGTAGGGGTTTTCGTTGGCGTCCAGCTTGACGATTGCCTGGGACGGCAGTCCTAGCTGCTGTGAGAGCACTTCAAACGGCAAGATGGGTTCATAAGCCGGCATGTCGCTCACGTGGCGCCGGACAAGCTGTGCCGCTTCAAACATCGCTGGTCCCCTCGTATGATGTGTCTACAGTCGTCGGAGCACCATTTCTGCCGCGCGCAGTATCAGCTGCACCTTCACGAAACTGGGCGGCGGCAGCGTGAGCGGTCAGCGATTCAACGCGGGCCAGTTCGGCCGCGATGGGACTCAAGGCGCGGCTGGTGCTGGCGTCCAGGGCAATGACACTGGTGATCTTGACGAAATCCAACACGTTCAGCGGGGAGGCAAACCGCGCCGTACCACCCGTCGGCATCACGTGACTGGGGCCGGCTACGTAGTCACCCAGCACTTCGAACGAGTGCTCTGCCATGAATAGCCCCCCGGTGTTGCGTATCCGCTCCGCCAGCGCACGGGGCTCGGCAACCGAGAGGCACAAGTGCTCGGGCGCGTACTCATCGGCCAAGGCGGCCGCGGTCTCAAGATCCGGCGTGATGACAACCCCGCCCCGCGCAGCAAGCGACTGGGCGATCACCTCGGCGCGGGACAGCACCCCGATCTGGCGGGCCACTTGCGCCTGGACAGCTTGGGCCAGCGCGCGCTCCGGCGTGAGCAGGATTGCGCTCGCCAGGACGTCGTGCTCCGCCTGAGCCAGCAGGTCGGCCGCCACCCAGGCGGGATTGGCCGTTCCATCGGCGATGACCATCGTCTCCGTAGGGCCGGCCAGTCCATCCAGCCCCACCATACCGTAGACCTGCTGTTTGGCCAGGGTGACGAACAGATTCCCCGCACCCACGATCTTGTCCACCTTGGGTACACTCTCCGTGCCAAAGGCCATCGCCCCGATGGCCTGGGCGCCGCCTATCTGGTAGACGCAGTCAACGCCGCACAGGTGGGCGGCGGCAAGAATCGCACCATGCGGCCGGGGCGCGCCGCCCTTGTCGGCCGTCCCCCCTCGCGGCGGCGTGCAAACGACTATCTGCTCCACACCGGCGACCTGAGCCGGAATCGCCGACATGAGCAGCGAAGAAGGTAGCGGCGCAGAGCCGCCCGGCACATAGATGCCGACTCGCTGGATAGGGGTCACGCGCTGGCCCAAAGTGCCGCCCAGCGCCCCGGTCGTCCAATCCGGCAGCGGCTGGCGCTCGTGAAAGGCGCGGATTCTCTCCGCTGCAGTGCTCATGGCCTGGGTCAGGGTCTCAGGCAACGCGGCAAAGGCCTCCGTGAGCTGCTCGGCTGGAACGCGTAAATCGGCCGGGCGGGCGCTATCCAGCGTTTCCGACCAACGCAGCAGCGCTGCGTCCCCCTCTTCTCGCACCGAATCAAGGATTCTTGTCACCGCCTGGCGTGGGGTCACGCCGCGGCCAAACAGCCGCTCGGTGGCCTCGAGGATGACAGGGGGATAGCTCGCGGCGGCCGGTGTGCGACGCAGAATGGTTTGACGGGCCGTGTCAACGTCGTACAGCTTTAGCACCTAATCCTCCAGAGCAGCCAGCATCGCCTTGTAGGCTAGCGGCTCTTCCTCAAAGATGTAGGTTACCGGGGTCACGATGACGCCGCTCCCGCCGATCTCGCGGAGTTCAGTTATGGCCTGCGCCAACTGATCCTTGCGAACGATGATATTGACCGCGTACCAGGTTGCGTTGCTGCCCTCTCGCGTGACAACCGGCGAGATGGTCGGCCCCTGCAGCCCGCCGATCACCGATCTGGAAAAGATGCGCTCCGCAATGGCCTGGGACGACTCGCCGCGCATGTTGGCAAAGAGAGCCACGTTCTCGGCCGCGCGCAGGTGCGCTACGACGAACTCTAGCAACTGGCGGGCAACCGCAAGCACTTCCGGCCGGGCCTTGAGCGCCGGGCGATTGGCAATCAAACAAGCTTGCGACTCCAGGATCAGCCCGTCTTCCAGGACCCGCAGCCGGTTGTCCCGCAGCGTGGTGCCGGTGGACACCAGGTCAACGACAATGTCTGCGTAGCCAATGGTGGGTGCGGTCTCTAGAGTGCCCTCGGCCGAGATCAGGCGGATATCCTCCAACCCATGCCGGCCGAAATAGGCCTGTGTCAGGTTCGGGTATTTAGTGGCGACCCGCAGGGTCCGCCCGGTCTCTCTCTGCCAATCGACCAGGTCGGACATGCACCGCGCCGCCTCCCAGCTTTCCGGCACGATAGCGTTCAAAGTGCATGAGCCAAACCCCAGCTCCCTATGCAGCGCCACTACCTGACCATTATCGCCCCACCGCTCGGAAACAACGTCCCAGCCGGTGATTCCAAAGTCAACACTGCCATCACGCACGCTGACGACGATGTCTCCAGCCCGTTGAAACACGACAGTCAGACCGGGCAAGCTGGGGATGCTGGCTTTGAACTGGCGCGGGTTGGGTTTGTGAACCCGCAGCCCAGCATCCGCCAGCAGGTCGAGCGCGCCTTGCGCTAGACGACCCTTGCTGGGCAGAGCGAGGCGGATTTCGTTTCGGTTCGCTGTCATCTTGTATCTCCAAACAAAAAACGCTCCCCGGTCAGGGGAGCGCTCGGAAAACAAAAGGTACGAGTTGCCTAGGGCACAGGCAGTCCTGACCGGTCCAGGGGCCGGAGATGGGCGTGACGATGATGATGAGCCAGAGACTGCCGATGTTCGATCACAGTAGACAAGAGTCTAACATATCTGCCCGTGATTGGCAAGGCTCGCCCAGCCTATCGTTGCTCAACCCATTCGCCGGCCGGCCGCGCGTTCCATCCTGACGAAACGACCTGCAAGCTACTGAGTGCAGCGGGGAGCGAGGGAACCACAGTGGCGCCGACCGCCTCCAGCGCCTGCCGCTTTGGCCCCTGATCCGTTATGCCGTAAAGGGAGAGCTCCATCGAGACACCGGCTTCTCGCAGCGCGCCTTCTGCGCCGCAGATGCTCTCCAGACCTGGAGCCGTGTCCTCAAAGACATACACCCGCGCTCCATCCAGCTCCTCCCAGGCAGCGTCAACCTGATTGTCCAGAGCGAGGCCGGCCGCTGCCTCCATAGCATCGCTCAACGGATCACCAAGGGCCAGGCGCAGGGCTGAAAGCGTGTGAACCGGCGATGGCTTGAGGTAAGCTTCGGGGTCGCAGCGACGCCGGCTGCTCAGCCACTGTAGACCACCCTGACCGAGAAGCGGCAGCGTCGCCAGCCCGGCGCACTGGGCGCCGATTTCAGCCTCGGGCGCGCCGAGGTGCCCGGCCGGCGGGCGAGAAGGCCGGCCGGTGACAATCACCGCCCGATTGCCGGCATCTTGCAGCCATTGAAGGACATCTGCGCTCTGCTGGCTGGAAAGCGTTGGACGGTCGTATTGCGCCAGATAGCTCTGCGTATCCCGGGATGGCTGCAGGCCGTAAGTTTCAGCAAAGAGCCGGCTGCCCAGGACAAGTTCCTGGAACGTCCGATGGGTTAGCGAGCCGTCGATCTGCCGGGCAGTGCGCAAGATGTGGTGGATTGCCTGGTTCTGCTCGCTGGTTCGGGAATCCGCTGAGCGCAGAAACCAGCGCTCGGCGCGCTCCAGCGGGGGGACTCCCCGCGAACCCTCCTGAGACAGCGCCTGGGTGAAGGACCGAAAATCGGGCGACGGAACACTGTGGAGCGGATTGGCTTGTCCAGACAACGTGGGAGGCAGCGCAACCGACGGATCATTCGCCCACAAGGTCTCCAGCAGCAAGACGGCGCAGATAGCACTGGAATCCCACTCGCTGTCAACGCCGGCCGCCTCAAGGGCCACGATATCTTCCGCCATGAGCTCCACCCCTGCATATCCAAGGACCCGGCCCACAAGGGCCACGGTCTCCTGGAGCGCCAGGTGGTAGCCATGTGGCTCCAGGAGCACGCCGTCCATGTCAAAGAGCAAGATGTTCATGGCGACTGCCGGCCGATGCTATCGACTCTCACCCGAAGCTGTGCGACCGAGTGCCAGGTCTCTTGTCGCGGAGAACACCTAGTGCAACAGAACAGACCATGAAGCAACGGCCGTCATCCGTCTGCCCGTGGGCACGGCACGCATTCGTACCCGGCCGGCATCGGCACCCCAGGCCACACCAGTTCAATGAAACGATCGACCTTCAGCCGTGCTTGCTTCAGGATGTGGGAGAGGGTTGAACGTTTGACCGGACGATGCGCTGGCACCGTCAGCTTCAGCAATTCATCCCCGATGCGCTTCTGGAGCCGGATGTGACTGCCACGCTGCCGCACCACCGTCCACCCATCTCGCTGCAGCGCGCGCACGATCTTGGTGTATGGCAGGCTCGGAACCTTCACAACGTTAGCTCTCGCACCAGAGTCCGTTCGCCAGGAACCAGATCATCCTCAATCGGCTCCAGGTACAGCTCGATAGCTTCGCTGATGTTCCGGACCGCGTCGTCGACCGTATCACCCTCGCTAATGCACCCCGGCAGGGCAGGCACATAGACGGTGTATCCACCCTCGTCACTTGGCTCCAGCACGATTTGCAGCTTCAATTCCCATTACTCCTTTCACATAGACCGTGGCCAGCTGTTGCGCGCCAAGGGTAATCTCTCTCTGGCGAAATGTCAATCATCTGCACCTGGCTTCTCTACAGAGCGTGACCGTACGCGTGAGACAGCAGCCAGAACTGGCCTGCGGGTGCCCCAGGAACCACGGCCGGCCGAAAGGCCACGGCGTCAGCCAAGCCCATCAAGTCGTCGGCGTACAGCTCTACTGCGTGCCAGTTGTGACGGCTCCTGGCGCGCTCAGCCGGCCCCCCGCCTGCGACAAGGGTCTACCCACGAATGGACTCGAGCGCGTGGCTCACGAGTTCGTTGAGCGCCTTGCTCACGTCATCCGAGAGGGGGTTAGGCTCATGCTCATGCAGGATCGCCACTGCCTTTTCCCTGGCTCTCTCCACGAGGGTCGAAGATCCGCCTGCTTCCCAGGTCTCCCTGGAGTCTCGACACAGCAGGCTGGGCACGTAGCGCTCTCCCCGGAGGAACTGGAGGGTGTGCGGGTCGGCCACAAAGTTGCCGCCGGGGCCGACCCTGGCGATGGCATCCACCGCCCAGCGGTCCTCGTCAGTCGGAAAGCCCTCGACCGCTCTGAACGCGATCTGGTTGATCTCGCTGTCGATCACCAACTGCTCGTGACTGATGACCAGGCTCTGCTGCATCATGCCCGCGCCGACCAGCACATTAGCTCCCGCCAGAGCAGCCATGAGCGTCATGTACGTACGTTCGAGGATCGATTGTCCATCGTGGGTCATCGAGTCAGACCAGGGGCCATGCAGGCTGACGGGCACGTTGTAGTAGTGCGCCATCTGGGCGCCGGCGGCCGCCATGATTCCCAACTCGACAGAGCCAGCCAGGCTAAAGCCGGTGCGCATCTCCATGGCCATCGGCCGGGCCGCATACTGCAGGGGCGCCCCGGGATGAGCTAGCTGCGAGATGACCACGCCACCCAGGAACTCAGTGTTGAGCAACTGCAGGTTGCCCGCCATGGTCATCGGACCAGTGCCGCCAGCGATGGGCATGACGCACACGTCGAGCGGAATCCCATATTCGCCGCACAGCCACAGCGCGTCCACGGTGACGTCCACGAACCGGAGCGGGCTGATGGGCGCCTCTAGCAGGCTGACCAGCGGCCGCTCCTTCAGCTGCTGCTTGCTCCCGGCGACGACGGCCGCCATCTCGAACATGTGGCGAAGCGTCTCACCGGTAAAGGCACGCAGGTGGATGGGTTTGTCGGTGTTGGCCAGGGCCTCGCGCATCATCAGTATGTCGCGCCCGACCACCGGCATGTCCTGGCCAAAGACAGGGGCTATGAAGCTGATGCCATCGAGCGCGTCCATCAGCTTGAAATAGCTCCTCACGTCAGCCAGCATCAACGGCCTGAACTCACCAGTCTCAAGGTCGATGGTAAAGTCGGCGCCCCCGCCGTTGCGCGAGTAGGGCCGGCCGCCCGGCTTGAGCGGGCAGTCCTTCTCAGGGTTGCGGGCCGCGAGAGTGAACCTGTCCGGCACGGTCTCCAGACAGCGGGCCACCAGGTCGCGCGGGATTCTGGCTCGCCGGGCCTGGTGATCCACCTTGGCTCCGGCCTTCTCCAATGCTTCTAGCCCTCCCTCGTGTTCCACCTGGATGCCGGTCTCTTCCAGGATACCCAACGACCTCTGGTGGGTCTCCTCGACCTGGTCATCGGAGAGGTATTTGATAAGAGGCTTGCTGGTCTTCCCTGAACCTGCCATAGTTGTTGTTCTTCTCCTCACAATGTAATCGGTTACGTCACTTCGCCACATTCGGCGCTGCAGAGCGCCGGCACGTGAATGTCGCCCATTCTATGCCCACCCGTGAGGCGGAATCGTCTCACCGGCGACCAGGTCCTCGAACTCGGCGCGAATCCGCGCGTCTACCTCGGGAGAAAAGACGGCCGGGTTGTCCTGCGTCAGTATCTCGCGCACCCGCCTCATGGCACGAGCCTGCGAGTCGAGGGCGCCCTTGGCCTCCCACTGGTCCCGCGTGTCGCGGTCGGCAATCTCCGGCAGCAGCGCGGTGGTCCGCATCCTCTTCAGAGTATGTCGCTGGTCTATGAAGGTGCCGCCCGGGCCGACCTCAGCAATCAAGTCGAGAGCCAGGTTCTCCTCGCCGAACTCTAGACCGCGCCTGACCCGCTTGAGCATCAGCGCGATCTCGTTGTCAATGACCGCTTTGGCAAAGTCAAACGCCAGCAGCGCGTCCAGCAAGCCGCCCATGTTCAGCATGTCCGCCCCGGCGAGCACCCCCGCCAGCGTTGACATCCCGGTCTCGTAGCCCGACTGCGCGTCGTTCACCTTGGCGTTGGTCAGGCCCATGTAGCCGCCGCTGGGCACATTGTAGTAATGGGCCATCTGCGCGCAGCCCATGTGCAGAATGCCGGTCTCGATGGCGCCGGCCGCATAGGCCCCGGTCCGCATGTCAGCCACGGTGGGCAGAGTAGCGTAGATGAGCGGAGCACCGGGGCGCAGCATCTGCATCAGCACGCCCAACGCCAGGAACTCGGCGTTGCACTGCGCCAAGGTCCCCATCAGCGTCAGCGGCGCAGAGACGCCCGCATTGGGCACCACACTCCCGTAGCAGGGCCACCCCTCTTTGACGGCGAACATGGTCATCTCGGTGGAATCGACGTCCATGGTGAGCGGTGAAACGACTGGGCAGTAGTGGAGTGTGACAAAGGGGCGCTCTCGGTAGGCCTCCTCACCCCCAGCGACCAGGGCGCCGAGGCGCAACACCTTCTCAAGCTCCTCCACACTGGGCGTATTGCCCCGCACCGGCTTGAGGCAGTTCTTGAGCGCCGGGTAGAAGCGGGCCAGGCTGTATTGCCCGGCCGGCGCGTCATCAGCCAGGGTCGAGATGGAAAAGACATCGTACCCCGGCAGTTCGTTGATCAGGTGGGCGATGCGCGCGATGTCGTCCGAGCGCGCCCGTCGCTCGACGCCGGTTACGGGATCAATGATGTTGGGTGCAGAACTCGCCGTGACCACCACCGGCCCATCGTCGGGGAGGACGCGGTCATGCTCCGGGTCGCGGCCGCGAAAGCTAAAGGTGGGCGGGAAGGCAGTCCGGAAATCCTCGACCACCGCACGTGGAAACTTGACCACCTGCATCTCCGCAGCGACGCGGCAGCCGTGTTGGGCAAAGAGCGCCCGCGCCCCCTCGTTGTGCACCAGCAGGCCAACTTGCTCCAGGATTTCGAGCGATGCCTCGTGAACCCGCTCGACCTGGTCTGGCGTCAGAAGCTCTGCGAACCTTACGATCATTCTGCTCTCCTCGTCACACCATGCCATCCAGGAAGATCGGGTTGCTCCAGGCCCAATAGCCCTGGGCGTCCTGGCACGCCACCCGCACGCATCGCTGGCGCTTCTTCAGCCGGTAACTGCCTGCAGTCACTGTCTCACCAGGCGGCGCCAGCACCCGACGACTGCTGTGCTGGTCCCCGATAAAGTCGATCGCCACCACCGGCGAGCAGCTCACCCACAGTCGCTTCCCCTGCAGCCGGAGGCTCTCGATCTGGGGACCGCTGCTGGAATAGAAAAGCCCCTGCTCGAGTGCACTGAGGATCGCCTCTTGAGTCAGCGCCGGCGCCTTGACCCAGACCCAGCCCAGGTCTGCGTCTTCCGGGCCTGGCCACCAGTGGGCATCATCTACGGCCAGTCCCCACAGGCGGCGGCCGGCCGCCAGCAGGTCGTCCCAGTGCACGTTCGAGAACCCCCGGCCGTCCAGGACCTCGCACCCACCGTTATAGACCTCCAGGCCACAGCAGCCCTCCAATTCCAGCAGGTCCCTGGACATCTGTCCTGTCCAGTAAGGGTGAGCCAGGAAGACCAATCCACCGGCGGTTCGCACCTCATTGATCGCTTCCTGCAAGGGAGTTCCGCCGCCTTCCCTCAGGCCGAGCGGTCCGTTCAGGCCCAGACCGACCAGGTGGTACAGCCCCGTCTGGGGATCCGTGCCTCCGACCTCAATGCCGCTAAGCGCGATGAAATCGCCTACCTCGGAAGACACCGCGCCGCCTCCAGAGAAGAAACTGGCTGTCAACAGGACGCCATGGTCGGTCAGGGCCAGGAAATGATAACCCCGGCTCCGATACCAGTCAACGACCTCGTCTGGAGTTAGTTCGCCATCGGAGGCAGTGCTGTGGATGTGCAGGGCACCTTTGAACCAGCAGCCGGGCAGCGAGAAAGGGTCGGCAAAATGCATCTCGGCCGTCCGAGCGGTCTACTGCCCCGAGAGAGCCTAGCCCTCCCGGCCCAGCAGCCTCCTGGCTACCTCAGCAGCCTGCACGGCCGATTTGCCATAGCCGTCGGCCCCAATCTCGTCCGCCCACTCCTGGTTGACCGGTCCGCCTCCCACCATCACCAGGAACTTGTCGCGCAGGCTCATCTCCTCCAACACCTCGATGACCTCTCGCTGGGCGGGCATGGTGGTGGTCATCAAAGAGGAGAGAGCTATGACGTCGGCCTTGGCCTTCTTAGCCTCCTGGATGATGTCCAGGGTCGCATTGTCAACCCCGATGTCTACCACGTCGAACCCGCTGGTCCCCAGGACGGTAGCCACGACGTTCTTGCCGATGCTGTGAACGTCACCCTTGACCGTTCCGATGAGGACCGTCCCCAGCTTGGTGATCTCCTTCTTCTGAGCCTCGATCTCGGGTTGCAGGATCTCCATGGCGGCATCAAAGGCGCCGGCCGCCATCAGCAATTCGGGGAGAAAGGCCTCCCCACTCTCAAACCGAGCCCCGACAACCGCCATGCCCTTCGAGAGGCCTTGTTCCACAGCCTCCAGGGGATCGATTTGATTGGAGAGCGCCTGCTCGGCACTCTCGCGGGCGAGGTCCTCGTCTCCCTCGATTGCGGCGTGGGCCAGGTTCTCCAGTATCTGCGTCTTGTCCATTGTGTTTCCTTCTCCTCAGATAGAAATCTGGTTTCCAACTACTCGAAAGGAATTCCCAGGAGAACCCCCGACAACCGGCATCCCTCGCACCCGGTTGAGCGCCGGGACGCAGACAGACCGAGCCTGGGGAATGCTGCCAAAGCCCTCCACCTGAGCCATCGCAATCTCTTCCGACGAAGCAACGATGCCAGAACCCGCCTGGCACCAAGGCGGCTCCTCGTCTTCCGGCCGGCGCGGTCTGAACACGCGCCGGTCCTGACCCTCTCCAAGGACTCCCCACTCAGGAAGGTTCTCGACCGCCTCTACGATCTCGGTCCGGTCCAGCTCTATCAGCCGGTTGGCGGCGTCACAGTAGACGCCGGTCCGAACCAGAAACTCTAGTGCCGCCTCAAACAAACGGTCGGCCGCTTGGTCGTCAGAGGGAACCGGGTCCTCGGGAACGTACCGAATTTCGTACTCCCTGACGACCTTCCTGACATTCGGGATCAGCACCTTGAGGTTGAAGTCGTCTTCCGGAAGTATGGGCCCAGTGGTGGCCCGCTCCATGAAATCGAGCAAGTTCGGCATGTTTCGACTCTGCTAGTTCGACAGGTCCTTCATCGGGATGGTATCACAGAGCGGCCAGTATGCCGGTCACTCCAGAGGGATTCCAATACCGGCGAGTTCCTCTCTCACCTCAGCGCAGAGACGTAGGTACTCTTGGCTGGGTCTGCCAGTAGCGAGATCGTAGCATTCCTGGTAGGTGCTCCCGGTGGGGGCCGCATCAATCTGGGACTCGTACTTTTCCAGGAGCCGAAGTACCAACTCGTTGGCCTGTCCCCGGTCGAGCTTCGAGGCCGCTGTGGCTAGCTCCACTCCCAGCTTGGCCTCCATGGGCGTTATGCCATCCACCTTGACTGCCTTGGCCGGATGGGGCGTCTGAACCGATGGAGCACCCGAGGTGACGGCGCTCAGCAAGTGAGCCGCTGCCTCGTAGAAATACATCTTGGTGTTGGGCCCGCCGGCAATGTACCCCAGCCAGATCACCGGCATGGGGATGTTGCGGCTGGCGGCCTGGCAGCTTGCGGACACGGTCCAGAGAACGTCGCGGGTGGTGGAGCAGCCGTGCCTAAAGTGCACCGGGAAGGTGAGCTGGTAGCTTCCCCTCTGAACCAGAAGGCCCATCAGGAAGTAGGCGGTGCTCACCACGGCCGTGCCCGCCGGCCCTCCACAGTAGCCGCCCAGAATGGGACTCGACTCTGCTCCCACGTTGGCGCCCCAGTTGAGGAGGTACGCGGTCTTGTTCATCGCCCCGAAATCGATCTTGAGCTCCGAGATCGCCCCGACCAGCCATCCGTCGGTGGGCCGCAGCCCGAACTGCGGTGCGCTGGCGGCAATAGTCGTGACCGCAGCCGCGGCCGTGGAGATGAGATTCATGATGGGCAGGCCAGGCCGTCCGGCCCGCCTGAGCGCCTCCCGGCCGATCTTGATCCCCCGAATGGCCGCATAGATCTCCACCGGGGACCCCGCCATCACAGGAATCCCTCGGACGCTGTCCAGGGCCGAGATGCTGATCGAGTCGGCCTCGGCGATGGACCCGTAGGCCTCGATGAGATTGGTCATCATCTCCTCGGCCGTGGACACTATCCCCGATCCCACGTGCAGCCAGGGCACCTTCCGATCGTCGGGCTTTCTCATCCCAAAGACGCCGGACTCCTTGCCCTCACCAGCCCAGCACCGGCCCGGAGCCTCCTTGACCGCCTCCAGGATCTCTTCTCGGCCGAACTGGATCACTCGGTTGGTGTCCTGGCAATAGACGCCCACCTGCTCCATCAGGGCCACCGCTGCCTCGAAGAGATTGTCGGCCTGGTCATCGTTCGAGGGAACCGGGTTCTCTTTGTCGTACCGGATTCCGTACTCTTTGACGATTTTCCTCAGCGTAGGCACAAACACCTTCATGTCGAAATCCTGTTCGGTCATGATGGGGCCTTGTAGCGCCCGCTCGAAGATGTCCAGAAAGTTGAGCATATTGTGTCGCACGCGATAGTCAGAGCGACCAGACTACCAGCGTATTCCTCCTTTTCTTGATCTATGGAGCTGATTGGGCCGTCGCTCCCGGCCGAAAGACAGCTGACAGCAACAGGCTTCCTCGCGAAACCCAACCACAGTGATCAGGCCGGAGGTAGCTGCCGCCTGTCTCTCCCACCTGACGATACTCCGGCAGTCATGCAACCGTGTGATCCTCGTCGACTCTCTCGCGGACCTTGATTCCGCGCCTGGCCAGTTCCTCGATGAACTCCACCGGGTCAAAGGCGCCTTCTGGGGCTACTACCCCCTTTTCCTTGACCTTGCCGCTGGCGATCATCTGCGCGCCGATGGAAAGAGGAATACCCACGCTCCGCGTATAGGCCCGCGGGCCTTCCCAGCCTTCGACGTCTGCAGAAGGGTGCGTGGTGGTGAGAGTGTGCCGCACCGCCTTGCCATCCCTCAAGCCGGTCACCTCAACGTGGAGGGCATATCCCCAGAGGTCCTGCTCTTTGCCTTCCGGCGCCTGGTTGAGGTAGGCGGCAAGAAAGTCCAGTGTGCTGATCTCTGCACCATTGACTTCAACCTTGTCGCCCCTCAGGAAGCCGTACTCGTAGAGCGCTCGGACGAGCCTCATGTTCTTCTCGGGCCAGGTACCCCTCACTTCGATTCGCTTCACACCCTGGATGTATCTCGGAAGGGTATAGGCCTCGGGGTGGGGAATCACGTACTGCGGCAGAGTCCCGAACGGCTCGGGCAGCTCTATTATCTTCTCCAGGGAGAAGGGAGGAACGTTGACGTATTCTCCGTTGTCGTATACTACCCGACCCTGCAGATTGGGGTCATACTCGATGAAGGTCGTTGAGGTCAGACCCGGCGAAAGAGAGATTGCCCGAAAGGCTCCATGGCTGATGCAGATCTCGTCCACTCGCTCCATCTGGTCGGCCGCGTACCTGGTCAGGACATTCGTCGTCCCCGGCGTCATTCCAACACCAGGCACGTAGACAATGCCCGCTTTGCGAGCCGGGGCATCGAAAACAAGGGTGTCCCCCATACCATTGATGTCCAGGCCGTTCACCCCCGCCTCGACGACCGTTTTGACCAGCAGTTCATCGAACTTGATGGGCATCCCGCTCATGACCAGGTCGTACTGCTTCATGACCTCGACTGCCGCGGCAGAGTCCGTGATGTCGAACTCAATGGCATCGAGCCGGTCATCGCCGATTTCCTGCACGACCTCTCGGGCGGCCGCCTGGTTGACGTCACCGATAGTGATCTGCGTAAAGCCGCTGTCGCCCACCAGGTCCTTGACCGACTCGCGGCTGATGCGCCCAGCAGCGCCCAGGCAGAGTATCCTCATCCGCGCCTTCCCGAACTTGCAGTCACTGCAGTCCTTGCCTCAGAACCGAAAGGAAACACCCATCTGCGTCAGTTCCTCCTTGATCTCCTCGTGCAACCGGACATACTCCTCGGACGGCTTGCCGGTGCGGAGGTCGTAGCACTCCTGGTACCGCTTGCCTTTGGGAGCCTCCCCGATAATGTCCTCGTACTTCTGCAGGAAGCGGTTGACCAGCTCGCTAGCCCGCTCGCTGCTAACGCCCGCAGCCGCATAGGCCATCTCGACGTTGAAAAGGGCCTCTAGCGGGGTGACCCCATCTTCGATGACCGCCTTGGCGGGATGAACTGTCTGAACGCCGGCATAGCCCGAGGCCACGCAGCACAGGTTCGCGGCCGCCGCCTCGTAGAAATACTCCTTCGTGCAGGGGCCGGCCGCGGCGTACGCCAGTCCGATGGCAGGATAGCGGGTGTTGTGGCTGGCTGCCCGGCCGGCCACCGACATCACCCACAGACCATCGCGCGTGGTGGAACATCCGTGACGAAAGTGGACGGGCCCGGTGAGATGATAAGCGCCCCGGAACAGCAGAATACCCAGCAGGTAGTAGGCCGTCATGACCAGGGCGGTCCCTTCTGCCCCTCCCGCGTACCCTCCCAGGATGGGAAGGGCTGTTGACCCCACGTTGCCTCCCGTGACGTGGACAAAAGCCAGCCGGTTCAGGGTTTCAAAGTCGACCTTCATCTCAGCCAGGAAGTCTATCAGCCAGCCGTCGGACGGCCGCAGTCCAAAGTCGGGATGGGTACCGGCAATCGTCGCCATGGAGGTAGTCGCCGAGGAGATGAGGTTGAGGATGGGGAGCCCGGGCCGGCCGGCTCTCCCCAGCGCCCTGCGGCCCGCCTGCACCGAACCGATGGTCGCATAGATCTCCAAGGGCGACCCGCCCACGACATGCATGCCACGGACACGGCCAAAGGCCGGGATGCTGATGGAGCTGGCCTGGGGGATGCCGCCATAACCCTCCACCTGGGCCGTAGCTATCTCTTCCGACGATGCGACGATGCCGGTTCCCACGTGACACCAGGGTGGGCGCTCGTCTCCAGGCCGGCGGGCCCGGAAGCGGCGCCGGTCTCGACCTTCCCCAAAGGTACTTCCGTCGGGGAGATTCTCTACCGCCTGCAGCAGCTCATCTCGCCCCACCTCGATCACCCGGTTGGTGGCGCCGCAGTAGATGCCGGTGCGGGTCACAAACTCGACGGCCGCTTCAAAGAGGCGATCCGCTAGCTCATCGTCAGACGAAACAGGGTTCGCGGGGTCGTACCGGATGCCAAACTCCCTCACCACCTTGGTCACGTTCGGGATGAGAACCTTCAAGTAATAATCGTTCTCGGCCAGAATCTGCCCAGTGGTAGCCCGCTCCATGAAATCCAGGAAATCCGGCATCTGTTCTCTCCTAGCGCATGTACGAGACTGGCCCCAGCCTGTCCGCAGAAGACTGGTCAACAGCGCATGCAACCACCTGATGCGAGATCATAGGCTGGCTACGCGGGCCGTCTTCCGGGCATGTCCTGCCCTCAATGAGACACATGATTTGGCTGCCCATGAATCACTCCCGCACTGCCAGGAATCGAGCCAGGACCTGCATGACCTCCTGCAGGACCCGCACCGACCCAATGACGTCGTCTGCCAGGTTTAGCCCGTGGTCTGCACCCTCGATGGTCAGTAGTTCACAGTGGCCAGTCTCTTGGATTCCGGCGACAGCGGCCGCATCGAAAAAGCGGTCTGCGGTTCCAATGACCACCAGCGACCGGCCTCCCAGCTGCTGAATCTGGCGACGCACCTGGTCGACGTGCAGCAAGGGGGTCAGCCAGATGGCCTGTAGATTGGGCAGGCTGGCTTCCGTCGCCAGCAGGTGTCCCATGCTGACGGTGCCAATCGACTTGCCGATCAATGTCAGCTGCCCGTAGTCGCGCTGGCCAACAGCGGCCTCCAAGAGAGCAGTGGCGTCGCCAAGAATCCAGCGCATTTGCTCATCATCATCCAGGTTCCGAAAGCCATCTTCTTGCCGGTAACTGTATTGCGCCAGCAGAACATCTGCACCATTGGCCCACATCAGATAGGTAGGGTAATACAGCAGCGGCATGCCAGCGCTGTAGCCCATCCCTGGCAGCAGAATGGCCAGGTGCTCGGTGGCACGAGGCTGCCTGAAAAAGGTATGGGGTACGGCTCTGCGGCCGTAGCCATGAATCGCCAAAGTCTCCCTGGGGAACACTGAAAGCTACTCCGTCAAGACGGTCCGGCCGCTAGCTGGGCCCTCGACCGAATAGCGGCTGCGCTGAACAACGCCTGCAGCCGGACCGAGTTGCGAGGCTCACCGGTTCCGCTCGACATCCTCTAGACACTCCTCGATTATCGCCAGCGCCCGGTCCATCTCCTCCTGTGTGATGATCAGCGGCGGCGTGAGGGTGAGGATGTTGCCCATGGTCAACTTGAAGCTCAGCCCTTTGCTGAGCGCACAGTACATGACCGCCTCCGCCTCGTCGGCCGCCCGCTCCTTGGTCGCGCGGTCCCTGACCAGCTCCATCCCCAGCAGCAGCCCCAGCCCCCGCACGTCTCCGATCAGCGGATGCCGTTCCATCATCTGGGCCATGCGCGCCAGAGCGTGGCGCCCCAGGTCGCGGGCGTGGGCCGCCAGGTCGTGCTTCTCAATGTAGTCAATCGTCGCCAGGGCGGCCGCGCAGGCGGCCGGGCTCTTTTCGTGGGTATAGTGGCCCAGAGCACGGTCGCCCGCTACGTCCAAGTCCTCGCGGGCGATGACGGCCGCCAGCGGAAAGATCCCCCCACCCAGCCCTTTGCCGATCACCAGGATGTCCGGCACCACCCCAAAGTTCTCGCAGGTGAACATCCTGCCGGTGCGGCCGAGAGCGTGGGGAATCTCGTCAAAGATGAGCAGCGCGCCATACCGGTCGCAAGCTCGGCGCACAGCCTGCCAGTATTCCGGCCGGGGAACGTAGGGCGTGCTCCGCACCGGCTCAGCGATCACGGCCGCCACGTCCCCTTCCTTCTCTAGGACGTACTCGATGTATCTGGCGCACTGTAGGTCGCAGCCCCCGCGCTCGCCGCACCCCCACAGACAACGATACTCGTCGGGCGGCGGCGCGTGCTCGGCGCCGGGCAGCAGAGGCCCGACGCCGTGCCGAAAGAGCGCCTGACCGCCGATGGAAATGGCATCCAGCGAAGCGCCATGGAAGGAACCCCACATAGAGATGGTCTTGTAGCGGCCGGTGGCAACCCGCGCCAGCTTGAGCGCGATGCCGACCGCGCTGGTTCCACCGGGGCAGAACAGCACCTTATTCAGATCGCCAGGCGCGATCTGGGCCAGCTTCTTCGCCAGGTCCACTGCAGCGCGATTGGTGTAGCGCCGGGTGCAGAAGGAGAGTTCGTCCAGTTGGGCCTTGACGGCCGCGACCACCTCCGGGTTGCCGAAACCAACCTGATGGACATTGTTGCCGTGAAAGTCCATGTAACGCCGGCCCTGCAGGTCCTCAATGTAGATTCCTTCGCAGGCCCGCAGCGCGTTCAGGCACGGGGTGGAGAGCGATTGATGGAGAAAGTAGCGGGCGTCTTCTTCCAGCAGAGCGCGGGTCTCATCGTCCAGCGCCTCAGCTTGCCATGCGACCCGGCGGGGCGAGATGTTGACGTCGCCTTCGGATCGGAATCCGCCAAGCTTCTCTCCAGGGTTCTGCGTCACAGTCTTCCTTTCAGACCTGGCGGTGTGGGAGAGTGTTGATCCTGAGCGCCCAGACCAAGCGAGCGAGTACCCTACTTTCTGTAGACTGGATGACTCCTGGCGACAAGACGCACCCATGGTGAATTGGTGTACACCAATCTACCAGAGACAAGGCGGGTTGTCAAGTGCTTACTGTGCGGTGTCCAGGACATACTATGCACTTCGTGGTGTTCGGATACGGTGCAGGGTCGCGGCCGTGGTCAGCGCGACCAGCGAGCCCAGAGCAAGGGTGGCAAATGCCCAGGCCCACCCCGGCGGGCCGGCGCCTCCCAGGGACCCAGTATAATCGAGCACCGCCCCGAACACCAGGGGCGCGATAGCCCCGGCCGTGAATCCAAGAAAGGAATACACGCCCAGCACTCGGCCCAGGACGCCGTCCGGTACGGCCTCCGTCAGCGTGGTCGAGATCACGGCCGAGTCGGCGTTCGCCAGCAGGGCGGCCAGGATGCCCGCACCGGCGACCAGCGCCCAGGGCAGCGTCACGGTGAAACCGAGGGCCAGGATGCAGACGGAACTAGCGCCGGTGACGGCCATGATCGTCCGGGTGCGCCCCAGCCGGTCAGATAGCGTCGCGACCGATAACACTCCGGCTGCGCCGACGACCGTGGCAAGTCCGGCCATCGTCGCTCCTCCCTGGGTCGCCTTGCTGAGGCCCGCTCCCTGCCGCATAAGCGCCGCGGCCAGAAAAGCCGGAAGCCAGCCGCGCAACCCCAGCGTCTCCCAGGCGTGGGCTGCATAGGTGGCGATTGCCAGCAGCGCCGGACGGTTGCGGGATAGCTCAATAATGAAACCAGGGTCGCCCTCCGGCCGGGAGAGAGCACGGGGAGGCAGGTGTTCCTCTGCTGCTTCGACCGGCGAGGACGCCAGGGCGCGCCACCCAACCAGCGCCCCCAGCAGGGGGCCAATCGACGTAAGCGCCAATGCCGGCCGCCAGCCCAAGGCTGCCGCCAGGCTGCCACCAAGCGCAATGGAAGCCGCAGCCCCCAGCGTGAAGGAGCTGACGAACAGGCCCAGCGCACGCCCCCGCCGATACGATGGAACGCGCTGCGAGATCAGTTTCACGCCCGGCATATAGATGCCAGCAACCCCCACGCCGGTGACT
>JAUVHW010000077.1 GCA_030593075.1 Ardenticatenales bacterium
CAGGTTCTGGAGACCACCGGGTACCATTCTCATCTTTCGTGTACCTAGCGCCGACACTGCGATGAGGACCAGCATGGTGAGCCACGTCGCGGGAATCGTGTTTGGCAATTCGTGGCCCAGGAGCGGCAACTCGAAGGGCAGGTGAATCTTCTCGGCCGCCAGGCTGATGACCGGCAGATGCACGTCTTCATTGAGGATACCCCCCAGGAAAAGACCTCCCACGGAGGTCCCCAGCATCACCACAATGAGGCCGGCGCAACCTAGTCGGCCAGCAGTCGTTTTCGGCATGGCATCAGTCTCCCGGAACCTCGTCCTCGCCCTCAGCCTCGACCGGTTCTCTGCCGGCTAACCGCTGGCGCACGGCCGTGGTCACCCACCGGTAGACGACGATGGGGCCGACAAGAGCGCCCAGGAACGTCAAAGCGAGTGTGATCCAGGGCAGCGTGCCCAGGCGCAGATCCATCCAATAGCCCAGGGCCAGGCCGATCAGCACCGGCCCCGCGATGCCGATTCCGGCCTGGCTGGCCAGGGCGCAGCCATAGGTCATGTCTTGGACATCCTGCTGTTTGATGAAACTGCGCCACTTGGCCACTGCAGTGCTCACCTCCGCCTGTCGGTTGCGGGGTGCCTCAGCGTATCACTCGCTCCTGCCGAAGAGCTTGCAGGCACACCTCTGCTACAGGGTGGACCATGAAGCCAGCTGGATGAACGGCTGAGCAAAGACAAGGAATCCAAGGGTCATGACCAGGGTGACTCCCAGCGCAACCGCCAGGGGAGGTGAGGCCACAATCGGCGTATCCTCCTTGGGCGGCAGGAAGAACGCCTGGCGCATGACTCCATAATAATAGTACATCGAAATCACGCCGTTGACAACGCCGATTATGGCGAGACCATAGTAACCCAGGCGAATCGCCGACGAGAAGATGAGAAGTTTGCCGACAAAGACCGCGGTCGGCGGGATACCAACCAGCGACAGAAAGAAGACGAACAGAGCGGCCGCCAACCAGGGATTGCGCCGCATCAACCCAGCATAGTCCGCGATCTCGTTGGAACCGGTTGCCCGCTCGACGATGATTACCACCGTAAAGGCCCCTAGATTGGTGAACAGGTAAGCCAGCAGGTAGAGCAGCACCCCGCTGATGCCGCCGCCGTAGGCGCCCAGAGTATGACGCCAGCAGACCAGACCGATCAGGATGTAACCCGCCTGGGCGATGCTGGAATAGGCCAGCATGCGCTTGATGTTCTTCTGAAAGATCGCCATCAAGTTGCCCACCGTCATGGTCATCACAGAGAGGGCCGCAATCAGGCCAACCCAGTTCACGCTCAGATCAGGTAACGCAGTCAGGAAGAATCGCAGCAGGACCGCGAAACCGCCTGCCTTTGAGGCCACCGACAGAAAGGCAGTGAACGGCGTGGGGGCGCCTTCGTAGACATCGGGCGCCCACTGGTGGAAGGGCACGGCCGACACCTTGAAACCGAACCCAACCAGCAGCAGCATCACGGCCGCCAGGACGACCCAGCTCATAGAGCCGCCGGCGTCAGCACCCAACACAGCTGCCATCTCCTCCAGGTTGGTGGAGCCGGTGATCCCGTAGAGCAATGACATGCCGTACAGCATAGTGGCCGACGCCGCCGCGCCATAGAGAAAGTACTTGAGGGCGGCCTCGTTCGACCTGCGATCCTCGCGCATGAACCCGGTCAAGACATAGGAGACGATGCTCAACAGCTCGATGGAGAGGTAGACCATGATCAGGTCAGTTGAGCCGGCCATCAGGGTAATGGCCAGGCTGGCCACCAGCAGCAGGCTGTAGAACTCGCCCGTGTAGGTTGCCCGCCCCTCAAAGTAGTCGATCGACATCAAGATCACCAGGGCCGTGGCCAACACTGCGATGACCTGAAAAAAGACAGCGCTGGGGTCCACGACAAAGACCCCTCCAAAGAGTACCTCGCGCCGACCCCAAAGGGACATGGTCGCCACGATGGTGCCCGCCAGCCCCAGCAGGGCCACGCTGGGCAGCCATCCCCTCCTCTTCTCGCCCCAGGCCAGGTCCAAGCCTAGCACCAGCAGCGCGGCCAGGAGGAGGACCAACTGCGGAGAGAGTGGACCAAGAGCCTGTAATACTGTCAGTTCGGCCAATTCAGCATCTCCGTTCGCCTACAGCTTCCCCAGCAGTGCAGAGGTGGCGCCGTTGAACAAGTTCAGGATCGGAACCGGGTAAAGGCCAAAGCCCACCATGAACGCCACCAACGGCCACATGGTGGCCTTTTCCCACCACTCCATGTCGGTCAGGCCGCCCCACCGCTCCTCGTCAAAGGCGCCCAGGAAGACGTACTGTACGATCTTCCACAGAATATAGCCCGCTGTGAAGACTATCGCTGCAGCGCCGATGATGGCAAAGGCGGGTATGATGGCCAGCGCGCCGCGGAACACAAAGAACTCGCTCCAGAAACCAGCCAGCCCCGGCAGCCCCAGCGAGGCAAACCCGGTGACCATGGTGATGCCATAGAAGTAGGGCATCTTGGAGCCCAGGCCTCCGAACGCCTGCAGGTCACGGGTGTGGGTCCGCTCGTAGATGATGCCGACGATGAAAAACAACCCGCCGGTGATGATGCCGTGGGTGAACATCTGCATCGCAGCGCCATTCAGAGCGATGGCGGCGCTGTTTGCCTCTTGGGCGCTCAGGCTCAGGCTAGCCGCGGCCGCGCTGATACCCAGAGTGACAAAACCCATGTGACTCACCGACGAGTAGGCAATCAACCGCTTCAGGTCCCACTGAGCCATGCAGACCAGCGCCCCGTATACCATACTGATCACGGCCAGGATCGGTATCACCGGCACAGCGAGGGAGTAGTAGCTAAAAACCTCCGGGAACAGAGGAAGCGCGATCCGAATAAGGCCATAGGCCCCCAGCTTTAGCAGGACCCCAGCCAGGATCACGCTGCCGGCCGTGGGCGCTTCGGTATGCGCATCAGGCAGCCAGGTGTGGAAGGGGAAGGAGGGCACCTTGATGGCAAAGCCAAGGAAAAAGCCCCAAAAGGCGAGAACAGCTATGGCCCAATTGTCGGCAAAAGGCTGGAGCTCGGCCGCCTCAACGATGCTAAAGGTGCCGGTGTTAAAGTAGACAGCCAGAATAGCCAGGAGCATAAGGACGCTGCCCGCCAGAGTGTAGAGAAAGAACTTGATGGCCGCGTACTCTCGCCGCTCGCCACCCCACACTCCAATGAGCAGGAACATCGGAACCAGGCCAATCTCCCAAAAGACGTAGAAGAGGATGAAATCCAGGGACATAAAGACGCCCAACATGCCCACCTGCAGTAGCAGGAAGAGAAAGCAATACTCTCTGACCCGAACCTTGATGGTGTGGGCGGAGTAGAACAGCGACAGCGTGGTCAACAGCGCCGTCAAGAAGACCATCGGCGCGCTGATGCCATCCACACCCAGCCGGTACCAGACGTTGAAGGCCGGAATCCAAGAGACAGCCTCTTCATACTGCATCTCGCCTCCGCCTAGGTTGGTCACTCCAAACCAAACCACCACGGCCAGAACCAGCGGGATCAGACTGATGGCAATGGACAGCCACCTGATCCAATTGTCCTTGCCCTTGGGCACCAGCAGCACCAGAACGGCGCCCACCAGCGGGACGAAAAGAATTGCGCTAAGGATTGGAAAGCCCATCAAACACTCCTCCTCGGTTCCTCGGTTATCGCAGGGTTTCCAGCCGGCCGGTTCACAGAACCGGCAGCATGACATACAAGCCCAACAAGGTGATCGCCGTGAACAACACAGCCACCAACAGATAGTTCTGCACCCGTCCAGTCTGTATGGGGCGCAAGAAGCGGCCGCCGGCCCGGACGAGGTCGCCAACTCCATCGACTATCCGGTCCACGAACCGCAGATCCACGACGTCGCTCAGGCTGGAGACGGTAGCCCCAGCCCGGCCGGCCAGGTTCACCAGCCCATCCACTACTACCAGATCAAACCAGCCCATCCCCTTGGCGAGCGAGACACCCGCTCGCCCCACGGCGTTGACAATCGGATCAATCACCCAGCGGTTGTCGAACTTGAAAAAGACGTGAGCCAGCCAGATAACGGGACGGATGAACACCGCCCGGTACAGCTCGTCCACATAGTACTTGTTCTCCAGCACCGTATGGACCGGGCCCAGCCACCGCTTGACCGGGTCTACATCGCCGGCCGCCAGCGGTTTGCGACCGTAGACAAGCCAGCCCACGGCCGCGCCGCCCACCGCCAAGGCAGTCGACAGTCCCGCCACAAAGGGGTCAAAGGGCGTGGCTTCGAACGCCTCCCCGATCAGGTGGTGAAACTGGTTGGCCCAGGGCGTGCCAAAGAGGCCCAAGGTGGCGGCAAAGAAAGCCAGGATCATCAGCGGCCAGGTCATGGAAGGCGGGCTCTCGTGAGCGTGCCCGGCTGCCTCAGTGCGCGGCCGGCCGGCGAAGGTCAGGCATACCTGGCGAGCGGTGTAGAACGCGGTCAACAGCGCAGCCAAGGTCAGCAGCAGCCATACGAAGAAGGGCCAGAAAGTGCCTAAATCGTGCCCGTGCTGGAATCCGTGCCACGCGTGCGCAAGGATCTCGTCTTTGCTCCAGAATCCGGCCAGTGGGACGATGCCCGCCAGAGCGCCGCCGCCGATGAGGAAGGTCCAGGCGGTGCGGGGCATCTTGCTCCACAACCCACCCATGTTCATCATGTCATTGGCGTCGAATGCCTCTTCACCATGATCATCATGCCCGTGCGCCACCTCGTGGTGGCCGTGCTCCACGCCGTGGATCACTGACCCGGAACCCAGGAACAGCAGCGCCTTAAAGAAGGCGTGGGTGATCAGGTGAAAGACGGCGGCGATGTAGGCGCCCACTCCAAGAGCCGCAATCATGTAACCGAGCTGGCTGATGGTCGAGTAGGCCAGTCCTCGCTTGATGTCGTTCTGGGCAACCGCGATGGTGCTGGCAAACAGCGCGGTGAAAGCGCCGATAAAGGCTACCACTGCCAGCTGTGTGCCGCCATGAACGGCCGCGAACAAAGGAAAGCTCCGGGCCACCAGGTAGACGCCGGCCGAGACCATCGTCGCCGCGTGGATCAGAGCGCTGACGGGCGTGGGGCCCTCCATCGCGTCGGGCAGCCAGACGTGCAGCGGGAACTGGGCACTCTTGCCCATCGCTCCCCCGAACAACAGCAGCGCCGCCAAAGTCGCCACCGGCATCGTGCCAAGGACCGGAAGGGTCACCGTCTTTTCAGCCAACATGTGCAACGTGTCGTGGCTGAACAGATCCACAAATGAGAGACTGCCCACCTGCGAGAAGAGAAGCAGGATGCCCAGGAGCATGATGACGTCGCCAACCCGAGTGGTGAGGAAGGCCTTCAGCCCTGCCTCCTTGGGAGTTATCCTCTCGGGATCAGGGTAGCGTTTCTCGAACCAGAAGCCAATCAACAGGTAGGAACAGAGCCCCATGATTTCCCAGAAGATAAAGAGGGTAAGCAAGCTGTCAGACACCACCAGCCCCAGCATCCCGCAGGCAAAGAGTGAAATGTAGGCAAAGAAACGCGAGTAGTGCGGGTCTACCTGCTCGGTACCGTAGCCCATGTAGCCCTTGGAGTAGATAAAGATCATCAGGCAGACAAAGGGCACCATAAAGAGCATGAGGGCAGTCAGCGTGTCAACCTGAAAGCCCACCTCGAGCATGCCGGACCCGGCCGGCAGCGCCCACAGGGGGACCGGGTGGTTGGCCTCAGGCGGGGTCAGGTGGTGGATGTCACCCCATGAGAGGAAAAAGATGGTCCAGCCCAGGAGCCACGACAGTCCTATGCCAGCCCAGGCCGCCCAGGTGCTCAGCTTCCTATTGGGGTTAGCCCAAAGGACGATGAAAGCAAAGGCGAGCAGCGGAAACACCGGGATAAGCCAAGTTAGATCGAAAAAGAACTCTCGCATCTCCACCCTCGCTATCCCTTCATCAGGTCGATCTCTTCGACGGCTACGGTGTCGCGGCTGCGATAGATGGCGATGAACAGCGCCAGGCCCACGGCCGCCTCGGCCGCCGCCACAGTGAACACAATGAGGGCAAACACCTGCCCGGCCATCGCTTGCGGCTCGCCATACCGCCAAAAAGCCACCAGGTTCACATTAACGGCGTTAAGCATAAGCTCGACGGCCATCAGAATGGCAACCGCGTTGCGCCGGGCCAGCACCCCAAACAGGCCGATGCAGAAGAGGGCGGCCGACACCAGCACATACCAAGAGAGCGGGATCATAGGCACTCCTTCACCGGCACGAATGCACTTGGGAGAGCAACCAGGCGCGCGGGGCTGTCCCGGCCCGTCGCAGTGCTGCAGAAAAACCGGCTAACTGTCATGCTTCTCTCGAGCGATGACCACTGCCCCCACCATCGCACTGAGCAACAGTACGGAGGCAATCTCGAACGGCAACACGTATTGCTCCCAGTCGAGTAAGGCCAATCCCAACGCCTCGGTGGAATCGGCCGGCACTGCTGGCGCGCTAACTGCCCCCAGCGCCAGGGGCCAGGCCTTGACGACCACGTAGCAGAAAAGCGCGAACATGACCACCGCTGAGACCAGCGCCCAGCCCCATTGGCGGTTCAGACCCGACTCGTCACCCTGCACCATCCGGCGTGTAAGCATGATGGCAAAGATGATGAGGATGGCAATGGCGCCGATGTAGACCAGAACCTGAACGGCCGCCAGGAAACCAGCTTCCAGGAGAACATAGAGCCCTGCCACTCCAAACAAGCTGAGGACCAGCGCAGTAGCCGCTCGGACCAGGTTTCGCTGAGTCACGACCAGCACGCCGCCGCACAGCGCCATGAGGGTGAACAGGATGAATACCGCGTACGTCATGCTCTCTACTCCTGTTCTATGGTCCGGTCACCGCCGGTTCTGGTTCTCTCGCTGCCTCTTGCCGCCGCCGTATGCGGCTGCCCACGACGCCCAAGACATAGAGCGTCACCGCTGCCAACACGACGTTCACACCCAGCAACACACCCCAGTAGGGAAGTAGTTCGCCCAGAGCGGCATCTGCACGGGGCATTCCTGTCAAGCGGGCAGCCAGGCTCATCACTATGAGGTTGACCAGCGAAAGCGGAACCAGGAACTTCCAGTTAAAGTCAAGCAGATGATCGATTCTGAGCCGGGGCATAGTAGTGCGAATCCAGATGTGGACAAAGTAGATCGCGAACATCTTGACGAGGAAATATATCACGCCCAGCGCAGGTACCTGATCCACGAACGGGCCGCGCCAACCGCCGAAGAACAAGGTAGCAGTGAGACCACAGATGGTGAAAGCATGGATCCACTCGCCCAAGAAGAACATGGCGAATCTCATCCCGCTGTACTCGATGTTATAGCCGGCTACGATCTCCGAGTCGGCCTCAAGCAAGTCAAACGGTGACCGGCCCACCTCGGCCGTGCTGCTGATAAAGAAGATCAGCATCGAGATGGGCGCCAGGATCACAAACCACCCCTGCGCCTGCGCCTGGACAATCCCGTTCATGCTCATGGTGCCGGCCAAGAGCACCGGAACCAGCAGCGAGAGCACCAGGGGCACTTCGTAGCTGATCAACTGGGCCACTACACGAAAGGCGGATACCAGCGCGTACTTGTTGTTGGAGGACCAGCCAGCCAGCAGAATTGCCAGCGTACCAAAGGAGCTAACAGCCACAAAGTAGAGGGCGCCGATGTCCAGATCGACCCCCATGACGCCGTTGGCAAACGGCACCACTCCCCAGATCAGGATCACAGAGGCGACCGCCAGCATGGGCGCGATGCTGTACAGGACCTTGTCCGCGTTCGCCGGGGTGATGATCTCTTTGGTCAGCAACTTGAGCACATCGGGGACGGTCTGAAGCAAGCCAAACGGGCCCACGCGGTTAGGGCCCAGCCGGTCCTGAATCCGGCCGATGAGCTTGCGCTCCCCCACAATGGTAAAGACCACCGTACCAACTGCAAAGGCAGTGACGAGGACCGCACCAGCCAGCTTGTTAACGAACGACACCCACCCGGCCGAAAGCCCCAGCTGCAAGAGCCACTCGGTCCATACCTGGCCGATGCTGAGGAAAAGGTTGCTGATGTCAAATCCATTCATGCACAGCTACTCCCAGGCCTGAACTGACGGGCGGCGGCGCGCAAAAGCCCGGCACAGGAATATCGACTAGAACCACTCGAGGGCTTTGCGTTTCCAGGCGTAGACAAGGGCCGCGGCCAGGATTAGGATAAACACCACTGTCTCGACCACGGCGTACAAGGGAAGCTTGTCAAAGGCAGCGGCAAAGGGGAACAAGAACACCAGTTCAATGTCAAAGACAACAAAGACAAGGGCAAAGAGATAGTACTGAACCTTGAACTGAACCCAGGTCGGCCCAAAGGTCTCCATGCCGCACTCATAGGTGTCGTTCTTGATTCGGTTGGGCTTTCTGGGGCCCAGGATGGAGCCTGCGAGAATAGCAGCCACAGGGAGGGCCAGTCCTACTATGAAAAGAAGCCCAATCAACTCATAGTCTTTCATGTCGGCGAGAGACCCTCCGAGACTGAGTTTGAAAGCACAACGGTCGGCATTTTACCACAAATGACCTTTTCCTCAAATACAATTATCAGGCGCCCCGTTGGACATTTGTCACCTGTTGCGCAGCGAACGACGGAGCGCCAGGTAGCGCGGAACCACCGAGGTGTAAAGCCGATGCCAGGGGCGCGACAGTATCATGTCCCAGGCCCCAATGTGACGCACTACCCGGCCGCCAAAGCCAGACTTGAAGCGCCAGACGCCCCACATCTGGTCGCTCTCCTCAAACAGGTTGGGGGCGCCCCACATGTCATATACTCTGTAGCCCTCGGCCTTGGCCCAGCGCATTGCCTCCCACTGCAGCCGGTGGTTGGGCATCCTGTCCCGATGGATGTCCAGCGACGCACCGTACATGTACCAGACTCGCTCGCCAAAGCAGAACAAAATCAAGGCCGCAATCGGTTCGCCTTCGCATTCGGCGATCAGGGCACGAGCCAGCCCTGCCTCTAGGAAGCTTCCCCAGGCGTCGCGATAGTAGGCCAGGGGCCGGATGGCGAACCGGTCTCTCGCCGCTGTCTCGGTGTACAGACGAAACAAAAGCTCGACGTCATCTCCCGGCCGCACCCGAACGCCCTTACGGCCGGACAGCCGGACATTGTAGCGCGTCTTTTGCTTCATTGCGGACAACAGCGCATCTTCACTCTGGGTCAGGTCGAGCTGAACCGTGTTGCGGAACTGGATCTGCTCAGGGGAGAAACGCCATTGGCGCTCCCCAAGATCGGCCGCGACCTCTTGGCCCAGCGGGTCGGGGGCCTCATCGTCGGCCCCTGGCACACCGGTCCCCAGCACCACGTCGGGATCGATCTTGACAAAGATGGCCCCTCGCTGGCGGCCGCCGGCCGCCAGCGCATCCAGCACGGCCCTCCTCAGCGGCCGGTCAGCGTAATCCAGCGCCGGCCCTTTGGGGACGTAGGCTATGGATACCGGCAGTGGTCGGGCGCGGCGGGTCAACATCTGCGCGGCCGCCACCACATCGGTCCCGCGCTGGAAGGCAAATCGCTCCGCCGTCCAGCCATGGCGCGCCTTGAACTCGCCCCACTCCCAGCTCTGCAGGACGTGATGCACAGGGAGCGCGCGGAGAAGGGCGTTCCATTTCCGGCCGTCGGTGACCGGGTGCGCCCTGAGCTGAGACGATGCGGTATCGGTGGTTGGGATTAGAAGCATGAAAGGTCAGGAGGGCTGTCCGTCAGACGCCCTGGTATGCGGATTCCCCAACTCGCCGGTATAGCCAATACAGTGGGCGGTTGAACACACGGTCAAACGCGCCGGCCGAGCGGACCAGGCAGCCGCCGAAACCGCGCTTGAAGCGGTAGACCCCCCACAGGCCATCGGAGCGGCCGGCGAATTCGGCCTCCAGCGTCTCCTCATCTTCGTCGGGTACGCCCCACAGATCATATTGCGTGCAGCCTCTCGCCCGTGCCCAGCGAATTGCCTCCCACTGCAGCAGGTAGGCGGGCATCCTCCGCCTCTCCTCATCGCCGGAGGCGCCGTAGAGATACCAGGCGGTCTTCCCCAGTGCAAAGACCATCAGCGCAGCCAAAGGCGTCCCTTCGAACTCGGCCAGCAGCAGCCCCACCTGGTCATTAGGAGCAAAGAGTGCATACGCGGCCTGGTAGTAGGCCGGGCTGTGGACCCCGAACCGGTTGCGTTCGCCGGTGGCCTCCGCCAAGCTGCAGAAAACAGAGACCTCGTCTGGCCCCCCTTGGCGCACCTTCACGCCCTTCCGCCCGGCCAGCCGGATGTTGTAGCGCGTCTTTTGCTTCATGCGCGCCAGGATCTCCTCCTCGCTGCCACTGATGTCCAACAGGATAGTGCGCCGGGGCTGGATCGCCCGGTCCACGGGCCAAAAGCCAGCCTCGTGCATCAGAGCACTCAGCGTAGGGACCTCCTCTTCCAGTAGGCCGGGCTCAATCCGCAGAAAAATGGCGCGGCGCTTCCGGGCCTGGGTGACGACTTCCTGCAGGACCGAACGTGCGCGGCCGGTTCTCTCCCAGTCCACTACCGGGCCTTTGGGGACGTATGCGACGCAGAACAGCCGCCCGGGAGTGAAGCGGTAGAGCACCTGGGCGCCGGCCGTCAGCTCGCCGCCGTATTCCTGGGTCACTAGCTGGCTGTCCCAGCCAAACCTGGCCTTGAGCGCCGCCCATCCAGCGGTCTGGAGCAGGTGACCGGCGGGGTGATGGGCGACAAAGCCATCCCAGTCCATCAGCTGCTTCCAGTCAGCGCACGCCTATCTCGCCGGCCAAGCGTAATCGACAGGAAGCGAGCAGCTGTCACCTCATTGGCATACGCCAGACCTTCGTGGAAACGGCGTGGTTCGCGTCTCAGCAGCGTGGGGCACGCGTTTTCCTCAGCCAAGATGTCTAGCTCCAGCAAGTCCAGCAGACTAGAAGTCACAGGCGGTTCCGGAAGCAGCCCATCCATCAGTCGAACCAGCGGGCGCAGCAGGGCCGTCGGCACGTGCAGCTTGATCCGTCTGAGTCGCAGCACCTGCAAGATCAGGTCGTACACTTGATCCAGCGTCAGCACGTCGGGACCAGCAACCCGAAAGCGCTGCCCAGCCGCCTCTGGCATATCGAGAGCGTTGACCGCTGCTTCGGCAACGTCCTCGCAAGAGATAGGCTCAAAGCGCGCCCGTCCGCTGCCCGGCACTACTACAACCGGCGAAAGCCGGGCCAGACCTGCCAGAGCAGTGACAAAGGCATCGCCACGTCCATAGATCACGCCCGCCTCCAGGACCGTCGCCGGTAAGCCAGATCCCAGAACCGCGTCGGCCGCCAAACCCTGGGTCCGCGGAAGCGGGAAGGTGGAGAGCGAGTCGCCTCCGATCCCGATCACCTGCACCAGCCGCTGAACCCCGGCCGCCTTGGCCGCCGCCAGCACGTTGACCGTGCCCCGGTAATTGACCATCTCCATTGAGAGTCCGCCACGGCCCCGGTTGACGGCTGCCAGATGGACTATGGAATCCACCCCCTCCATGACCCTGCTCAGGGACCCAGGATCGGTCACGTCGCCCTCGACTGGCTCTGCCCCCAGCGCTCGCGTCTTCGCCCCCTGCGCGCGCCGGCGCACCATGCCGAGAACCCGGCCTCCCCGCCCCCGCAGCGCAGCCAGCACGTAACCGCCCACAAAGCCAGCTGCTCCGGTCACTAGAAACGTCCGCTCACCCATCAGTTCGCCCCTGGATCCAGTCAGCGGCTGTGCCTATTCAGCGTCGCCCGGCCGTCGCTCTGCCAATCCGACCAGTTCATAGACTTGCTCGTGGGCATGACGCCCCTTGACCTGAATCGGATCTAGCTGAATTACTTCCACCCAGTCCTTCACTTCTTCGTAGGCTGCCTGGCTTATGAGGATCTGCTCCGGGCCTGCCACCTCCTGGAGCCGCTTGGCTAGATTCACCGCGTCGCCGATGGCGGAAAAGTCCAGCCGGTCTGGGCTGCCGATGTTGCCCAACACCACCTCGCCGGTGTGAATGCCGACCCCAAGCCGCAACTGCTGATCAGGGTCAAGCACCTCGCTCAAAGCGCTGGCGTCATACATCATAGCCAGCGCTGCGCGAACCGCTCGCAGCGCATGATCCTCCTGCGGCAAGAAGGGAGTGTTGAACAGCGCCATTACGGCGTCGCCCATGAACTTGTCGATTATCCCCTCGTGCAGCAAGATTGCATCGGCCGCCACCGTAAAATAGCGATTGATCGCCGCCACCACCTTCTCCGGTTCGTGCCTCTCGCTGAAGGTGCTGAAGCCACGTACGTCGGCGAATAGGATCGAGATAGTCTGGCGTGCCCCACCCAGCTGCAGTGTCTCGATGGCGGGCAGGCTGTCCACCAGGGCAGGAGGGAGGTAGCGGCGGACGTGGGCAATTGTCCTTTCGCGCCGCCGCTTCTCCGTGAGATCGTCTATCACCATCGCCACGCCCAGAGTATCGCCCTGGGCATCCTTGAGGGGAGAAAGCACCATACTGAGGTCCACCCGCCCGCGTCCAGGGAGCTCAGTCGTCACCTCCGACGCCTGGAGCGCATCCTGCGACTTGACGCGCTCTATCAAGGCCCCGAGTGGCGCACACAGCTCAGGAAGAGACTCTAGGCACGGCTGACCCTCCATCTCATCGCTCGGCACGCCGAGAATCTCCTCGGCCGCCCGGTTGACCAGCGCAATGTTGTCCTGGGCGTCGGTGGTGATGACCCCGCTCACTATCGAGGCAAAGACATTATCCTGCAAGTTCTTCATGGCGGTGATGGCTTCCAGCTGGGCCTTGGCCTGCTCGAAGAGACGCGCATTCTGGATGGCGATGGCGGCCTGATTCGCAAAGGCAGCCAGCAGGTCCCGGTCCTGGTCGTCAAACAGGCCGGTCACAACCCTATTGTCAGCATAGATCACACCGATCAGTTCATCGCGCACCTTGAGCGGCACACACAGAATCGAGCGCAAGTGGTAACTCACCACGCTCTCGTGCGCTCTGAAGCGGGGGTCGGCCTGGGCGTTGGTGGTAACGATGGGCTCCCCCTCCTCAGCCACGCGGTTGACGATGCTCCGGCTGATCTCAAAGGAAGTCGCCTGAATGGTCTCCCGATCCATGTTCCGGGCCACGTGAAAGTCCAACTCTCCGCTCTCTGGATTCAGCAACATCAGAAAGCCGCGTTCAGCCCCAGTCAACTCGATGATGGTGTCCATCACCATGTTGAGCACGTTGGTCAGGTCCAGACTGGAGGTGATAGCCTGGCTTACTCGCTGGATTCCCTCCAGCTGCTCGCGGTCCTCTTGCTCGGCGCGGAGGTCCTGCGCCAGTTGAGCCAGCCCTTGCTTGGCAAGGTAAAGGTCGGCCTGAAGATGGGGCGCGAGGGACGAGAGAGACCCAGCACGTTCCCCCGAGAGCTGAGCCTCAGCCAAGCGATTGATGAGGCTGCGAACCTGGGCAAGAGCCTCCTGCGCGCTGGAAGGGGAGTCGCCGCTGCGAACCGGAGAGTCTGCCACCTCTACCTCCTGAGCATCTTGTCAGTCTTCGGGCGGCCGTGCCCATGACAGCTCGATCGAGCAGCCACGGCCTCGACCCGAGCCAAGGATTATAGCGCAGCGGTACGGGGGGAGCAATCTCGCCTGGCGGGTCGAGGGCGCAAGGGCCTTGAGGGCTCGTGTTCGCCGCAGGCAGGTCTGTCCCGTTGCACAAGGCTACGCTGGGAACATCTGGTCCAGCAGCTCCGGTGCATACTGGCTCACCATGTCCCGGTCGATGCACCCGCTGCGGCAGATGCGGCCGTACAGCTCGCCGCTAGGCCGGAGCCTCCGTTCCTGAGTGGCGGGGTCCA
>JAUVHW010000344.1 GCA_030593075.1 Ardenticatenales bacterium
GGACCGAAGAACTCAATGGGAGCGCGTAGAAGGACTGACTAGAGATGAAGATAGCACAGAGACTAGCTGTCGGGTTTGCTGATATTGTGTTGCTCATTTGCGCGATTTCGTTGCTGGGTGTGAACATCTTCACAGAGGCATACGAGAAGGTTGCGCCGCTACAGGAGGAGGTGGCGCCCGCCGCAATGGCAATGGTTGAGCTAGACGCAGCGACCTGGGAGTTGGCTGACCTGACCATGGAATATGCTGTTCATGGCCAAGAGGAGGACAGAGAAGAACTGCAGTCAGCCGTCGAGCGCGTCAAGAAGCTTGGACTAGCCTACCTGGATCATTGTATTGGACAGGAGCAGCGAGAGGCAGCCCAACAGCTGGTCGGGTTGACAGATGAGTCTATCTCGGCAGTTGCAGGAATCGTTGCTCTAAAAGGCCGCGGTGTCAGCCTGGATGAGATACTGCAAAGAGAAAGAGAAACACTTGATCCGGCGCTGGTTGCCTTGAGAGAAGTGGCTAGCGAGCAATTGGCGGTTCGCATAGGCCAATTGGCTGGGGGCAATCAGGCAGCCCACGAGATCTATGTTGCTGGTGTGCGATTCTCGCTACTGGCAGTTGGCCTTGTCGCCCTTTTTGCCGCTGCCATGGGCTTGCTGCTGACGAGAACGATAGCAGGGCCGCTTCGTGCTGTACGTGGAGCCGCAGAGGAAGTAGCACAAGGCAATCTAGATCTCAGAGTAGGCATAGATACCAAGGATGAAATCGGTCAGCTTGCGAGAGCCCTTGACGAGATCACGGCGGAACTGAAAAGGTCCACTGTATTGACAAAGAATCTTGAGAAAGAGATCGCCGAGCGGGTGCGGGCGGAGGAGCAGATGCAGCTGTATGCCGCTGATCTGGAGCGACGCAACGAGGAACTGCGGCAATTCGCCTACGCGGCCTCCCACGACCTGCAGGAGCCGCTGCGCATGGTGGGCAGCTTTGTGCAACTGCTGGCGCGTCGCTACGAGGGCAAGCTCGATTCCGACGCCGATGAGTTCATCGCCTTTGCAGTGGATGGGGTCGGCCGGATGCAGGACATGATACAGGCGCTTCTGGAGTATTCGAGGGTGGGCATGGAGGGCAAGGCTTTCACGCCCACCGACTGCAGCGCTGTGCTTGACCGCGCCCTCGTCAATCTGCAGACGGCCATAGAGGCGAGCGGCGCGGCGGTGACGCACGACCCCCTGCCGACTGTCATGGCGGACGAAATGCAACTGGGTCAGTTGTTGCAGAACCTGATCAGCAACGGTGTCAAGTTCCGCGGTGAGGATCCACCGCGGGTTCACGTCTCGGCTGAGCAGAAGGGAAACCAATGGGTCTTCTCCGTTCGCGACAACGGCATCGGCATTGATCCGGAGCATTCGGACCGCATCTTCTCGCTGTTTCAGCGCCTGCACAGTCGGGAAGAGTATCCCGGCACCGGTGTGGGCCTGGCGCTCTGCAAGAAGATTGTAGAACTGCACGGGGGGTGTATATGGGTCGAGTCGCAGCCTGGCAGGGGCTCGACATTCTACTTCACCCTGCACGCTGTGGGAGGCAAATGACCAATGAGCAGTCTGACGAGCAGCGGGCCGGCAGAGATTCTATTGGTAGAGGACAACCCTGGGGATGTCCGGCTGATCCGAGAGACCTTCAGAGACATAGGGCTGCGCAATAGAGTGTACGTGGTCTCTGATGCTGTGGCTGCCCAGGCTTTTCTACGCCGGGAAGGCAAGTACTCCGATGCGCCTCGTCCAGACCTGATCCTGCTTGACCTGAGTCTCCCGGGAAAGGACGGTCTGGAGCTGCTCGCGCAGATCAAGACCGATGGAGGCTTGAAACGCATTCCGGTAGTAGTTCTCACGAGCTCTGCGAACGCGGAGGACATGCGTAAGGCCTACGATCTCGGCGCCAACAGCTACATCACCAAGCCGGTTGGCCTGGAAGAATTCTTCACAGTGGTGGAATCCGTCGTAGGCAGTTGGTTGAGCACTTGGAAGCTGCCGCGGGAGGGAGAGGGATGAACGGGAAACCGATCAATGTCTTGCTGGTGGAGGACAATCCGGGCGACGTCCGCCTGATACGGGAGATGCTGGCAGAGGCTGGTGGCGCTTCTTTCGAACTCCAGGCCACGGGCCGGCTCTCCACCGGGCTGGAGCGGCTGGCTGCGGGCGGGATTGACACAGTTCTGCTGGACCTCTCCCTGCCGGACAGCCGGGGGCTCGACACCTATGTCAGAACCCAGGCCAGAGCACCGCAAGTGCCGACTGTTGTGCTGACCGGTCTGGATGATGAAGCACTGGCTTTGGAGGCGGTGAGGGAGGGCGCACAGGACTACCTGCTGAAAGGGCAGGTGGACGGCAATCTCCTGGTGCGGGCGTTGCGTTATGCCATCGAGCGGAAGGCGGCGGAACAGGAGTTGCGGAAGGCGCACGATGAACTGGAACTGCGGGTGGAGGAACGGACAGCCGAGCTGGAGGCGTCCAGCATACAGTTGCGGAAAGAAATCGCCGAGCGGAAGCGCGCGGAGGCTGACACCCAGCGGCGGCTCCGAGAGACAACCCTTCTCAGCACAGTCACGGCCGCCATGGCCTCGGCCGCCGACACGGCCGAAGCTCTACACAACGTGTGCGCCGAATTGGCCCATTTCCTCAAAGTGCCTCAGGCCGGCTTTGCCATGCTCAACCCTCAGCGCACCGCCGCCGAGGTGATTGCCGATTTCCATCCCCCGGATAGCCCAGCTGCCACCGGGACAGTCCTGCCGGTGGCTGACAATCCTTCCATGGCCCACATCCTGGAACAGAAAACCCCCTTGGTGATTGCCGATGCTCAGACTGACCCTTTGCTGAGGCCGGTGCAGGACGTCATGCGCGAACGGAACGTGCGGTCCATCTTGATCGTGCCGGTCATGGCCGGGGGGGAGGTGATCGGCACACTGGGGTTCGACGCCTTTGAGCAACGGGAGTTCGGCGATGCCGATATCGAGCTGGTCCAGAACGTGGCATTGCAGGCAGGTCAGGTCCTGGTACGAAGGCAGGCCGAGGATGCCCTGCGCGAGAGCGAGGAGCGCTTCCGGGATGTGGCGCTGAGCACCTCGGATTGGGTGTGGGAGGTTGACGCCCAGGGTCGCTACACCTACTGCTCCGAGCAGGTGGAGGAGGTGCTTGGCTACCCGGCCGAGGAGATACTGGGTAAGACCCCCTTTGACCTGATGGCGGCCGGGGAGGCCGCGCGGGTGCGAACCATCTTTGAGCGAATCGCCAAGAACTGGGAGCCCATCGTGGACCTGGTGAACTGGAACGTGAGCCGGGATGGGCGCGAGATCTGTCTGCTGACCAACGGCGTTCCCTTGTTTGACACAGAGGGGCGCTATTGCGGGTATCGTGGTGTGGACAAGGACATC
>JAUVHW010000193.1 GCA_030593075.1 Ardenticatenales bacterium
GGTGTGGGTTGAAATGTTGGCCGCTACCACGTGCACGTCACGGAACCCCCGCTCCCGGAAATCGGCAAACGTCGCCCGCCCGTTGCCCTGGCAGTGCGCGCCGATTGCCTCTTGGAGCCACTGGTGCAGATAGTCGTTGGCGTACCACCCATACTGCCGGACCAGCCGGCCGATGGCGCTCACCCCCACCATCACCTTGTCGAGCTCGCGCCTAATGGCGCTGGGCGGTTCAGCAGGCAATTCGGTGTCGGCCGTCGTGGCCATGGGAACCCAGGAGAAATCGGCCGAGTTGAACAGGTCGATGGTCTCCTCGACGCTCAGGCGGAAGCTGAGCAGGGCCGCCAGCATCGCCCCGGCCGAGGTGCCCACCACGCGTTCGATCTGCGGTAGGATGTCGTGCTCCTCCAGCAGCTCCAGCACGCCGTGATAGGCAAACGCCTTCACCCCGCCGCCCTGAAGCGCCAGGTTTCTGAAGGGGTACGTCGCCGTACTCTGGTCGCGCTTTGCCATCCGCGGCTCCCGGCAGACCCGTCTGTGGGAGGAATTGTGCTACTCTCGATGGAGACGGGCCTGCGCCGTGAACGATGCTTTATTGTAGCAGGCCACCCAGCCAGCGCCAATGCGGCCGCCTGGTTGCTGGATCAACTCCGGGCCGGTGTGCAACGGCTTCCACAAGAGCGTCGCTTGCTTCACCTCTCCTTAGGCGCTATAATGCATCTGAAAGCAGCATCCACCCATTCCCACCTGGGGGCAACCAGCGTGACGACTTTGCCAGAACATTCCTGTACGATTTACTCCATCGGCCACAGCGATCACCAGTTGGGTGACTTTATCGCCATGTTGCGACATCACCATATCAACACCCTGGTTGACGTACGCAGCCAACCTTACAGCCGCTGGGTTCCCGCATATAACCGGGAAGAATTCGCTCGCGCCCTGAAGACGAATGGGTTCACTTTTATTTACATGGGCGACACGCTGGGCGGCCGCCCGTCCGATCCGTCGCTCTACCATTCAGGACAGGCGGAAAAGAGCCCTGACTATGAGCGAATCGCCGAAACCCCCAGCTTTAGGGCGGGCATCGAGAAGCTGCTGCACCTGGCCCGGAACGATACGGTGGCCCTGATGTGCAGCGAGGGCGACCACCGCCAATGCCATCGCGCTAAACTAATCACGCCCAGCTTGCTGGCGCTGGACGCTCGCGTGATCCACATTCAACCTGACGGCCGGGCGGTTGAGGCCCGACCCGAGCCCAAGCAGTTGTCCCTGTTCTAGAGAACATAAAACCATGTCCATTGTTTACACCATCGGTTTCCGGCGCAAGACCCTGGCCGAGTTCATCAGCCTGTTGCGTCAGGCAGGTGTGGACGCGGTGATTGATATCCGGCTGCGTAACACCTCGCAATTATCGGGCTATGCGAAACGAGATGATCTCGCCTTCCTGCTGCGCGAGGGGTTTGACATTGCCTACGAGCACCGCCCCGATCTGGCCCCCACCGAGGAGATCCTCGACGCTTCTCGTCAGGAACAAGATTGGGACCGGTACCAGCAGCGGTTCATCCCTTTACTGGCCGAGCGTCGGGCCGAGGAAGCCGGCCGGGAGCTTTTTGCCCGTTACCGGGCGATCTGTCTGTTGTGTTCCGAGATCACCGCCGACCAGTGCCACCGCCGGCTGGTCGCCGAGTACTGGGCGGAGCGCATCCCCGGTCTGACCATTGTCCACCTGTAACTCTGACGAGGAGGGCGTCGATGCCGGCCGAAGAGGTTTTAATCATGGCCATGACCCGCATGCTCAGCGGAGTGTGCACCGCTGGCTTGTCCCTGCACCCCCACCCGTCAAGCCATCTTGCCTGGGTGCGGCCGGTCAAGGAGCACGGCAGTCTGCTTCTGGGAGATCTCACCGACGCCGAGGGGCGGGTGATTCAGTGCAGCGATGTTGTGGCGCTGAATTTGATCAGACATCGCCCCCATCCCCCGCACGCCGAAGATTGGACCTCTGACTTTATCTTTCACCGGCCGCGTTTACTACGCAGGTTGGAGGGCGAAAAACGCGCCCGATTTCTCACCGGGCACGTGGACAAAGCACCCCAGGAGGTGCTGGGGCCGCAACCATCTCGCTCGCTGTGCCTGGTTCGACCGGAGCGATGTTGGGCCTCCTTCACCCTGGACCCTCATTCCCTCAAATACGAGGCACGGATCGGCTTTACCCTAGACGGCGCACCCCACCAGCGGGCAAACTCGGCCCGGGGAATCCCGGTCACCGATCTCAAATGGCGGGCACTGGGGCGACACTGGCTTGAAGATGATGGCGCAGAGAAAATCTCTCTGGATGAGGCCAGGCTGCAGAAGCGATTAGGGGCCCAAGATACCTTTCTGGCACTGGGTCTGGGTCGCAGCTACCGGGGAGAGAGCTGGTTGCTGGTCATCGGCGTCCACACGGTGCCGGACTATCAAGCCGAGATTGATTACACCCAGCTCTAGGGTGTCATTCGCGCTGCCCGGGAGCTTGAATGCGGGCGGAGGGTGGGGTCATGATCTACCCCATTTTGAGAATCACTACCTGGAGGGAGGGAAATGAACCGAGATCCTTTGGAATACCTGGGCCTGTCTCTCGATGAATGCACTCAAATAACCGGCAGACAACGCACTCGTCTGGTCAACTTTTTGCTGCGCTGGGAACAGCACGAAACCGCGCTGGCCTATCTGGATAGAGCGCTGGCGCTCGACCCTCAACTGGTTGGGCTGCTGGATGCGAAGGCGCGAACATTGTGGGGACTCGGCCAGATTGAGGCCGCTATCAAAGTGATGCAAGCCCGTCACCAGATCAGAACCTCGCTCAGTTCACGTGCGCTTTTGGCGCGGATCCACCTTGCCGGAGGGGATGCGCCGGCTGCGCTTGCTATTGCCCGCCAATTGACTGCTGAACGGCCGGATAGAGTCACGACCTGGGGTCTACTGAACGCGGCTCACCTGGAGGGGAATGATATAAGGGCGGCCGAGATCGCCCTTCGTCGCCTGTTCGAAATCGGGCCAAACAGCCGAACCTACTTGCTGGGGATGCTGGCGCTTCATCAGGCTCGTGGCGATTTTGTGACCGCCAGTGGATACGCCGCGAGGCTTCAGCGCATGGTTGCCGAGGGCCAAGCCCTGTCGGCCTTTACGCTGCGCCGGTTACATGACTATTTTCTTGCGAGCGGTGAGGTCAACCGCGCTCAGGAGATTGAGACAGAGCTGAATAGCCTGTATCAAGCAGAGCTTTTCACGCTCGAAGAGGCATTATCCAGCGCTCCTTGGGTGGCAACCAGGGAGCGAATCAGACCGGTATCCAAGGCCGCTCCCGCCCCGGCCGTGGATACCGAGCCCCCTCCGGAGCCGCTCCCCCTTCCGGCCTCTATCCCCGTTTCCGACCGGGAGCGCCAGCGGGTGGAGGGTGCGACCCGGCGCTTTTTTGGATTCGAAACCATGCTCCCCGGACAGACCGAAACCATGGCGGCCGTGCTGCGCCAACAAGACATACTCACCATCCTCCCCACCGGCGGCGGAAAATCGCTCTGCTACCAGATTCCGGCGCTGCTGGATGAGAGCGGGACCACGCTGGTCATCTCACCGCTCATCGCCTTGATGAAAGACCAGGTGGATTCACTGCCCCCGGAAGCTCAGCGCCGAGCCACGACCATCAACAGTTCGCTGGAGGGAAGCGAGTTGAACCGCCGCATGAATGCTGTGACTGCCGGCCGTTATCGACTGGTTTACGCCGCTCCCGAGCGGATGCGCCAGCCGCCATTTCTCCACTCCCTGCTCAAATGTGGCGTCAACCGGTTGGTCATAGACGAAGCACACTGTGTCAGCGTGTGGGGACACGACTTTCGCCCCGACTATTTAACTATCAACCGGGCGCGTCAAGCGCTGGGGAATCCCCCCCTGCTGGCCATGACCGCCACCGCGCCACCTCGAGTTCGCCGAGACATTATCCAGCGCATGGGGGAGGGCCGGGAGATAGCGGCAAAAGACAAATCCACAGGGCGGGTGGCAGGAATGGCTGTCGTCGCCACCGAGGTGCACCGACCCAACCTATACCTGGCGGCAACGCGGGTGCGCAACGCTGACGAAAAGCTGCAATACCTCCTATCCTATTGCCAGGCAGAAAAGGGCAGCGGGATCGTCTATGCCGGTACCCGCAACCGATGCGAGCGGATCGCCGCTCTCTTGCGCGATCGGGGTATATCCGCCGCTCATTACCATGCCGGCATCGCCAACCGTGCGGCGGTACAGGACAATTTCATGAGCGGTCGCGTACCGGTCATCGTCGCCACTATTGCCTTTGGCATGGGCATCGACAAGGCCGACATCCGTTTCATCATCCACATGCAGCTACCCCCTTCGCTGGAGGCCTATTACCAGGAGGTAGGACGGGCGGGACGTGACGGTTTCCTAGCCCGCTGTGTTCTGATCTACTCACCCGGAGATCGCGCTACCTTGACGCGGCGCGCCAGGAGGAGCGCCCTTTCGGTCGAATTCCTGCGCAGCGTCTACACTGCCATACAAGGCCGCCTCGGGAAATCGTCCCTCGGCCGGGTGGCGTCCGGCGACCTGATGCGAGACGTGGTGGCAGAAGACACGCCGGTTCGCGTCGCCCTCAGTATGCTGGAAGAGGTCGGCCTGTTAAGGCGTCACCAGGATGTGGCGCGCACGGCCGTCGTGCGCCTGCGTGACCGCCATAGCGATCATCAAACAGGCGGTCAGGATACCGCCTGGTCGTCCTTCGTTTCCGCTGCCCGCTTGCAGCCGGAGCAGTCGCTACCCCTTGATCTGATCGCCGTTGCCGAGGGATCCGGACTGGATGCGACCACTATCGAAGAGCGGGTATTGACCTGGTCGGACGCTGGACTGTTGAGCTACCGCCCGGCCGGGCGCGATCTGTTGCTGGAGCTCCTGCCGCCTCCCCCTGACGCCGCCGCGCGGATCGAGGGGCTGATTGACCGCTATGCTATGATCCAGGCACAAAGGGTGGATGAAATTGCTGCCTATGCCGCTACGCACCGCTGCCGCCACGGGCACATCAGCTCTTACTTGAGCGGTCAAACCGTGGGGACGTGTTCATCTTGCGATAATTGCCAGCCCGACGCGTTGCCCGCCGCCAAATCCCTCACCGAGCTGGGATTACCTGACGAGGCAGAACAACTGCTGGTCATTCTGCGCTGCGTTGCCGACGCGGCCTGGAGTTGGGGGCGAGCCAGTCTAGTGAACATCTTGCGGGGCAGCAACAGCGCGCCGGAGAGAGGTCGCGAATCGTCTGAATGGGGAACGCTGGCTTTTCGCTCACAGTCGGCGGTTGGACAGCTCCTGGATCGCCTGATCGCCGTGGGCCTTTTGCGCCCGCGTGAATTGCGCCACGGTGGGGTGGTACTCGACCTCACAGCGGCCGGCCGGGCCGCGCTCAACGATCCCACCCGGCTGCCAGCGACGCCGGCAGCCAAACCCCCAACACCCCCCAAAGCGCCGCTGAGCCCGGAGCAAGAAGACGAGCAGATGGGTTCATTGGATGAAACCTTGTACCAACAACTGCGCACCTGGTGTCGTGAAACCGCCGATGCTGCCGGCCTACCACCCTTTTTCATAATCCACGATAGGGTATTACAGCGTATCGCTGCCATCCGGCCGGGGAACGAGGATGAGCTGATACGGATCAAGGGCATTGGCCCCAGCAAGCTGGAGCAATACGGCCCCGCAATCCTGGCTCTGGTGGGGAAGCGTTCAAATCATTCTTAGCCCCAGGGCCACCGCCAACACACCCCCCCGTATCTTGGTTGCGATCTACTGACATTGTTTTGTGTTAAGGTACAAAATCATCGAAACTCGCAAGAATGATGTTGTTGTTCAGTGACTATGTCACCCTAACTGGTCAATAGAAATGTCACCTTGATTATCCCCACCTCTCTGGTATGATGAGTATGCTGCCAAAGACAGGGCAGGACGAACCAGGCAAATGGCTTGGTCGTCTTGCCCTTTTACTTGTGATCCAGCTCGCTTGATGGGTTTCATTACCTGGACCTGGTGGAGGTAGGATAGCGGCGCCATGGGTGCCTTCTGCAGTCTGGCTCCCGCGTTTCGCCAGCTCGGCCGCAGTGGGTAGGCAGCGTGTGAGCAGGCCTGGGTCGCCGGTGAGTGGGGCATCAGCGGCTAGGCGGCTGCGAGCCCTACTGCGCTTCTGGCTCCCGAGGCTCAGGATTGCGCTCACCTTCATAGACGCTTTTCGTCGCCAGTGACGGCATCACCATGCCCAGCCTCGGCCATTCCGCCCGCTTCCCAGTCGAAAGTCTCCACCGCGCGGTCCCATAGGCTGTCGGGTACTGTGTTGGGGTCCTCATAGCCCGCCTGGGCCGCGACGCGGAAGGCGATTCCCGGATAGGCCGGTCCCTCGGTGCCGATCAGCACCTCTATGCTGGCGTCCACGGCCGGGAGGCCGGGAACCAGAGCCAGACCGTCCTCCAGGCGCAACGCCTCCCTGCCTTGCCAGGTGA
>JAUVHW010000252.1 GCA_030593075.1 Ardenticatenales bacterium
GCCGTACCGCCCGCGTCCTGCGCCGCCAGACCTCGCGGCTGGACGCGTTGTCCGGCCTGACCTACGAAGACGCCATTGGAGACATCCTCGACCCGGACAGTCTGCACCGCGCAATGGAGGGATGTGACTGGGTCTTCCACGCGGCGGCGGTCTCTGACTATTGGCGGCAAGGAAGGGAAAAGCTCTACCGGGTCAACGTAGAGGGGACTCAGAATGTGCTAGAGGCCGCGCAGGCGGCCGGAGTCCGGCGGCTGGTATACACCAGTTCGGTTGCGGCGCTGGGAGTTCCCCTCGACGGTGAAGCGGCCGACGAGACCCACGTCTTTAACATAGCGCCCGGCCGCTTCCCCTACGGTCACAGCAAGCACCTGGCCGAGGCAAAGGTGCGGCAGGCGGTGCAGAACGGCCTGGAGGCGGTTATCGTCAACTCGACGATCGCCATCGGTCCTCGTGACGTGAACCGGATATCGGGCAGTATCGTGATCGAGGCGGTGAAGGGACTGGCACGTTTCTGCCCACCGGGCGGCGCGAACTACGTGGCAGTCGAGGACGTGGTAGCGGGCCACATTGCGGCCGCCGAGCGCGGCCGGCCGGGGCAGCGCTACATCCTCGGCGGGGAGAACCTCTCGCACCGCCAGGCTCTCGAGGTCATCGCCGAGGTGACCGGCGCTCCCCGGCCGCTGCTGACCCTACCCCAATGGACTATCGGACCAGCAGCGTGGGGCGTCGCGGCCGCCCGGTTGGTGCTGCGCAACCGTGTCCCCCTCAACGCCGACCAGATGCGTATGTCCGGGCGGAGACTGTTCTTCTGCCCTGATAAGGCGATCCGCGAGCTAGGCCTGCCGCAGACCCCCTTCCGCGTGGCTGTCGAGCGCGCTTACCGCTGGTTCAAGGATAGCGGGTATCTTCCGTAGCAGCGGGCAGAACCCGCACCGGAACCTCAAAGACCTCTTGGAAGAAGCGGGACTTTTTCTGGCCCGCCCACAGTTCCGTCGCCGTGCCAAAGGAGGGATAGACTCGGATGACGAGCGTGTCCCCCAGCCACTCGGCCGACAGGTCCTGCACCGCATCGGTGTGAGTTCGGTCCAGCCCGTCCGCCAGGCGCAGGATGGACCCTAACTGGCACACTACCTCGCGGTCTTCGGGATCCAGCGCAGCGAACCCCTTGTGCTTTGGTTTAGGGCGACTGCCACGGTGGTAGCGGGCCACGTTTGCCACAAGGGCCTTCTCCCGCGCCGTGAAAGCCGGCAGATCGGCCTCCATGATCATGCGGTAGGCATGCGTGTGGTGATCCTCATAGTCGTACCAGTAACCAATGTCATGCAGCAGGGCGGCACACTCCAGGACATCGGCGTACTCCTCCGTGAGTCCGTGCAAATCCTCGGTGAGGTCGAACAGGATCAGGGCCAGTTTGGCATCCTGAAACGAGTGACCCTGCTCGAAATCGTAGCGTCGGGCCAGAGCAAGAGCCTGTTGGCGGGCGTTCGCGTCCATGGCGGACTACCTACCGCGCAGCAGCTCGCGCCCGATGATGACACGCTGGATCTGGCTGGTTCCCTCGTAGATCTGGTAAATCTTGGCGTCCCGCATCAGTTTCTCCACCGGGTACTCGCGGCTGTAGCCGTTGCCCCCAAAAACCTGCACCGCGTCCACGGTCGCCTGCATCACCGCGTCGCCCGCGAACGACTTGGCAAAGGCCGCCTGCTTGGCGTTAGAGAATCCATTGTCTACCAGCCAGGCTGCCTGCCACACCAGCAGGCGCGAGGCCTCAACCGCCGTTGCCATGTCTGCCAGGATGAATGAGACTCCCTGCTGGTGGCCAATCGGCTTGCCAAAGGCGGTTCGCTCTGTTGCATACTTGACCGCTTCGTCCAGGGCACGGCGGGCCACGCCGACAGCCGCCGCGCTCGCCGCCGGCCGGGAGCGGTCAAAGACCGTCATGGCGATCATGAACCCCTCTCCCTCTTCCCCCAGGCGGTTGGAGGCTGGAATCCGCACCTCCTCGAAGAAAAGCTCCCCGGTGTGCGCTGCATGCTGTCCCAGCTTGTGCAGGGGCTCGCCGACGGTGACTCCCTCCCACTCGCGGTCTACCAGAAAACAGGAGATCCCCTTGTGGCGCGCTTCCGGGTCCGTCTTGGCAAAGACCACGTAGAAACTGGATACCGGCGAGTTGGTGATCCACGCCTTACTCCCGTTGAGGACGTACTCGTCCCCCCTACGGATGGCGCGGGACTTGATGCCCGCCACGTCCGAGCCGGCGTCGGGTTCGGTGAGAGCATAGGCCGCCAACTCGCCCTTCTCCGTCAGGCGCGGGAGATAAGCCTGCTTTTGCTCCTCGCTGCCCGCCAGCAGGATGGGCCAGGCTGCCAGGCTGTTGAGCATCAGGGCGGTCTGAATGCCAGAGCACGCGTACGCCAACTCTTCGTTGACGATGCACTCCTCCAGCACCCCCAGCTCGGGCCCGCCGTATTCCTCGGGGACGTTGAGGTTCATCATCTCAGTTTCCTGCGCCTTGCGGACCACCAGCCAGGGGAACTCGCCCGACTGGTCGCACTCCTCAGCCAGGGGCAGAATCTCCTTCTCGGCAAAGTCGCGCGCCAGGTCGCGAATCATGCGCTGCTCGTCGGATAGCTGAAAGTTCAACATGGGACCTTCTCCTTGAGACGGCTCAAGCTACTGATACACTACCCATTATATGCCAACCCCGCTCGGCCGGCCAAGAATCTGGTATCATTCCCCGCATGGCCCGCTGGCGCGCCGCTACACTCCTGCTCCTGCTGCTGCCCTGCCTGGCCCCGCCTGGGCCGCTGATAGTAGTCGGCCCGCCTCAAACCGTACAGACCAATCACCCTATCGTGGGGGCTCACACTCGCCTGACCGACGAGGTGGAAGAGTGGAAGATCCAGCGCTCCCTGCAAATGGTCCGGGAGATGGGCGCTCCCTGGATGGTGGAGTTCTTTCCCTGGGCCTACATCGAGCCCGAGGAGGGAGAGTACAACTGGAGCCACGCGGACATGGTCATCAGGCACGCGGAAGCGCAGGGGCTAGACGTCATAGCCCGGCTGGGGACCGTTCCCGAGTGGGCCCGGCCGGACCCCGACGACCAGGCAACTACATGGAACTACCTGAACCGGGAGCACTACCCCGAGTTCGCCGCCTTTGTGGGAGCCTTTGCGGCCCGCTATGAGGGCCAGGTGGGCCACGTCATCATCTGGAACGAGCCGAACTTGAGCTTCGAGTGGGGATACCGGCCAGTTGACCCTGAGGGGTACACCGAGCTGCTGGCGGGCGCCTACCAGGCAGCCAAAGCAACCAACCCCGGGGTCACCGTGCTGGGCGGTGCGCTGGCCCCGACGCTGGAGCCAGAAGGAAGCCCGGCCGGGCTGTCCGACCTTCTCTACCTCGACCAGATGTACGCGGCCGGCGCTTCCCCGTTTTTCGACGCGCTGGCGGTCCACGCCTACGGCTGGGCCTTCCCGCCCGAGGAGCCGCCTGCGCCTGACGCCATCAACTTCCGTCGGGTTGAGTTGCTGCGGGAGCTAATGGTTCAGCACGGCGATGCGCACAAGCAGGTCTACGTCACCGAGGCAGGCTGGAACGACCATCCGCGCTGGACACGGGCGGTCCGGCCCGGCGAGCGAGTCTCCTACACCGTGGAGGCCTACACCTACGCGGAGGCCAATTGGCCCTGGGCGAAAGCAGTAGCGATGTGGGCCTTTCGCTTCCCGGCGCGACAGCGGGGCTACGCCGACTATTTCGCCTTTGTTGCGCCCGATTTCGCCCCGAGGGCGGTCTACGACTCGGTGCAGGCGTATGCCAGGGGCTATCCCGAGTAGGAGGAGCAGCTTGCGCGGGAAGCTCCACCCGGTGCTTGCGGTAGTCTGGTCGCTCTCGCTCCTGGTCGCCTGCACCGGCCGCCCCGACACCCTGGAGGAGATCCAGGCGCGCGGCATCCTCTACATCGGGCTGGACCCCAGCTACCCTCCCTTCGAGGCGCTGGGCCCGGAGGGAGAGCTGTTCGGGCTGGACGTGGACCTGGGCCGCGAGTTGGCCGGCCGGTTGGCAGTGGAACCCAGCTTTGTGCTGGTCGGCTACGATGGGCTGTACGACGCGCTGGCAGTCGGCCGGACAGACCTGCTCATATCGGCGCTGGCGGTGGAGCCCGGCAGGACGGAGGATGTGGCTTACAGTACCAGCTACTTTGACGCGGGGCTGGTCCTGGTCGTCCCGTCCAACCGCATGCAGGAGCTGGCGGGGATGCGGGACCTCGACGGCCGCACGGTCGCGGTCGAGTATGCGACGGAGGCAGATGCAGAGGCGCGCCGCTGGTCGCGGCGGCTGGGCGATCTGACGGTGCTGCCGCTGCCCACAGCGGACGACGCGCTCGCGGCCGTGCTCGGCGGCACGGCCGACGCTGCGCTGGTGGATGGAATCTCGGCGCGCCTGTATACGCGCGAGCAACCGGACTTGACGCTGAGCCCGGAGCTGGTCACCTCTCAACCGTACGCGGTGGTCGTGCGGGCAGAGGACCGCTCCCTGCTGCGGGCCGTCAATGCTGCGCTGGAGCAGATGGCGGGCGAGCGCCGGTTGGAGGCGATGCTGGAGCGCTGGCTGTGACGTTGACCATGGCGGCCGCGTCTGCTAGAATCGGCAGCGTTCCTGCCTTGCGGTCCGGTCACCAATCCAATCAGTGCTGTGAAGGACAGACGACTATGTACACATTGCTGGAAGTTGTTGGGACGTCACCGGTCAGCTACGCCGAGGCCACCAAGGAGGCCATTGCCAACGTCCAAGAGTCGGACAAGGTCTACTGGTTCGAGGTCGTGGAACTGAGAGGCGGAATCCGCGAGGGGGAGATCGAGTTCCAGGCAAAGCTGAAGG
>JAUVHW010000289.1 GCA_030593075.1 Ardenticatenales bacterium
AAACCTCTCCTGCAAGGTGCGCGCCTGGCTGAGCGAGAGTGAGAATCGCTTGGAGACAGAATCGAGACAGATGGACATTGTGGACATCTAGGCCGCGGTCTGGGAGTTTCCCGGAGCTACGGCTACGCGCGCCGAAAAACCAACGAGGAGATTATAGCGAATGGGGGGAGAACTGTCTAGCGCTGAACGCCCAAGGGAGTTGGCTGAACGAGGGTTCAGCGCTGGGACAGTGCGGGCGCTCGCAGTCTTTGGGTCTTCTTCGGGTCAGTCAAGTATCCTCGACCACCGGCTCCTCTGTGTCAAGGGTGAGCCATTGTCCGCCGCGCGGAGGCTGACACCGGAGCAATTGCCGGCGCTCGACCGGCGTTAGGCGTAAACTGCGGCGGGAGGCTTCGCTGCATCGGTCCGGAGCATAGCCTCAGGAGCCGCCGGAGTGCGCACGTCGCAGTCGGCTGGGTGGCGCGCCCGCTGACAGGTCCCGTCACCTGGCGACGGTGAACGCTGACCCCTCGGCAGGTCCATCCTCGCGCCACGCAGGTCCTTGACGCGAGAGAAGCGCGCCAAAGAGAGGTGCCAGAGCACGAGGATTCAGATCACTATGGCCCTGGCAGATAGCCCAGCATGCGCCCCAGACTGTCAAACCAGCCGCACGGGTATTGGCTGCAGGTCCTGGCCCTGTACACCAGGGGAAGGTATACGTGGTTATTCAGCTGTGCAGCGGGGCTAGTCCCCGCGGCCGCCGGGGCGTCCAGGGGGGATGGGCTCAGCGTGGCCTGTGCCGAGGGGGACCAGGCGGTACCGGCCAACTGAAGCAATGTAGGCTCCACGCCGGTCTCCGGTATGCTCACCGACAGATAAATGATCTCCAGCCCCATCAGCGCGCCGTGGATTTCTTGGAGTTTTGCAGATTGACATTCGCCGTGGATGAAGCAGTCGTCAAAGATTACGGTCGTGTCTGCCCCTGGTAGCACATATTCCAAGGGAGCCAGCTTGGTGGCCGATGTCATCAGTGGGAGGAATTGGGTGGGGCCAGCTTGGTCGGCCTCCCGCCAGGCTGCATTCAAGGGGAATGCTGCGCTGGCAGTCAGATCCGTCGCAAGCTCGATGGCTTCTCCCAGACGATACGTTCCGCTTGAATAGCGGGCTCGGTTGTGATTGGGAGCCCCCAGGTGAGTGTCGGTGGTCGCGTCGCCGATCATGGGGGGGTATTTGAGGAGGAAGTAGTTGGCCCCTGCTGGGATGTTGAGATCGATACGGCCGTGGCGGGTGCCGTACCTGGCTGTCATCTGAGTCATCAGTGGCTGGAATATGCCGACATTGCCGGGTCCGATGTAGGTTCGAAAGCTCGCCTGCTGTGAACCGACTACGGAGGCCTGGACCGCGGGCTCGAAGTAAAGGGTAAACTCGCCTCTCATCGGGTAATAGTTTGCTTCCGGTATGAGGATAAGGCACCCGCCGTTGGTCGGGATGCCAAGTCCGTCTGCTTCTATCTGAAGGCCAGCACCCGAGAGATCGTATTGGGGGTATCGCTGGGGCTGGCCGCTGTTGGCCTGCGGCTGCTGGGTGCCCATGGCAGTAACGCGCAGGAGTATGATGTCTGCGGTGCGCTCCACGTCTCCGGCATCGTAGACCCTCAAGTAGGATTCCGGTACAACAGTGCCCATGTGATCGAAGGCCGGGGCTTGGCCCAGACAGCCAAACATGGTGACTGGGTCGGGATCCGCCCAGGACGGGTAATCCACGCGCGGGTATATGGTGGTGGTCACCGTCACCTTGTTCGCCTCCCGCGTACCCGAGTCGTACACCACGATTCCCTCCCCGTCTCGATAAGACAGAATTGTCCCCTGCAGGTAGATGTCGGGAACCAGCCCCACCAGCTCGATGACACTCAAGCCGCGCGGCTCCAACCAGCTGGGGAGAGCGCTCGGGCTTGCTGTGTCCCATGCTTGACTGGTAGTAGCCGAAGCCGTGAGTGTTGCGAGAAGCCCCCCCATGACCAAGAGCGATGCAAACGGTTTACTCAGCTTTCTCATTTCTACATAACCCGTTTGCCTAGTGAGCAGCGCGGCCCCAGGCGGAATTCGTCCGACGGACATGCGGCTCCTGCCAGCCTAGCAGTCCGGCGCCGGTGAGACGCCGTCAAGATCGGGCGGTGCCGGTCTTCCATACCGGCGGAATCGGATCGCTCCCGACGCTGTCCGCCAGCCAGCGCTCCGTTCAGTCACGCGACACCGACGATGACCGATGATGCAAAGGATAGCAGGTCCTGGGTCAGAGGTCCATAGTCCTCAGGTAAGGTTGCCGTCATCCGCCGTCTTCCCACTTGCCCAGGGGGAAGTGGCCTCCGCGCAAATGAGGGGCCGAAATGATTGCCATTGCGAGCCTGTCTTCCAGCTTCCAGCGAGTTCGCGTCAACAGTCGGCAAGTCAGCGGCAACAGCGAGGAGCGAGCCATTGGGCAATCTCAGCCTGAGAAACGGAGTACGGAGACGCGTTCAACCAGACCTGCCTATGCAGCGATCCCTCAAACCCGCGGTGAGACCGCTACCAATATGGGGCCAGCGGACAGCGAACAGGCCCAGGTGACTAGGTCTGCCCGGCCAGTGCGAACTGGCCGAGGGTGGAGAGTTAGTCTTGCCTAATCCAACGTGAGGCGAATGGCTTCGTTGCGGCGGAGTAGCCCAACAAAGAGGATCACTCCCTTGCAGGCCGTCAACACCAGTGCCCGCTCATGGTGATGTTTGGAAGCTCCTCGGTACTTGCGCACAATAGTGCGCCCACTCGGGAATGTGCATCTGCATCCATATTGCAGCCTCGACGAGGTAATAGCGCGAGTAGCGGTTGCCGCGCTTGGCCACGCGTCAGTCCTGGGCTCCATTCACCGGAATCGTTGCGGCCCACCACGGCCGGTACACCGGCCGGCTCCTATGCACGGAAGGCATCCGGATACTTGAGGCCCGTACCCGTGTTGAACAGGACGACTCGCTCGCCGTGGACCACCCATCCGGCCTCCAGCAGTTGCTCCAGGGCCGCCAACGTGGCTCCGCCCTCGGGGCAGGCAAAGACCCCTTCCAGGCTGGACATCCTCGCTTGTGCCGCCAGCAGTGCTTCGTCCGAGACGGCAACCGCAGTACCATTGCTCTCTCGCAGCGCGCGCAGCATCAAAAAGTCACCGACGGCTGAAGGGACGCGCAGTCCGGCGGCAACCGTGCGTGCCCCCTCCCACGGCGCAGCGAACTCCGTCCCAGCGTCGAAAGCGCGCGGAATTGGTGCACAGCCCTCGGCCTGCACAGCCACCATACGTGGCCGGTGCCCGTCGGTCCATCCCAGTTGCTCCAGTTCGCCAAAGGCTTTCCACATCCCGATCAGCCCGGTGCCCCCGCCGGTGGGGTATATGATGACGTCAGGCAGGTGCCAGTGGAACTGCTCGGCTAGCTCGTACCCCATCGTCTTCTTTCCCTCCAGCCGGTAGGGCTCCTTGAGGGTAGAGAGGTCGAACCAGCCGTGTTGTTCGGCCGCGTCTCTTGCCTCCCGGCCGCAGTCCGTGATGAGCCCATCTACGAGCGTGACGCTGGCGCCGTAGGCCTGGCACTCGTGACGGAACGGCAGGGGCACGTCACGCGGCATGAAGACGTGGGCCCGCAGCCCGGCCCGGGCAGCGTAGGCGCACATGGCGCCGGCCGCATTTCCGGCCGAGGGGATGACCACCTCCTCCACCCCCAGTTCCCAGGCGCGGGAGATGGCTATGGATAAGCCTCGCGCTTTGAACGATCCGGTCGGGTTCACCCCCTCATCCTTGATGGTGAGATGAGATAGTCCCATCGTCTCGCCCAACCTGCGGGCCCTGAGGAGAGGAGTGTAGCCCTCACCGAGCCTGACCTCCTTGCTCTCGTCGACCACCGGCAGTACCTCTCGGTAGCGCCATAGAGTGGCTTCCCGGGATGCCAGCCAGTCGCGATTCCAGTCCGCCTTGACCCGGTCCAGGCGATAACGTGCGAGCAGGGGGCGTTGGCAGTCCAGACAGAGCATCTGCAATTCGTGGGCGGAGTGGCGCCGGCCGCACAACGAGCATTCAAGATGGGATAGGTACGTCACTCCGGTTCTCGCGTCTCGTTGATACCAGTCAGCACCCGCTTGACGAACCGCGACGTCAACTCGGCCGCTTGCTCCCATTCCCGGTCCAAGATGACGCAGTGCCCAGACTGCTCCAGCCAGTGCACTTCCTTGACCGCCGAACATACGCCCTGGCACAGCATTTCGGGCACCGCCGGGTCCACAGTCTGGTCCA
>JAUVHW010000067.1 GCA_030593075.1 Ardenticatenales bacterium
CAGGTTTGTTCCTATCTATGACGCGTGTGCCTCGGTTGCGCTTTTCCCGGATATCACTTTCGAGGGCACGCTGATTCTCATCAACACAGAGCGGGTGGAGGCTTTCTGCATCGTAGAGTAGGAGCTGGGGGCCTGGCCGGAAACCCAGCCCGCCCGCTCATGGTCAGCAGCCGCCTTCTGTCACCCACCCAGGTGCGTCGGTGGTGGTCCGGCCAGGCCTTCAAGACGCCGGCTCGAAGGGATCTGTGGATGGCGGCAATGGCGAGTGACTGCCGCAGAGGGCTGTTGGTCCGGGCTTCTTGGGGGCCTGGCCGGAAGCCCAGCCCGCCGGCTCATCGTCGGCAGCCGGCTTCTGTCACCCACACATTGGCGCCTGTCACGGTCCGGCCATGCCTTCAAGAAGCCGGCCCGAAGGGATCTGTGGATAGCGGCAATGGCGAGTGACTGCCGCAGAAGGCTATTGGGCCGGGCTTTTAGTTGGAAACCGGCAGGGGCTCGGGAAAGGGGGTCGGCGGTGACGGGAGACAGTGATGGCGCGAGTGCTGGTCGTTGACGACGACGCCGATGTAGTCAAGATGCTGGGGATGATCCTCGAGCGGGCAGGTCACGAGCCTATCCTGGCCTACTCTGGACGGCAGGGCGTCGAGCAGGCGCTTGGCTCAGCGCCGGACCTCGCAATCGTTGACGTCATGATGCCCGACATCAGCGGCCATGAGGTGTGCCGGCAGCTCCGCGCCTGCCGGGGCACAGCCAAGATTCCACTCCTCATCCTCTCGGCGAGGACTCAACCGGTGGACCGGGACGCAGCCATGGAGAGCGGGGCCACCGCGTTCCTGGCCAAGCCGGTTTCGCCACGTGAACTCACCGCCAAGATAGACGAATTGCTCAGTCCGGTGGCGGCGCGAAAGGCGGGGCGGGTCGTTACTCTACACAGTCTCCGGGGGGGAGTAGGCGTCAGCACCCTGGCAGCCAATCTGGCTGCTTCGTTGCGCGCTCAGAGGGTACCCAACGTCACCCTCGTGGACCTGTCTCCCAGCTGCGGGCACCTCGCGCTCCACCTGCGCCTCCGGCCGCAGCGCTCCTGGGCGCATCTTCTGGAACGAGGGACCAAGAACGAAGAGTCCGTCCGTTCACTCCTGATCAGCCACCCGTCGAGGATCAATCTGCTGGCGGCGCCCGTTTCACCCACCTACAACTCCAGTCTGAGCGAAGCGCAGTCCGTGTTCGTCGCCAGGACCCTCGCCAGTCGTGCCCAGTTCGTCATCGTCGACGCGCCTTCAGTCCTCAGCCCAATGTGCATCGGCGCGCTCCGGGCGTCCGATCTGGTGATTCTGGTCATGTCCCCTGACATCTCCTCGGTCCAGACTGTGATGGGATCTCTCCGCAAGGCGGCCGACCTGGGAATCAGCGGGAGGAAGGTTCACGTGCTGCTCAACCACCCTCTTGGCGAGTCACGGCTGACCAAGGCAGCCATCGAGCGCGCTCTCAAGAGGCCGGTCTCCTTCTCGATCCCCTTCGATCCGGACCAGGGCCGGGCCCTCTCTGAAGGCCGGCCGCTCTCGCTAGACGGTGCGCAATCGCCACTCGCCGTCGCTCTTGGGCGGATAGCAGCAGCCCTAATAAGAGCGCCTTGAACCGACTCTGCCTGCTGCCAGTCTTTCTGGCATTCACGCTGCGACTCCTCCCCGGCCCCCGTGTCGTGGATGACGCCTATATCACTTTCCGCTACGCGCAGAACCTGGCGGCCGGCGAGGGCCTGGTCTTCAACTCCGGTGAGATGGTTCTGGGGACCACGACGCCGCTGTACACCTTCTTGCTGTCGGGTCTGTCGACTCTTCTGCAGATGCCCGATCTGCCCCGCCTGGCCTGGCTCCTGAACGCTCTGCTCGACGCGGCCGGCGTCGCTCTGGCCCTCTGGCTGGGTAGGAGGATTTCCGGCAGTCGCGGAGTCGGCCTGGGGGCGGCTCTGTGGTGGGCGGCCGCTCCGTTCAGTGTCACCTTTGCCGTCGGTGGCCTGGAGACCTCGCTGCTGATAACCCTGCTCTTGGCCTCTTTTGCCCTGGCGCTCGCCGGTCGGGATTCCTACAGTGCGCTGGCTCTCGCATTGGGGACACTGACTCGCCCCGACGTGCTGATTGCCGCTCTGCTGATCCTTGGTGCCATGGGGTTGCGCTGGCTGCGCCAGGCGTTTTCCAGCCGAGACAACCCCGGCAAGCTGGCCTCGTTCCCGTACAGGCCGGCAGCCGTCTTTCTGGCGACGCTGGCGCCCTGGATCGTCTTTGCCACGTTGAGTTACGGCAGCCCCCTGCCCAGCAGCCTCTCTGCCAAGATGGTAGCCTACCACCTGCCGGCCGAAGCGGCACTGGTTCGTCTGCTCCAGCATTTCGCGATTCCCTTCCACGAGCACCTCGTCTTTGGCGGCCGGTGGGTCGCGGTAGGCCTGGTTCTCTACGGCGGTCTCTGGGCCATCGGCGGCCTGGCTTCGGTCCGCAAGAACGGGCGAGCCTGGCCCCTGGTTCTCTACCCCCCATTCTATGCCGCTGTTTACGCGCTTGCTAATCCGCTCATCTTCCGCTGGTATCTGAGCCCGCCGGTCCCGTTCTTTTTTCTGGGCATTCTCAGCGGCGTGCACACAGTAGCCCGCGAGACCGGCCGGATCCGCGCCAGACTGCCGGATACGCTGACTGCCGCAGCCACCCTCCTTGCCCTGGCGTCGCTGGGCCACGCCTGGACTCTGCACCCTCCAGGCCCGCCGGACAGGCTGGCCCCAAAGATGGCATGGATTGAACTGGAGACGCTGTACCGCCAGGTGGCGCTGGATCTGAAGGAAGAGCTGACCAGTTCGGGCGGGCGGCTGGCGGCCGGCGACATCGGCGCATTGGGCTGGTTCACCGGTGCGCCCATCCTCGACCTGGTTGGTCTGGTGTCGCCTCAGGCCCAAGAGTACTATCCATTGCCGGCCGAGGCCTACGCCAGCAACTATGCCGTCTCCACAGACTATGTCCTGGAGGAGCGTCCCGAATACATTGTGATTCTGGAGGTTTACGGCCGCAACACCCTGGCGCAGGACGCGCGCTTTCAGGATGAGTACCAGTTGCTGCGCTCCTATCCGACAGACATCTACGGCAGCACGGCGATGCTGGTTTTCCAGCGCACGCCGTAGTTGGCGGCCGGTCACTGCCGGTGAGTAGAAGGAGCCAGGCACTTCAGCCAGTGCCTGGCTCCCGCAATCTCTTCGAAACGACGTACCGCAGAGGCCTCCGGCCGTAGTCCCGCCCTGCTCGGCCGGCGGTCCCTGATAGGCCGTGGCTACGAATCAGCTGCCATGCTATAGTCCATCGCCGCCAACTGCTCATACATCCTCCAGCGGCGTAGCACGTCGCCCTGAGCCAACTCTAGCAGTTGAGCGGCCGCCTCGGGCTTGGACTGCGTTAGCATCTTGAAGCGGGTCTCGTTGTAGGCATACTGCTCATAGGGGATCTTGGGGGCCTTGCTGTCAAGCTGCAGAGGATTTAGGCCTTGCTCTGCCCGCCGAGGATCGTAGCGGTAGAGCGGCCAGTGCCCCGATTCCACAGCTAGCTTCTGCTGGTCCATGGCTGTACCCATGTCGATGCCGTGGGCAATGCAGTGGCTGTAGGCGATGACCAGGCTGGGCCCATTGTAGCTCTCGGCCTCCACAATGGCCTTGACCGTCTGGTTGTCGCTGGCCCCCATCGCCACCTGGGCCACGTAGACATTCCCATAGACCATGGCCATCATACCCAGGTCCTTCTTGGCCAGCGGCTTGCCGCCGGCGGCGAATTTGGCCACCGCGCCGCGCGGCGTGGCCTTGGACATCTGTCCGCCCGTGTTAGAGTAGACCTCGGTGTCCAGCACCAGCACGTTGACGTCCCGGCCGGAGGCCAGCACGTGGTCCAGCCCGCCATAGCCGATGTCATAGGCCCATCCATCGCCGCCCATGATCCAGACCGAGCGCTTGACCAGGGAGTGGGCCACACTGAGAAGCAGGCGCGCTTCCGCGCTGTCCGAGCCAGACAGCCGCCTCTTCAACTCGGCGACTCTCTCACGCTGCTCGGCGATGCCCGGCTCATCCTCCTGCCGGGCGTCGAGCAACTGGTCCACTAGAGCAGCGCCGATCACCTTGCGCTGCGCGACCAGCAGTTCCCGGGCGTACTCTTGCTGCTTGTCCAGGGTGAGCCGGAAGCCAAAACCAAACTCGGCGTTGTCCTCAAAGAGACTGTTGGACCAGGCCGGGCCGCGGCCGTCAGCGTCCTGGGCCCAGGGGGTGGTGGGCAGGTTTCCACCAAAGATTGACGAGCAGCCGGTGGCGTTGGCAACAATGGCCCGGTCACCAAACAGCTGGCTGACCAGCTTGACGTAGGGCGTCTCGCCACAGCCGGCGCAGGCGCCGGAGAACTCAAAGAGCGGCCGCAGGAACTGGGATCCCTTGACGGTGCGGACCTTGAGCTGGGTGCGATCATAGTCGGGAATACCCAGGAAGAACTCCCAGTTCTCTCGCTCGGCGTGGCGGAGGGGCGGCTGGGGGGCCATGTTGATCGCTTTGAGATCGGGCTGCTCTTTGTTCTTGGCGGGGCAGACAAAGACACAGGCGAAGCACCCCGTGCAGTCTTCAGGCGCGACCTGGATGGTGTACCTGAGACCTTTGAACTCCCGCCCCTTGGCGTCGACTGACTTGAAGGTGGCAGGCGCCTTGTCCAGCAGCGCCGGGTCGTACGCCTTCATGCGGATCGCCGCATGGGGGCAAGCCACGACGCATTTGCCGCATTGAATGCAGATATCCGGGTCCCAGACGGGGATTTCCAGCGCGATGTTACGCTTTTCCCATTGAGTGGTAGCCGTAGGGTAGGTGCCATCGACCGGCATGGCAGACACCGGCAGCTCCTCACCCTTGCGGGCCATGATGGCAGCAGTGACGTACCGGACAAACTCGGGCGCCTCCTGGGCGACGGCCGGCGGCCGGTCGAAGGTGCTGGTGGCCTTATCCGGCACTTCCACCTCGTGCAGGTTGGCGAGCGACTGATCCACCGCCTGGTAGTTCTTTTGCACCACGGCCTCGCCGCGCTTTCCGTACGTCTTTTTGATGGCTCGCTTGATAGCCGCGATCGCCTCCTCGCGAGGCAGCACGCCCGAGATGGCAAAGAAACAGGTCTGCATGATGGTATTGATGCGGACCCCCATGCCCGTCTCCCTGGCTACATCGTAGGCGTCAATGACATAGAACTTGAGCCTTTTCTCAATGATCTGCTCCTGGACCGACCGCGGCAGATGGTCCCAGACCTCGTCCGGGCCGTAAATGCTGTTGAGCAGGAAGGTGGCGCCCAGCTCGGCGTTGAACAGCATGTCGTACTTTTCCAGGAACGAGAACTGGTGGCAGGCAATGAAATTGGCCGAAGAGATGAGACAGGTCTGCCGGATAGGACGGGGTCCAAACCGCAGATGAGAGACGGTGACGGCGCCGGCTTTCTTGGAGTCGTAGACAAAATAGCCCTGGGCAAAGTTGTCAGTCTCGGTACCGATGATCTTGATACTGTTCTTGTTGGCGCCGACTGTTCCATCGGCGCCCAGCCCGTAGAACATCGCCCGGACCACATCGCCCGGCTCGATGTTGAAGGCTGGTGCGTACTCTATGCTCAGGTTCGTCACGTCATCGTGGATCCCAACCGTGAAATGGGTCCGAGGATCCTTCTTGCCCATCTCGTCAAAGATGCCCTTGACCATGGCAGGGGTGAACTCCTTGCTCGAGAGCCCATAGCGCCCGCCGATGACCCTGACCTCTCGTCCACCCTCGAACACGGCCGACACGCAGTCCTGGTAGAGCGGCTCGCCGACACTGCCCGGCTCCTTGGTGCGGTCCATCGCGCCGATGATCTTGACCGTATCCGGCAGGGCACCGAGAAAGTGCTTCACGCTAAAGGGCCGGTAGAGCCGCACCTTGAGCACGCCCACCTTCTCCCCGGCGGCCTGAAGGAACAACGCGGTCTCGTGGGCGACTTCGGCGCCCGATCCCATGATGACGATCACCTTCTCGGCGTCAGGAGCGCCCACGTAGTCGAACAAGTGATACTGCCGGCCGACGACCTTGGCGAACTTGTCCATGGTCTCCTGGACAATGTCGGGAGCGGCCTGGTAGTACGGATTCACCGTCTCTCGGGCCTGGAAAAAGACATCCGGGTTCTGAGCGGTGCCCCGCAGCACCGGACTGTCAGGATTCAGAGCGCGGGCGCGGTGGGCCAGCACCAGCTCGTCGTCGATCATGGCCCGCATGTCGTCCAGAGTCAACTGCTCAACCTTGTTGATCTCGTGACTGGAGCGGAAGCCGTCGAAAAAGTGGAGAAAAGGCACCCGGGCCTGCAGCGTCGCCGCATGGGCAATGAGCGCCTGGTCCATCACCTCCTGCACGGAAGCACTGGCAAGCAGAGCAAAGCCGGTACCGCGAGTAGCCATAACGTCGCTGTGTTCGCCAAAGATAGAGAGCGCCTGCGCCGCCACACTCCGCGCCGAAACGTGGAAGGCGACCGGAGTCAGCTCACCGGCGATCTTGAACATGTTGGGGACCATGAGCAGCAGGCCCTGAGAAGCGGTGAACGTGGTCGTGAGCGCCCCAGTCTGCAGAGCGCCGTGCACGGCGCCGGCCGCCCCGCCTTCTGCCTGCATCTCGACCACCAGCGGTACCGTACCCCAGATGTTCTTCTGCCCAGCGGCCGACCATGCGTCAGCGTGCTCGCCCATGGCGCTAGACGGGGTGATAGGGTATATCGCAATGACCTCAGTGACCTTGTGCGCAACGTAGGCCGCTGCCTCGTTGCCGTCAATGGTAACCATCTGTCGTTTTGCCATAGGAACTCTTCTCCTTTGAAAGGTATGTGTCACTGCTTGGGACGGCCTACCGTCACAGAGACTCTGCCATCAGGTCCCGCCAGCGTACAGTGACAAACAGCACAGGCCCGGTTGAGGGTTGTCACCGGGCTACCGATTCTGCTCCTGGGTCCCGTTCCGGAAACCGCGCCGGAGCACCACAATGTTGGGCTCGACCAGGTGCTGCTTGCGCTCCGGCAGATGGTCGCGGAGCGCCTGCTCCGCAGCCTCAAGCTCAACCAGGGGCTCGGCCGCCAGCATGGCGCCCAGCAGCACCATGTTAGTCATTCTGACATCGCCCATCTCAGCAGCCACCTGGTTGCCGGGCACGAGGATCGCGGTGATGTCGTCGCGCTCCACGGGAACATTGACCATGGAGCTGTTCACGATTAGCTTTCCTCCCGACCTTAGTTCGCGCTGGAACTTTTCCATCGAGGGGTTGTTAAACACGACAGCTACGTCAGGGTGGCGCACAACTGGGGAGCCAATCTCGTCGTCAGACACAATGACCGTGCAGCGGGCCACCCCACCCCGCATCTCTGGGCCGTAGGAGGGAATCCAAGTGACGTGATGCCCGGCATCCATAGCCGCATAGGTGAGCACCTGCCCCGCAAAAAGCGCGCCCTGACCGCCGAACCCCGAAAAGACTACCGATCGCTGCATATGGCTACCCCTAGAGATCCTTCACCGCATCAATGACCTTGTGTTCACCCAGCGGGTAGAAGGGTACCATGTTATCTCTGAGCCAGTCAAGCGACTCCACAGGGTCCATCTTCCAGTTGGTGCAGCAGGTGGAGAGCAGTTCCACCATGGAGAACCCCAGGCCTGCCAACTGCACCTTGAACGCGGTGAGTATCGCCTTTCTAGCCCGGCGAATGTGCTTGACGTCGTGCAACGAGTGGCGGACCACGTAGGCAGCTCCATCTAGGGTCGACAGCAACTCGGACATCTTGAGTGGGTGGCCCGCTATGGAGATGTCCCGACCCATCGGGGACGAGGTGGTCTTTTGGCCCTCCAGAGTGGTGGGAGCCATCTGGCCTCCCGTCATACCATAGATGGCGTTGTTGATAAAGATCACGGTTATGTTCTCGCCCCGCCCAGCCGCGTGGACAATTTCGCCCGTACCGATGGCAGCCAGGTCACCGTCGCCCTGGTAGGTAAAGATGACGCGGTCCGGGTTGGCGCGCTTCATGCCTGTGGCCATGGCCGGGGCCCGGCCGTGAGCCGCTTCAGCAAAATCCACGTTAAAGTAGTAGTAGGCCAGAACCGAGCATCCCACCGGAGCTATTCCGATGGTCCGTTCTCGGATTCCCAGCTCATCCAGTGCTTCCGCCACCAGCCGGTGAGAAACGCCGTGCGTGCATCCGGGGCAATAGTGCGTGTGCGCGTCGGTGAGCGACTTGGGCCGCTCGTAAACCAGCTTCTCCACTACCTTACCCACCTTATAGCTCCGTGTGGACTCTCTCAACTGCTTCCAGTACGTCGTCGGGCAGAGGGACGATGCCGCCCATGCGGCCGTAGAACTCGACCGGGTAATCCTTGCCCACCGCCAGCTTGACATCCTCGAGCATCTGCCCCGCATTCATCTCCACCACCAGGATTCTCTTGACCCGCTGCGACAGCTCTTCCAGCCGCGCTGCGGGGAAAGGAAAGAGCGAAATGGGGCGGAAGACGCCGGCCCTGATCCCCTTCTCCCAGGCCATTTCAGCCGCCGTGGTGGAGATGCGGCCCATGGTGCCAAAAGCCACAACCAAAATCTCCGCATCGTCGGTCTTGTCCTCTTTCCAGCGCACCTGCTCCCTCTTGACGCGCGCGATCTTTCTCTGGAGGCGCAAGTTGAGCGCCTCCAGCCGTTCGGCGCCCAGCTCCAGCGAGGTGATGATACGGTGGTCCCGGCCGTCAGCCCCTACCAGCGCCCAGTGCGGCCGGTCACCATTGATCTCCCTCATGGGCGGCATCTCAGCCGGTTCCATCATCTGGCCAATGTTGCCGTCCGCCACGACTATCACGATGGTGCGATACTGTTCCGCCAGGTCGAACGCCTCGTAGACCAGGTCCACGGCCTCTTGCACCGTCGCTGGTGCCAGGACCAGAGGGCGGAAATCGCCGTGGCCGCTGGTCTTGGTCACCTGGAAATAGTCGGCCTGGCTGGGCTGGATGTTCCCCAAGCCAGGTCCGCCCCGCATGATGTCCACCAACACTACCGGGACCTCGGACGCGGCCATGTAGGAGAGTCCCTCCTGCATCAGACTGATGCCGGGGCTGGACGAAGAGGTCATGGTGCGCACACCGGTACAGGCAGCCCCATATACCATGTTGATGGCCGCCAACTCGCTCTCTGCCTGCAAGAAGGCGCGCCCCAGCCTCACCATCCGGCCGGAGAGGTACTCCAGTAGCTCGGTCTGGGGCGTGATGGGGTAGCCAAAGTAGGCGACCAGTCCGGCTCGCACGGCCGCTTCGGCCAGCGCTTCGTTCCCTTTCCACAACTGCTTTGCCATCCCGTCCTCCTACGTCTGCCGCAAGGGAACCTGCCGGTAGACGGTGATGCACACGTCGGGGCAGATGACGGCACACATGCTGCATCCGGTGCAGCGCTCCATGTCGATGATCTCGGCTGGCATGTAGCCCCGTTCGTTCAGCCGCGAGGATATCGCCAGGATCTCCTGCGGGCACACAGAGACACAGAGCCTGCAACCCTTGCAGTATTGCTCATCGATCTCTATCCTTCCTCTCGCCATCCACAGCCTCCAACTCTGACACGGACAACCCGGCGCGAAACTGGGTCAGGGCTTGCACACTGTGGGTCCTGGCAGACAACCCCACTCGCCAGTTGCGGTGGCGAGCCGGCACTCTATCCAGGAGAGCGGCCTGCCCCTGCCCGCTCGGACAGACCTCACACAGGCCATCTCGGAACCATCCGTGGGTAGCCTTCAAGCGGTTGATTGCGCCGGACCACTGCCCGGCCAGGCTTACAGGGACCCAGGCAGGCATCAGAGCCAATTGTAGTGCATATTGGCAGATCCTGCCAAGCCGCTTCTCAACGGCCGATCCGTGATAGCCCAAGGACTACCTTCTTTACAGCCGCTCCGCATTGTGCTACATTTCAGTTGTGCAGATCGTGATCCTCTCTCGCCAGGCCGCTCTCTACAGCACGCGCCGCCTGGTCGAGGCAGCCCAGTCGCATGGCCACCAGGTAAAGGTACTGGACCCTCTTCGGTGCCTGGTGGAGATCAACGGCCGCCAGCTTGCCTCCAGTACGCCGGCCGCGGCCGCTGTGATCCCCCGGATCGGAGCCTCTATCACCGAGTTCGGCTGCGCAGTGGTGAGGCAGTTCGAGCAGGGCGGCATCTGGGCGCTGAACCCGGCGGCCGGCATCGCGCGCTCTCGTGACAAGCTGTTGAGCATGCAGTTGCTCAGGGGCCGGGGCATTCCGATGCCCCGCACGGCAGTCGTGGGACGGCCGCAGGGTCTGCAACGGGCCATTCAGGCGGTGGGAGGGCTGCCGGTGGTGATGAAGCTGCGCCGCGGCACGCAGGGCAGGGGAGTGGTGTTGGTTCGCAGTCTGGCGGCAGCTCGCCGGGCTCACTCGGTGCTCAACGACTACCAGCACTATACCCTGGTGCAGGAGTTCGTGGCGGAGGCGCGCAACCGCGACATCCGGGTGATCGTGGTGGGACGCGAGGCGGTCGCCGCGATGGAGCGCCAGGCGGCGCCGGGCGACTTTCGCGCCAATCTGCACCGCGGTGGCAGTGCACGACCGTTCCGGCTGAATGAGGGAATGAAAAGGCTGGCGGTGAAAGCGGCCGAGGTGCACGAGGTGGGCTTTGCCGGAGTGGACCTCCTGATGACCTCGCGCGGGCCGGCGGTGATTGAGGTCAACTCATCTCCTGGTCTGCAGGGGATCGAGACGACGACCGGCGTGGATGTGGCAGGCGCGGTCATCGCGTTCGTGGAAGAGCAGTGCGGCGATCCCACCGGGTTTGAGGACCAAGAAGCAGATCAAGTTGCCGCCGCACCGGGTGTGCTGACTGCAGTCGCTTGAGGGGAACCCCTGGTGGGTACCCGATGGTCGCCCCTACCTGGGTGACCAGAAGGACGACTCGTGGCACCTGGTCACCGCTGGGACGCCCGTGGTCGGCCCCGCGTCACAAGGCGAACTTGGGGCTGTTGCCGTGACCGTTTCGGCGCGGGCAGAGGTGCCCACGGGGATCAATCAGCTCGCCGCAAAACGAACAGACAGGTCGGCCTCCCTCCATAGCCAAGAGCGCCTGGTCGCGGAGCGCGCGCATCTGGTGCTGAGTCCCCCAGAAGCGAAATCCGGTGGCCTCCTCTCCCTCCGGCACTAGTTGGTACACTGCCAGCACCACCAGGTCGTCCCCCTCGTCATAGGCCAGACCCATCTGCCCCACGCGGAACAGCGGCCTGATGGGCTCGCGGAGCTTCATGTCAGATGCCAGCGATCCTTCCACCGAAGGTTCGGAGAGCGCAGCAGGCAGCTCGGCCATGAGATCATCCAGGCCTGCGACCAGCGCCACCGCATGTTCCTTCTCCATGACCAGAGTGACGAGCTGCTCTTCGTAGGTGGCCTGAAGATAGAACACTCGCTGACCCGGTTCGCCCAGAGTGCCAATCGTAATGTGCAGAATCGGTTTAAGGTCAAAGATCATTGGCGGCCTTCGGGTCCTGACCCACAGCTAGCACTCCTGCAATTATACCGCATCCCGGGACGCCGGCATGCCGGGTACCGTCGCCGGGGTGCCACAGGAGTTGCAGAAGGCCGCGCGCTTCGGCCTGCGGCCGCGGCCGTGCACGCGGCGGGCCGCCTGCCTGCTGGGCCTCGGCGCAGAGGTGGCGCGGGAGTCAAAGGCGGCCACAAGCCGCGGCCGGGCGCCAGGCAGGACACCGCACAATCTCGACTTGACCCGCCCTTCTTCAATGATATAATATCGACAAAGCGGGCGTGGTTCAGTGGTAGAACGTCTCCTTGCCAAGGAGAAGGTCACGGGTTCGAATCCCGTCGCCCGCTCTGGGGTGTTCCGACCCTGATCCAGGGCGACGTAGCCAAGTGGAAAGGCAAGGGTCTGCAAAACCCTCATTCACCGGTTCAAATCCGGTCGTCGCCTCTCTCTGTTCCGCATAGAAGCTCTGCCGAGACGCCCCAATTGGCGACTGCCAATCGGGGCGTTTGGACTGGTGCCTGTGGCCTGGCTTCTGCAAGGCCTGACCGGCCCACCACAGGCGAGCATCCATGCTTGACAGAGTGCCGGCTCCCCACCAGGACCCGCCAGGGTGGGTCTCCGGTCAGGTCCCGAGCTGTACGGCTGGGCGGTCCTCTCTTCTCCCCTCTGGCGCAGCTTGTGAAGCGTGGTACAATCCTTGGCAGGTAGCACCACGAGCATGAGCCCAGCTGACCGAGTTCCGGACGTCGTCATAGGTCGCATTCCCCTCTATCTACGCACTCTATCCCAATTCCAGGCCCAGGGAATCCGGATCACCTCATCGAAGGAGCTGGCAGCAGTCCTGGGCACGAGCGCGGACCAGATCCGCAAGGACCTTTCCCATTTCGGGGGATTCGGGAAACAGGGGACCGGTTACCACATCTCCTACCTAGTCGGCCAGTTGAAGAGAATTCTGCACGCTGACAGGGAATGGGAGGTAGCGCTGGTGGGGGCAGGAAGCCTAGGCAGTGCTCTGCTCAACTGCAAAGAGATCAACCGTCGCGGCTTTGCCATCGTGGCAGCCTTTGACCGCGACCCGACGAGGATCGGCTCCCAGGCCGGCGGCGTGACCATTCAGGACGGCCGCCACATCGAAGACGAGATTGGGCTGCGGAACATCAAGCTGGCAATACTGGCAGTGCCGGGCCCGGCCGCCCAGCAGGTGGCTGACACCCTGGTAGCATCGGGCATCAGGGGAATCCTCAACTATTCCGGTCTTGCGCTGAGGGTCCCGGAGGAGGTCATGGTTCAGGACATGGACCCGGCCGCGCACCTGCAGCGCATGACCTACTACCTCGGGTAGAAGAAGGGGCCTCTGCCGGGCTGCTACACATCGACGAGCCCTGGGCCAACTTCACGCCAGGCTCTCACCAGGGGGAACGCCCACCAGCCGCCAGTTCAGGTCCGAGCGGCGCAGCAGCAGCTCGAAAACCCGATCCCCCGAGTCCATCACGAGGACGTGCCGCCCGGCGTCGTCCACCCAGGTCCGGCCGGTGGTGGTCACCACATGATACAGGCCTTGCCAGGAGAATCCGCGCACGTGGGAACGCCCGTCCGGTTCAAAGCGGGCATCGACGGCCGCGGGTAGGTCCACTCGACGCATCAACCGCGCTCCTGCAGATGTCTCTGAACCATAAGGAGTGCGGCCTCGGCCGAACTGGCCTTGTTCTGCGCCCGGTCGCCTTTCCAGAGGTGCCGTTCACACCGGTCGCCGTCGCCGGTAGAGATGGCAACGTACACCAGCCCAACCGGCTTTTCCGGGGTCCCGCCTCCCGGCCCGGCGATCCCCGTCACGGACACCCCAATGTCTGCCCCGAAAAGGCGCCGGGCGCCGCGGGCCATCTGGAGGGCTGTCTGTTCACTCACGGCTCCAACGGTCTCCAGGGTGTCCGCCTCTACGCCGAGAAGCTGCTGCTTGGCCTCGTTCGAGTAGGTTACAGCGCCTCCCTTCAGGTAGTCCGAGGAACCGGGCACATCGGTTATCCGGCTGCAGACCAGGCCGCCGGTGCAGGATTCTGCCAACGCCAGGGTGAGCCCGGCCGCGGTGAGCAGCTTGCCAATTGTGACCTCTGGTTTCTCCTCTCTCATTTCTCATCCATCCTCTGCCACCCCGTCCAGTCCAGTAAGCTCCACCTGGCGACTGTACAGCTGGCTGTAGAGTCCTCCCCTGCTCATCAACTCGCGATGATCGCCGACCTCAATGATGCGGCCGCCCTCCAGCGCTATGATCTTGTCGGCATTGCGGATGGTGCTTAGCCGGTGGGCGATGACCAGCGCTGTGCGGCCGGCCAACGCCAGCTCCAGCGCCTGCTGTATGAGGTATTCGGCCTCGGCGTCCACCGACGAAGTCGCCTCATCCAGGATGAGTATGGAGGGGTCTGCCAGGATGGCCCGCGCCAGGGCCAACCGCTGCTTCTGGCCCCCGCTCAAACGGACCCCTCGCTCACCTATCTCGGTGTCATAGCCGTCAGGCAGCCCCTCGATAAACCCGTCGGCGCAGGCCGTTCTGGCCGCAGCAACCAGTTCCTCCTGAGTGGCGCCCGGCTTGCCGTACAGCAGGTTCTCCCGAACCGTACCGTTAAAGAGAAACACTTCCTGCAGCACCACCGCCACGTGCTGCCGCAACGAGGATAGCTTGATCCGCCGCAGGTCCAGGCCGTCCAGGGTAATGCGCCCCTCCAGAGGATCATAGAAGCGGCTGAGGAGGTTGGCAATGCTGGTCTTGCCCGCCCCACTGGGCCCAACCAGGGCCACCATCTCACCGGGGGCCATCCGAAAGTCGACGTCGTGCAGGACCTCGGGCCCTTCCGAATCCTCCCCTGTATCGTAGCGAAAGTGTACTGCTCGAAAGGCCACCTCTCCCCGCACCGACTCCAGCGCAACCGCGTCGGGAGCGTCCTGGATGTCCGAGGTCGTGTCCAGAAGCTCTAGGATCCGCCCTCCGGCCGCAATCGCCTGCTGGAAGACGTTGTCCACCTCGGTCAGGCGGTGGATTGGCTCGTAGAACGACGTGACATAGGCCAGAAACGCCACCAGAGTGCCCAGCGTGAGCTGCCCGCGCACCACCATTCCCGCTCCGGCCGCCAGCACGATAACCGTGCCCATAGAGGCCACAAAGCCCATCGCGGGGAAAAAGGTGGTCCAGTAGCGGATCCCCCGCACCCGGGCCCGGTAATAATCCTCACTCCGGGCGGTGAAACGCTCCAACTCGCGTTCCTCCTGCCCAAAGGCCTGGATCACGCGGATACCCGACAGGCTGTCCTGGAGACGGGAGTTGATGTCACCCAAACGGTCTCGGACGCTGCGATACACGGGGCGGACCCGGATGTTATAGTGGCGCAGCGCGACCGCCAGCACCGGTACCGGCAGCAGCACCCAGAGCGCCAGCTTCCACTCCAGAAAGAACAGCACGGCCGATGCCCCTACCAGGCGCAGCAGGTCCATCGCCGCCAGAGCCGACCCGTGGGTCACAAAGTGCTCCAGGGCATTGACGTCGTTGGTCACACGCGACATCAGCTCGCCCGTGGAGGTGCGCTCAAAGAACGAGAGCGACAGCCGCTGCAGATAGGCGTAGAGACGGACGCGCAGGTCCAGGATAAAGCGCTCGCCCAGCGCGTGGCGCAGGTACATGTCGCCCGCCCTGGCTAACTGCCTGGCGGCCAGCACGCCGGCCAGCCCCGCCGCGAGGAGGCCTAGCCGAGCGAGGTCGCGGCCGCCAATCACGCCATCAACGATCTCTCGCTGGAAGAGCGGCGGCACCA
>JAUVHW010000162.1 GCA_030593075.1 Ardenticatenales bacterium
TGGTGCAGAGGAGTTCTGGGCGGTGCGGGATGTCAGCTTTCAGGTTGAGCAGGGCCAGATGATGGGACTGATTGGGGCCAACGGCTCTGGCAAGAGCACTGCTCTGAAGCTAATCAGCCGCATCCTTGCTCCCACCGCCGGGAGCATTGCTGTCCATGGTCGTGTCGCTGCCCTGCTGGAGCTGGGAGCAGGTTTCCACCCCGATCTGACCGGCCGGGAGAACATCTACCTCAACGGGTCACTCCTGAGGCTCAGCAGGACTGAGATAGACCAGCGCATTGACGAAATCATCGCCTTTGCCAACATCGGCCAGTTCATAGACACTCCTTTGCGCCATTACTCATCTGGTATGCAGGTCCGGCTGGGATTCGCCATCGCGACCTCGTTCAGCCCGGACGTGCTGCTGGTAGACGAGGTGCTGGCCGTCGGCGACGCTCGCTTCCAGTCCAGGTGTCTGACCCGAATTCAGGAGCTGTTGCGGCAGGGAACGGCCGTGCTCTTTGTCTCACACGACCTCAACACGGTCCGCCAGACCTGCAGCCAGGCGCTCTGGCTGGACAAAGGAGAAACGCAGGCCATCGGACCGGCGCCGGGGATTGTCAACGCCTACCTGACCAAGACGTGGTCGTCCGGCACCCCCCACATGATGATTGAACGAGATGAAAACGGTGTCAATAGGCGTTGGGGAACCCGAGAGGCTGAGATCGTCACGGTGCGATTCACCGATCTGAATGGAGCTGTGCGGCAATCGTTCCAGACCGGCGAGACGATGGCTATCGAGCTGGACTATGAAGCGCATGTTCCGCTGGCGCGACCGGCGTTTGGAATTGCCCTTCATACAGAAGACGGCCTACAGATCGCCGAATCGAACAGCACCTTCAGCGGGCAGGTCATTGAGCAGATAGAGGGAAAGGGTCGTGTCCGGTGCGTCCTGGACTTGCCTCTGATGCCGGGTCAATATCGCCTCTCCGCCGCCATCTACGATGAGCAACTGGTCCATCCGTTCGACCACCGGGAGCAGGAGTTTTGCTTCTCGGTCACGTCCAGCGGGTCCCCCGAACGGTATGGTATCGTGCGAATGCCAGGCCGCTGGACGACAGACTTGGCAGCGTCGGACCGATAATGACAGCCTCGGTCATTGTCCTGAGCTGGAATGGAGCCGAGTTCCTTCCGGACTGCCTGAATCATCTGTTCAGGCAGGACTATCCGGACTTTGAAGTTATCGTGGTGGACAACGGTTCCACCGACGGCTCTCCTGATCTGGTATCATCGCAGTTCCCGGCCGCCCGGTTGATTCGCAATGAGCGCAACCTGGGCGTTGCCGCTGGCAGCAATATCGGGCTGGCAGCCGCGTCGGGGGATGTACTGGTCCTGCTCAACCAAGACACCCGCGTCCGTCCCGACTGGTTGACTCACTTGGTCCGCGGTGTAACGTCTGACCCAGGCATAGGCATCGGCGGCTGCAAAGCGCTGTTTGCTGACGGGCAGACCATCCAGCACGCCGGCGGCATCATCCGCCGGCCGCTGGCCATAGCCGATCACTGGGGCCACCGGCAACCGGACGATGGGCGCTGGGACCAACAAGCGGAGGTCGATTTCGTGACAGGCGCTGCCATCGCCTTTCGGCGCAACGTGCTAGAGGCTATTGGGTTGCTCGACGAAGGTTTCTACCCTGCCTACTATGAGGACGCTGACCTCTGCACCCGCGCGCGTCAGGCCGGATACAGAATCACCTATTTCCCCCGTGCGACACTCATTCACCTGGAATCGACCAGCCTGGGCCGGCACTCGCCAGCCTACCTCCAGCACATGCACCGCAGCCGACTGCGTTACCTGCTCAAACACGCTGATCCGAGCACCTTCTTGAATGGGGTGATTCCGGCCGAGCGCAGATTCCTGTGCTGCTCAGGTATAGCTGATGAACGGACCGCCCTTTGGAGCGCCTACAGAGACGCGTGGGGACAGCTGACAGAGCTGCTCAAGGCGGATCTGTTTGTCGCCGCGTCCCAGGATGAATGGTCGGCGGTCCAAGGTCGCGTGGAAGTTGCTCTGGAGGAATTGCGAGAGGTCGCCTTTCAAGGACCAGTCACGCCACAGCCGCCGTCAGTCAGTTCGCCTGCGCTGGCAGATTATCACCGCGACCGGTTGCGCGGCGCCTTGCGTCAGAGTACGCCCAAGACGCTCGTCGCCGGGTTCATTCCGGCCGAAAGCACCAGGTGGGCGGCCGAACCTGTCGCCACCCAGCACATGCTCACCGAACTCTATCAGCAACTGGATTCCGAGCTGGGCAAGCTTCTCCCGGCCGCCTGTGCGAGCGAGAAGCTGCTTGCCCAGCTCGTCTGGAACAGGCAGTTGGCACACGACTCCGAGACCCCTTCAACCTGGTCTGCAGAGATCAACCACCTGCGCTCCCGGTTGGACGCGCTGGGTACTGCAGAGCATTTCCGCGAGCATGTGTTCGTATCCAGTGTCCCACTAGTTGGCCGGCTAATCGCCGGTCTGCGGACTATCTGGTATAACGTCGCGGCTCGCTGGGCGTTCCGCGCGCTGGCCAACCAACAGCAAGCCTTCAACCGCGAAGTGAACCAGATCCTGGACACCGTGGAGCGGGTTGCCATTGAGAATGATCGTGCTATTGCCCAACTGAAACGTCGAGTAGTCATCTTGGAGAGGAACCAGCCTGGGATTCACTGATGAGACTGGCGTATTTCAGCCCGCTTCCCCCATCGAGCTGTGATGCCGCGAACCTCAGCGCCATGCTTCTGCCTGCGTTGGCGGCCAGAGCCAACATCACCGCCTTTGTAGCCTCCGACGCTCCAGAGGCCAGGGGTTTGGATCCCAAGATCGCATGCCGACCCGCGCCCGACTTTGTGCCGGCCGACCATGACATCGCTGTCTACCAGATGGGGAACAGCATCCACCACTCGTGCGTCTACCGGCGAGTCCTTGAGAATCCTGGCATCACCGTCCTGAATGAGCCCTTCCTGCACGCCTTTGTGGCTCGAGTCACCCTAGGACAGGGCGACGCTGCCGGCTACGTGAGGGAGATGGGGTACGCGTACGGGCCGACAGGGGCGGCGCTGGCGCGCAGCATATGTGCAGGCAGGCTAAGGCACCCGGTCGACGGACTCCCCTTGCTCGAGCGTTGTGTTGATGCCAGCCTCGGGATCATTGTACACAGTCGCTACGCTCGCCGGGTGGTGGAGAGCAGTCGGCCAGACGTGCCAATCGCCGTGATCCAACAGCCTGTGGCGACGTGCCAGGTAGTGCCGGCCGACCCAGAGTCACTGGGCATTCGACCATCAGCCATCTTGGTAGGGGTAGTAGGCCAGATCACCCGCGAGAGGCAAGTCCCCGCTATCCTTCGGGCTTTTGCCCAGTTGCGCGCCCAGCGACCCGAGGCGCACCTTCTCATTATCGGCGAAGTTCCGCCCTGGCTCTGGCTAATTGACGAAGCAATCAGGGATCTGGAGCTTGAGACATCCGTTTCTAGAACCGGCCATATGCCCCGCCTGGACGATGCAAAGCGGTGGATCGCGGCTACCGATCTCTGCATCGATCTCCAGGTACCTACGCTAGGGGAGACCTCGGCCCGTCTACTTTGCATCCTGGCACTGGGCAAACCGGCGTTGGCATGCGATGTGGGCTGGTATTCCGAGCTGCCGCGTGACGTATGCCGTCACATCCCCCGCACATCGACTGGTGAGATCGACGAGGATGCGCTAACTGCAGGCCTCCTGGAGATGGCGAACGACCCTGCCGGCCGGAGAGCGATGGGAGAGTGCGCCCGGGCCTACGTCGCTGAGCACCACCGTCTGGATGACAGCGTCAAGGGGTACCTGGATTTCATTGGGTCGATTGTGAGCACACGACACTGCGCATGATGCCCATGGTCCGGCGCAGAGGGATTACCCTGAGCCTTGGCCCTCAAGATCGCCAGAACAGAGGTACGAAACACCCTCGTTGCGCGAGTCCGCCGCCTCTACGCCCTCGGCCCGCGGAGGTCACGCTGCGCTGCCGTGACAAGGCACCTGCTCACGCCTGCGCCTTCGCGCAGTCCTTGCGCGGCTTCGGCAGGGGCCGGATGGCGCGCCGTCGGCATGGTGCTATGCCTGACAGCGAGGTGTTCTTGTACCAACAGCCAACAGCGATTTTCCCGACCCGAACCCGGGTCTGGTCGCTCGTGGGCGGACAGGCGGGCTCGTGACTGCTGCAACAGCTGTCAGACTTGTGCTATTCGCACCACACACCAAGGGATTGAGGCCGCTTTGTCCGTCGATGCCTTGGCCGTCGGCGATCCCCAGCTCATCTCATGGAGCAGAATAGGCAGAGATGGCCTTGAGCAACCAGCCCGACCCGGCGGCTGTGGCCGAGATTCTCAATCGACTGCGTGACTCCGTCCGCTATCATCGCAGCAGCAGTGCACTGTCCGAAGGTCAGGACACCCGGTGGCGGCAGATTGACCTATTGCTTAGCAAGGTGCGCCGGACCTGCACGGTCAACCCACACCTCCCCATTGCCTGGCCCGAATGGCCGCCCGGGCTCACACCCAAGCTTGTGGCGGCAATCCAGAAAGTAACTCGCAGGTTACTTCGCTGGTACATCAACCCCATCGCCGAGCAACAGAACGCCTTCAATCTGGCAGTTGTCCATGTCCTCAACGAGCTGGCTGACCTGGCGAAGGACAGCAGCAGGCATGCCCCCAGAATCGAGCCTGCGAGGGAAACCGCGGACGAGGCGCCACCCAGCCTCGAACCGGAGGCTCAGCCACGACCGCCGTTCGGGGCGTACGCGCCAAATGCAGCTCAATCACGCGTAGCACCTGCCGACGGCGGCGGCACCGAACAGCCCCTCCTTGAACAAGAACACCCCGGCAGCACAGCCCTGTTCGACGACCGTCGGCCCTCGTATCTGGACGATTTCGCGGGCTGCAGCGCGGTGCTTGACATTGGTTGTGGCCGTGGTGAGTTCGTCTCGCTACTCCTAGAGAACAACATTGGCGCACGCGGAATTGACCTGGATCCCGACGCAGTGGATTACTGCCGGGATCGTGGCCTGCCGGTGGAACAGGCCGACGCTGTGGCGTATCTCAAGTCCCTCGACGACAACGCTCTCGACGGCATCTCTATGGCCCACGTTGTCGAGTATCTTCCTCCCTCGGCATTGGCCAGTGTGCTTCACCTGGCGATGACGAAGCTCCAAGCAGAGGGTGTGCTCGTGATAGAAACGATCAACCCCGCTTGCCTCCATACCCTGGCGAATCGCTACCTGGTTGATCCTTCGCACATTCAGCCATTGCACCCCGAACTGCTCGGTTTCCTAGCAGAATCGGCCGGTTTCCAGCACACCGAAATCCGCTATCTCGCTCCAGTGCCCAAGGACGCACGTCTCGAGCATCTCATCGTACCATCTGACGCGACCGCGGTCGAGAGGAAGCGAATCGAGACAATGAACCGGAACATAGACCGACTGAACAAGTTCCTCTTTGGATACCAGGACTACGCTCTTGTCACTCGTCGGCCATCTGATAGCGTCAAGGGGACTGATGAGTAAGAGAATCGTTGTCTGCTCCGCGCAGATTCCCTTCGACCGGGGTGGTGCCGAAATCTTGGTCGAATCGCTCCGTGACGAACTGATCCAGCGCGGTCACCAGGCCGAAATCGTCAGCCTACCCTACAAGTGGTACCCCAGCAGCCAAGTCGTCAAGAGCTGCCTGGCCTGGCGACTGATGGACCTGACAGAAAGCAACGGTCAACCGATTGACCTGGTCATCTGCACCAAGTTCCCGTCCTACATCGTCAATCACCCCAACAAGGTAGTCTGGCTCGTTCACCAGTTCCGCCACGCATACGACCTGGCGGGCACACGGTACGATGGCCTGAGCGGCGATCCTGCCGCGCCCCAGTACCGCGCCCTTATCCACCGCATAGACAACCAGGCGTTGCGTGAGGCGCGCCGTGTGTTCACAATATCTGAAAACGTCAGACAGCGACTCTCCCAATACAACCGGCTAGATGCGGACCCGCTCTACCCGCCGCCCGCGCTTCAGGAGCTTTTCCGCTGCAACATCTATGGCGATTTCATCTTTACCGTGAGCCGGCTTGACAAGCGGAAACGCATAGATTGGTTGCTTCGCGGCATGGCCCACACGCAAACCCCGGTTCGGTGCATTGTCGCCGGCGCCGGGCGCGAGCGAGTTGCCCTCGAGAGGTTGGCCACGCAGCTAGGGCTACGCGACAAGGTCCGGTTCTTAGGTCGGGTCAGCGACGACGAGGTGCTGGATCTCTACGCCGACTGCCTGGCCGTCTATTTCGCCCCCTATGACGAAGATTATGGCTATGTCACAGTCGAGGCCTTCAGGAGTCGCAAGCCGGTTCTCACGGGCAACGATTCTGGCGGGGTTCTCGAATTCGTGACTGACGGCAAGACTGGTTTTGTCCTGCCACCCGACGATGCCCGTCAGCTGGCTGAGCGAATCGACAGACTCTATCAGGACCGCGAGCTCGCCCGGACATTGGGCGAGTCCGGCTTGGCGCGCGTTGAACCGATCACTTGGGACTCTGCGATCGCGAGCCTCGTTGGGGACAAGACAGGGAAGTAGCGGCTAGTGAATATCGCGTATTTCAGCCCCCTACCGCCACTGCGCTCGGGTATCGCCGACTATAGCGCCGAGCTGGTTCCTCACCTGGTCTCGGCCGGGGCTGATCTCACTCTGTTTGTCGACGGCAACTATGCACCTCGCCTATCAGCCACCGCAAGCTCCGTGCCTACCCACAGCCACCGGCACTTTGAACGCTGGCGCGAGGATCATCCACAGGCTGTTCCCCTGTACCACATTGGGAATAACGTGAACTACCACGCCTACATCTACCAGACCCTGCTTCGGCATCCCGGCGTGGTGGTGCTCCATGACTACGTCATCCATCACCTCATTCTCGGGATGACGCTGGGCCGCAACAACACGGACGGCTACGTTGAGATTATGCGTCGCGCCTACGGCGAGGATGGAGCGCGTAGGGCGCAGGAGTTCATCGCGGGCTGGCCACTCGACTTTTTCGCCTACCCGCTTGTCGAACACGTCCTTGACTCCTGTCGGGGCGTCATCGCGCACAGTCGCCACGTCCAAAGGCTCGTGCATCATGCCCGGCCGGCCCTGCCAGCTACTCAGGTGAACATGCCCTTCTCAGTCCCGCCAACACTGGTGCCCCTCCCGTCCCGCGATGTCGCCCGCGCGGAGCTCGGGCTCACTGACCGCTTGGTCTTGGCCTCCTTTGGCTGGGTCGCATCCTACAAACGAATACATGTCGCTCTGCGTGCCTTTGCCCGGCTTCTGCCCGACTTCCCTCAAGCCATCTACCTATTGGTCGGCCAGACTGCGCCCGATTTCAACGTCGCTGGCCTCACCGCGACGCTCGGTCTCGGCGACGCAGTCACCGTCACCAGCCGCACCGACCTGGCCGAGTTCATCCGTTACATGCTGGCGACCGACATCGCCCTCAACTTGCGTTTTCCGACGGCGGGAGAAACGTCCGCCACGCTTGTACGACTGCTGGGACTTGGAGTGCCGACGCTGGTCAGCAACGTCGGCGGCTTCACCGATTTCCCCGACGACTGCTGCGTCAAAGTGGACGTGGACGGCCTTGAAGAAGATGTCATTCTGGCCTTCCTGCGACGGCTGGCGGGTGACGAACCACTGCGCCGCCAACTGGGTGAAAACGCCCGGCGCTACGTCGCCCGGGTCCACGCGCCGCAGCGGACAGCCCGTGACTATCTGTCCTTTCTCCAGGCTGTCGCCTCGGGATCGCCCGTCGAGCTGACTGCCGACCCTGCCATCCAGTTTCTCGACGACCTGGGCTCTCTTCTGGCTCGACTCGACATCAACGAGCACGACACGGTAGCCCTCCGCCCACTGGCTCAGGCCTTGAGCGAACTGGGATTGTGCGGGGCGGCGTGAGTAAGAGGGGTCAGAAGGTTGTCTTGGGCCCGCCGGCCCTGGCATTATCACCGACGCTGGCCGATGCGTTCCCTGTCCAGAGCAAGCCAGACCAGCGCGGCCGTCCGGTCCAGGATTCGTTCCTGGGCTCACGCGGAGCCGAAGCCCAGGCCAAGACAGCCAACAGCGAGTGTTTTCTGCGTTCCTGGATCCTGCTGAGGGAGCCGAGACGGCCGGCCTACTCCGTCCATAGGC
>JAUVHW010000275.1 GCA_030593075.1 Ardenticatenales bacterium
GACAGAGGCGATACGACTTGGCAGTTTGTCTCTAGTGATGGAGCTGCACAGACCATTTTCGATTCCCAGGTGGCGGTCACCACCGATGCCGTCACAGTGCGCATCCTACGGGACGACACGAATGACCTATGGCAGCTCGATCTGTTGGACGACGGCGGCAATGTGGTGGCGGGCTGTACCTTCGATGGGGCTGTTGATGATGTTCCTGGGGCTGGCAGCCTCCGGGCAATGGGGGGTCTTGAGACGCGGGTAGGTGGGGCCAGGACATACGTGCACTACTACGCCCATCTCGTGAACCGGATCACCTAATGCCCTACGCCCCGTTCCTCCACAACATCGACGGCGCTGACCACGCGCGCGCCTTCCGCGTCACCGATGCCGGCACCAACAACGTCAGCGTCGCCGCAGGGCGTCACCGTATAAACCAGACTGTCACCAACTTCGCCACTGCGACGGCACTCGGCCCCCTGCCTAACGGGACGAACTTCGTCTACATCGACAACCTGGGCGCTATCACCTCCAACCTGGGGGGGCCGTATCCCGCCGGAAGCTGGCCGCTGGCTCGTGTGGTGGTGGCAGGCGGAGATGTCACCGGAATCACCGACGACAGAGCGATTGCAGCGTCCGTCGATACCGGCGGGGTCGGCGGGAACACGCTGGACCAGGCCTACGACCAGGGCGGTGCTGGCGCTGGCCGGACGGTCACGGCGGACTCGGGTCGGGTCAGGGTCACAAATGACGGCATCGAGACCACGAATCTGATCGCCAATAAGACCACGCAGCTCATCGATGCCAATGATGAGATCACCGTCCCCACGAGTTCCTGGGTATACCTGAACGCTGGCGGCGCTGCCGACAACCTACTGGGCATCGGCGCCGGCACGGAGGGGCAGCGGGTCTGGCTGACGCCAGCGGCAGGCAAGAACATCACGCTCATCCACAACAGCGGCGCGACGGTGGCTGGCCAGCCGCTGATGATCAATGGTGAGGCGAATGTGCTGCTCGATGAGGACCACGATATGGTCCCCGCTGTCTACGATGCTGTAGCGGCAGTGTGGAACGTCCTGGTGCCGGGAGCTGGCGGCGGCGGGACGCTGGACGCCGCCTACGACTTCGGCGGCGCTGGCGCTGGCCGGACGATCTTCGCCACGGACGGCTCCGTCCTCATCACCAACCCCGATCTCGATGCCGGTGTCCCGAACCTGGAGCTGGCGAGGGCGGTCGCCTATGTCGCCGAGCCCGTCCTGGGTATCCGCGCCACGGGCGACGCAGGCTTCCGATTCGCGGTAGACGGCAACGGGACCATGTCGTGGGGCTCCGGTGCTGCACCCGCCGACATCGTCCTCTCCCGAGCCGCTGCCAACTGGCTGTCCTTCGCGGCGGGCGACATCCTGGGTCTCCAGTACCTCGCCGATACCGGAGGTACGAACAGGTTAACTACGACCGCTGGTGCCTTTGGTGGATCACGACTCGATGGCTTTATTGGTATCAACGCCCCCGTAGCGTTTGGCTCGATGCTCAATATCGGAATGGTAGGCACCTTCGGAGCGTTCCTGGCTACTATGCAGGCTATCAACATAAGAGATGGTTACTCGATCATCAACAGCAACAAGACCGTCGCCATTTTCAGAGGTGCGCCGACCGTGAATTTCCTCACGGACGCTGCCATCAACCTCGCCTTTGATGGCATGATCTTCGAACCGACGGCTGCCACTGGCCTTGGCGTCTCTGCCTCGTTCACTCGTGTAACTGCCCTTTCGGGAGTACCGGCCATCACTGCACAATTTGGTGAGACGATAACCGTTGCACTGGTCGCTGGTCTCTATCTCGCCACCAATACCATTCCTGGAAGCCCTCACCGGTTTGGCGGCCTGGGAGCCGCTGCTGTCACGGACCTCTGTGGGATAGATATAGAAGATTACAGCGATGACTTTGCCACCAACTGCTACAGCATCAGGGCTGCTGACCTGACGGAGGGAACCAACAAGTTCTTGATGCAACTCGGTACCGCTGTCCCCACCGCCACGAGCGGGCTGTTTCAGGTGATGGGGAACTTCGCTGCGCTCGCCAACCGGACGCCCGTCTGGATCTCCGAGGGAGCTGCAGGAGGCGGTGGCGCAGCGACCAGGCGGCAACTGCGAACGATGGACCCCGGCGCTGGCGGGGCTAACTTCGTTGGCGGCGAACTGGTCAATATATTGGTATAGGAGGGAGCCGGTGGCGACATTCGCACTCACTCTCACGGACACCCAGATTCAACGCATTCAGGACGCCGCAGACATCTTCAACGCGCAGCACGACACCGAGTTGACGGCCAAGCAGTTCGCCAAGTTCGTCTGTCTCAAGGGGACGGTGGTGAGCTACCTGATGGCTACGGCGGTGGATGCAGCGAGGACAGACGCCCAGGCCGAGCTGGAAGGAGAGTGGACATGAAGAAGATAACGGGTCTGGATAGCCTCCTATGTGGGCTGGATGGGGTGGCGATAGTGGATGAGGGCAAGAGGCCGGTCGTCATAGGCCGCGTCATCGCCAATGTCCTGGCCGGGAGTGCCAGCAAGGAACCGGCACGAGCCATGTCAATAGCGATGCAGCTCTACGCCTGCCCCGAGACCCTGGAGATGGAGGACGCCGACCACGCCCTAGTGCTCAAGGCCATACAGGATGCTGAATTGCCCAGCATCTCCAAGGCCCCTGCGCTGGCGGTGCTGGAGGGAACAGAACCCGACTGAGGAGGTGCACCAATGGCTTTGGCGCAGCAGGACAAGAACGAGTGCAAGGCCAAACTGCGAGAGATAGAGCAGGCCATCCAAAGCCAAGACTCAGATGATGGCGATTTCGTCACCGTAACGTATCTCACCAATCAATTCCTCCTTCTCTGGTGGAGCAAGTTCGGCGTGGGACCAGGATAGTTTTCTATGGCCGAGACGTGGTATCTGCGTTCCGTCGCGGGGGAGTATTGCGATCCTGGCGACCACGAATCCCTGAGCCTACTCTCTGGCGCGGTCTTTGCGGAGAAGATGATCGACTTGGTGGGGGATACATGGAACTACAGAGAACCTTCCTTTCGACGAATCGAAGCTGGCATTTGGCAGGTTTTTCTTGATGTTGCTAGCGGTTTCCCAGGTACTATCAATGTGAAAGTTCAGCGACGTTCAGCAGATTGTGTGCTGCTACAGACCCACATCGATGAGGATGTGCCTTTCCCTGGTGGGGCAATTGAGATCTTCACTACTGCCGTCAACCCTGGTGAGATCGAGTTCGCTGAAGGGGAGATGCTGGTTTTCATTATCACTCGTGTTGGCGTGGTCCTTGTAAGCGTTCGCTACAATCTGCCCTTCGCGCTCGCCAACAGCCATCTCATACGGCCAAACTCAGCACCGTTCGTTCCCCCGGGCCCGACCATCGCCGAAAGGACTCTGGAGATACCGCCTGGGACGTGTGGGGATACGCGCAGGATCATCACCGTCGCCGCGTCAGACGATGCACAGGTCGTCGGGCTGGGCGCTGGTTGGACGCCGCCGTTTGATGTGGCCGTCAACCCTGCGCCTACAGGTGCTGTAGCAGTCGCAAAGGATGTCGTGGGTGCGGGGTTTGGTGTCGCCGAGTACGTGGTTAGCTTCGACACCGCCTTCCTGATCGAGCAGGTGGAAAGGGTGGCTTCCGCCAAGCTGCTGCTACGTTGCCTGGGCGTGCCGGCAGACGACGATGGCCGCTCGCTGAAGAACGACGCCCATCTCTGGGGAGCCGACGCCGCAGCGGCAGACTTCGCCGCCAGCGACCAGCCCGGCGCCGATGGCGAGGCGCTGTTATCAGAGCTGGTCGAGGGCAGAGACGTAGAGTTGGACTGCCGGCGCTGGGTGATTATCCCAGATGGCGACACACAGTTCCGCCTGACGGTCTCGGGAGAGGCGCCCGCTGGGGAGAATCGGGTGGAGGTGGGGTCCATAGCTGGCTATCTGCCAGAGGTCGCCCCCCGGCTGGAGCTCGTGGTCGAGCAGCGTATGCCGCTATGGGAGATGCGGTTGTGGTGATCCGCGACATCACCTACGTCGGCGAGGGACTGATCCCCGCGCCGCTGCACGGTCCCGCGCGGCGCTACGAGCCGCTGCCGCCAGATGCCGTGACCGACATCGCCGTCCACCACATGACGGGCTGGAACCCGCCAGCTGACGCCCCGGTAGAGTGGGAGATCACCTTCCTTCAAGGCGTCGACGAATGGCACCGCTCCAGCCGCGGCTTGGACGGCATCGGCTACCACATCGTCCCGATGGCCTCGGGGCGGATCTACATCGTGTCCCGGCTGGATCGCTACGGCGCTGGTGTGGGCTGGGAGAACGATCACCTGCTACATCTGGCCCTACCAGGCGACTACACCAGCGCCCTGCCAGCTCCCGGCCACCTGGCGGCCGCTGTGGGGGCCGTGAGGCATCTCTACGACTACTTGGAGCGGGCGGCGTGATGGCCATACCCACGACTCCGCACCTCAACTGGGGCGGGACGACC
>JAUVHW010000412.1 GCA_030593075.1 Ardenticatenales bacterium
CACGGTTGGGCGGCGTAGGCGTGGGGCCGGTGGCCGCCGCCTGATACCCCTCGTAGGAGTCGGGCTTCACTGCGGCTGGTCCATTGGTGGGCACGGGGCCGGTGGCGATAGCAGCGCCATCCGGCTGAAGTGTTGGTGCAGGCTTCCCAGTTGAAGTGGGCCACGCCTCGACTACCCAGAACTTCGGCTTGCCTGACTCTGAATCGGTTGTCTGCTCGTAGGTGAGCGTTACAGCCTCATCCTTCTTTGCGGGCCACGCTCCCTGAAAGTCCTTGCCGCGATTGAACCACTGGTCTTGGCCCTGCGCGTCACTCTCGTATTCCTTGAGGATGATCCCTTTCCCCGACTTGCTGATGGCCTTCACGGTTCCGCTTACTTCAGGCATCTCTCTCTCCTATTCCCAGCTTCGCGCGTTCGGCTGGCGTCAGGGGCAGGTCAGCTTGCGACAGGCCCCCGCCTCTCTCCTCGTGCTCCTTGGCTCCCCGCATCCACGGCCTGTAGTCGCCGTCGTCTAGGTCGTCTAGGAACCCAGCGGGGACGTATGGCATGTGTCGCAGGCGGTGGGCCAGCGCATCAAGGCCTTGCGAACATCCGCAATACCTTGGGTGGTCGCCCGTGCAATCATCGTGTTGGTCAGCCCCACAGGGGGCGCAGATCGGGAAGCTCATGGTGTCCATCGAGGCAGGGTGTCCCGCGCTCCCTCGCTCCGCATGGTCGCGTCAGCGTACTCTTCCTCGCTGATGCGAAGCAGCCGCGCCGCCCCGTCAGTCATCGTCTGCCCAATAGCACCTATCTGGCCCAGCAGGTCGACGCAGATGCCGTCCAGGTCTTCCCGAATTGCGGTCAGCTTCTGCTGCGCCAAATCCTGTACTGCTGATAGGCCGGCAATGCCAGGAAGGGCAGCGTGATCGGAATGAACAGGTACTCCACGGGCTTTCTCCTTGCAGCGGCACTGGACAAGCCTGCCCGGCACCGGCTCGGTCTTGGCGAAGCACTGGCCCGCGTGGGGCGGGTGGGGGCAGCCCGGACAGCGCTGGCCATTCATGACGCGGGTTCCTTCTGCGGGCAATGAGGGCAACCTGGCACCGGCCCGAAGTGCTGACGGATGTGGTAGTTGCGGTGCAGCATCGCCTCGTAGGTGTCCGGTGGCTCCGCGAGTTCGGCGCCGATAGCTTTGGCCTGTTCCTCTAAGCGGGGCAGCCTTTGCTCGATCCGATCAAGCGACGCCTCCGTGGCGGCCACGAGCTGAGCGCGGCGCAAGAGCAGCCACTCAATGAGCCGCCATCCTGCTACGGCCGAGAGGGCACCTGCGCCCATCGCGCTCCAGGCCCACATGCTTGTGAAGTCAACGCTGGGTATCCAGTCACTCATGCCGCACCGCCTCGGGCTGCGGCTTAGCCACCACGAACTGGCCGTAGCCATTGAGAACACAGCCAGTCCAGAGCCAACACTGTCCTAAGGACGGTGCGTGCGCAGAAACAGGCCCGTTCTTATCGACCTTCGCCCAGAAGCGCTGGTGAACTGCTGGACTGATCATCATATCTTCCTCACCAGGCGGATGGCCTCGCAGGCGACGGTGCCAGACGGAGTGTCAACCGGGCAGAGGCTGTCTAGGTCCAACGGGAGTCGCGACCAGTACTGCTTGTCCCTGAGTAGCCCCCAGAAAGCCAAGAAGCTACTCACGCGACCAAGCCTCAGAATGCGGTTCAGGCGACGCGGCTCCCGCACTTCAGCCTCCCAGATCTCACTTCGTGGCAGGTCGGGGACGAATTGCCGCGCTGCCCTCAGGTTGTCAAAGGCCATTACCGGCGTCCCCTTCACGCCGAGAGTCCAGCGCTTGCGGCGGTAAACCCTTTGAAGCTTCCCGCCATAGGTCCAGCCCATGATCGCCGACACCAGCCGCTCTCCGTCTCGCCTCACAACCTTGTAGTATGTCTTCATTCCGTGTACCCTTTCCTAGTAGGCTCCTCTTGATTGGCACGGCCCCCGGCCACTCGGTCGAGGGCCGCGCTCTATGGTGGCCGGCACCTCCTCTCCTCTCAGGTTGCCCATGCTGCACACCCCGAGCCCCGAAGAGGGCTGCACGTCCAGCACGGGGCCCCGCGCCGGCATCCCTGCCGGTAGGGTGTCGTCCGTGACCATCGCGGGAGAGAGAGGCCCAGCACTGCGGGCAGGGGGATGCCCAGGCGTCCCTGGTGGCGAGGACGG
>JAUVHW010000090.1 GCA_030593075.1 Ardenticatenales bacterium
ACCGTGCATTCTATTCACCTACAGGATTTGGGGATCTACCAGGTTGGCGGACCGCTCACATGACATTGTCGCGGACAGCATAGAGGAGGAGGCTTCGCAGACGATCGAGAGGTTGACTGAAATCGCCTTGGGACTGCGGAAGAGAGATCGGTCCACCATTGACCGCGTTCGCGCGCAGGTTGAGTCTGAGGCCGTCGAGGCGATGGATCCTGGGGACATGTGGCACTCGGGACCAGTTCGGGTTTCAGAGAGTCGGGTCCAATCGCTGGCTTGCCATGAGACGCTCCGTGAATTCGCCGCGTACTTCGAGTTTGTGCGCAATTCGCTGAGGAACATCCTCGTTGATATTGAGAAGTGCGAGGAGCAAAGAGACTTGATGAAAAGCGACATCTTCTGGAGGAAGTTCATCGAAAGGGCAAGAGGCTCCGGAAAGGTGGAAACGCAGCTGTGGGATTTCAAGAAGACCCTTGACATGTGGCATGTTCGACGTGGCGCTGAGAAAGACAAGGCAGAACTCAGGTTTTCGGAGGTCCTGGCGAGTTTCGCCAATGCAAGAGGCGGGGTGCTTGTTGTCGGTGTGTCTGACACGCCAAGGAAGATCGAAGGAATTGGAGGTAACTCAGTTGAGATAGAACGCAGGTTGCAGTACACACGTAGCGTTGTGTCCCAGTACACAAACTGCTATCAAGATGATGTTTACCTCCACCAGGTGCCGGTAGCTGATGAAAGCGGGACCGAAAGGATCTGCTTGGTCATAGCCGTGGCACAGAAGGAACCGGTTGCGTCGGTGAAGGATGGGCAAGGGCGATTCACTTATCCCGTGCGGCACGAGTGTGGATTCGATAGGGCTAACCCAGGGGAACTCGCTTTCGCGAGGCTTCACGTCAAGAGCAGCAACTATGACTTCATCCACGACTTGAGCCAGTTCGTGCACGAGGGACAGTAGCGCATGCACCTGCAGTCAACAGTGCTCGCCGGGCACCCCCCGCCACAGAGACATGTGGCACAGAAGGTTGTCATGTGCCCACTTGGCGTATGCTCAGAGTATTCACTGGAATCCAGGTGAATTGAGCGGAGCGTGTCTGCGGCGGACTGGGCGTCCTACGCCAGTCCCGTACCGAGCGGCAGCATGGGACGGGCGCGACAGCTCTGTGTTGCCCAGGACGAGCTCGCCCAGAAAGGGCTGCGATTCGGGGTAGCTCCCAGCCTTCACCACGACGTTGCGGACCCCGCCGTTCTCCCTGGCCGAGGCAGCTTGGCTCGGTCTGTACTGCGGCTCGTCCGCGCGAGGACGGCCAGCCGCTGACCGGTCCCAACTGGCGCAACCCTGAACGTCCCCGGCGCCCACCGTCGCAACGCCGGAAACCTCCCCGATGCCACTCCAGCCCAAGACAGACCCCGAGGGACGTGTGGCTTCGGCCGTTTCTCTTGGACGCAGGCGCACGCCTGTGCTAGAATGGCCGCATGGCCGCTCGGAAAGAGCCACGGGCGATTGTCGATAACCTGCCCACCAAACCGGGCGTCTACCTGATGAAGGACGCCCGGGGGAAGGTCATCTACGTGGGCAAGGCGATCAATCTGCGCAGCCGGGTGCGCTCCTACTTTCACAGCTCGGTCGCCCACCCCAAGGTGCTCCGGCTGGTGCAGGAGATCGAGGCGATCGAGTTCATCGTCACCGGATCAGAGCTGGAGGCGCTGATCACGGAGATGAACCTGATCAAGCACCACCGGCCGCATTACAACGTCCGCTTCAAGGACGACAAGCGCTATCCCTACATCAAGGTGCATTGGGCGGCCGACTTTCCCAAAGTGACCGTTACCCGCCGGATGGACAAGGACGGCTCGCGCTATTTCGGGCCCTACTCCTCGGCCTGGACAGTGCACCAGACGCTGGACCTACTGCGCAAGACTTTCCCTTATCTCACCTGCAACCGCGAGATCACCGGGCTGGACGAGCGAGCGTGCCTCTACTATGACATCAAGCTGTGCGAGGGCCCATGTGTCGGCGCGGTGGCCCGCGACGAGTACCGGGAGACGATTCGGCGGCTGATGGGTTTCCTCAGTGGCCGTAGCGAGCAGGTGGCCTCTGAGCTGCAGGCCAAGATGACGGCAGCGGCGGACAGCTTGGATTTCGAAGCGGCCGCACAGATTCGGAACCAGATTGCGAACATCGAGCAGGTGGTGCAGGAACACAAAGCCGTCACGCTGGCGGATACCGACCAGGACGTGATTGCCTTCGCTCGACAGAATGGAGACGCTTGCGCGCAGGTCTTTTTCATCCGCGGCGGCCGGCTGATTGGGCGCGAGCACTTTGTGCTGGAAGGGGCCGAAGACGAAGAGGCCCGGACCGTCATGGGGGAATTCGTCAAGCAGTTCTACGACGAAGCGGCCTACGTCCCTCCAGAGGTGCTGCTCCCCGAGGAGGTAAGCGAAGCACAAGTCATTGAGCGCTGGCTGGCAGAGAAGCGGGGGAACAAGGTGACGCTCAAGGTACCCAGGCGGGGAAAGCAGCGGAAACTGGTCAAGATGGCGGCCGAGAACGCGGCCGAGATGCTGACCGTGCTTCGCGCCCAGTGGGAAGCGGACCGGAACCGCCACGTCCAGGCGCTGGCCGAGCTTCAGGCGGCGCTCGAACTGCCCGAGCCACCAGGCCGGATAGAGTGCTACGACATTAGCACCACCCAGGGCACGGCCACTACCGGAAGCATGGCGGTGTTTGTGCAGGGGGTGGCCCGCAAGAGCGACTACCGGCGCTTTAATTTGCGGGGTCTGGACCGGCCGGACGATTTCGAGGCAATGCGGCAAGTACTCACCCGGCGCTTCAAGCGGTGGCAGAAAGCGCAGCTCCTTGGGGGCGCGGCCTCCACCTGGGCCATCCTGCCCAGCCTGGTGCTGGTAGACGGGGGCAAGGGGCAACTGGCAGTAGCAGTGGAGGTACTGGGGTCCTTTGGCTTGCTCGACCGGGTGGCGGCCGCCGGGCTGGCAAAGCAGCAGGAGGAACTGTTTCTGCCCGGCCGCTCGGAGCCAATCCTGCTCCCGCGCCGCTCGCAGGGGCTCTACCTGGTCCAGCGAGTACGGGACGAGGCACACCGCTTTGCCATCACCCACCACCGCAGGCGGCGGAGCAAGGCGGCGACCGCTTCGCCACTGGACACGGTGCCCGGCGTGGGCCCCAAGCGGAGAAAGGCTCTGCTGCGGGCCTTTGGCAGTTTGAGAAAGATTCGCCAGGCGTCAGTGGAGGAAATCGCAGCCGTGCCGGGAATCCCCCGCCGCGTGGCAGAGGCAGTCAAGGAGCAGCTGTAGGCCTCAGGCCGGCACCCTGCCGGGTTGCAGGGGCACAGCTGAGGCCCAGACCGTTCGTGCCTGATGGGTGGCCAATCTATCTCGTCAGGCAGTCTCCAGCCAGCGGCGGATCGGTCAGGCTGCACAGAGTTCATCACCCAGCCATCTCTGCGGACATCTACCCTATGGGGCATTTGCCCTAATCCTACTCAAGACAGTGCGGGGAGGTAGTAGTCGCTCGCGGGGCAAGAAGCATCAGGGCCAGCGCCCGAGCGAGACAGGCGCTGGCGCGACAGCAGTGTTCGGCTCAGAATCTGCTGGCAGAGCCGGATCGCCGCCAAGCCGGCGGCAGACCTCGCATCTCTCCGTGTTCGGCGGCCAGTGCACACCAGACCCTGACCAACGCACACCCGCGGATTGACCCACCCACCCCGCTGTGCTACAATCTGCTAGAGTCGTGGCGGCCCAACGTCGGCCGCCCTTCTTTTTGCAGAGGAGTTGACGTGGGCAAGCTGATGAGTCTGGACTCGGCCGCCGACTACTGCCGGCAGCTGCGAGAGCGCGGCCGAACCGTCGTCTTCACCAATGGAGTGTTCGACCTGCTCCACGTGGGACACCTGGACTACCTCGAGCGCGCCCGGGCGCTAGGGGACGCGCTGGTAGTCGGACTGAACAGCGATGCCTCCACGCGGAGCCTGAAAGGTCCAGCTTACCCCATTGTGCCGCAGACGGAGCGGGTCCGGCTGCTGGCCGCTCTGAACGTCGTGGACGCGGTGGTCGTGTTTGACGACGCCACTGCCACCGCGCTGATCCAGGCCCTGGAGCCCCATGTTTATGTCAAGGGCGGCGACTATGCTGGCAAGCCCTGGCCCGAAAAAGAGGCCGCGCTGGCTCTCGGCTGCAAGGTGGAGTTGGTTCCTTTCCTGGCGGGGCACTCCACCTCTGACATAGTGGAGAGGGTCCTGGTGCGTTTCGGCCGCGATGGTTCAGCCAGCTGAGCAGATCGTGCCCCATGGCGGCGCGCCGCCACCCGTAGTGGGGGTTGCCCGCGCTGCGGGCATCGTATCCCTAGGAAACGTCGCCAGCCGTCTGCTAGGGCTGGCCCGCGAGTTCGTCAAGGCGGACCTATTTGGAGTCACCGGGTTAGTGAGCGCCTTTGAGGTAGCCAACGTCGTCCCCAAGATGATGTTCGAGCTGCTGGTTGGGGGAATGATTAGCTCCGCCCTGGTCCCGGTGATGAGCGACTATGTCAGGTCGGACCGAGAAGGCCAGGAGTTCTGGCGACTGGCCAGCACACTGCTCAGCGTTGCGGCCGTCCTGCTGGCCGCACTGGTGGCCCTGGCAGAGCCCCTGGCCGGGCAGATCACCTGGCTCCTGGGCGCCCGAAACTTTGACGATCCCACGCTCTGGCCGGTAGCCGCGCGCTTGCTCCGCCTGATGCTGCCGGCGGTGCTCTTTCTGAACATCTCTGGCCTGCTTGCCGGCACGCTGTACAGCTTGAAGCGGTTCACCATGCCTGCCTTTGTGGCGGCCGGGTTCAATGCCTCTGTCACGATAGCAGCAATGCTGCGGCCGGATCGAATCGACAGCCTGGCCTGGGGCGTCCTGGCGGGGTCGCTGCTGCAGGTCCTCATGCAGCTTCCGGCCCTGAGGCCCGGGCGAGTGCGGTGGAACTGGGACCTGCGGCACCCGGCACTGCGCCGGATGGTCCGCCTATACCTGCCTATTGCCCTGGGGGTGCTGGTCAGCCAGGCAGCGATCACTATAAGCTACAACCTTGCCACACAGACCGGCGATGAGAGCCTGGCAGTCATGGGCTACGCCACTACCCTCATCCAGTTCCCGTTGGGCCTGGTGGCGACGGCCGTTTCGGTCGCTATCCTACCTACTTTGTCCCGGAAAGCGGCTACGGCGGAAGGAGGCCAGGCCACCCTTGCCCAGGGCCTGCGACTGGTGCTCATCCTCATCATCCCCGCGACGGCGGGGCTATTCATTCTGGCGAGGCCGGTGGTGGCGCTGGCTTTCGAGCACGGCGACTTTTCTCCGGCCGACACCGAGACAACCGCCCAGGTGCTCCGCTTCTTCTTGTTCGGTCTGCCCTTTGCAGCTGTGGATCAGTTGCTCATCTTTGCCTTTTACGCCCGAAAGAACACCATCACACCCGCGCTGGTGGGTGTGCTCAGCGTCGGCGTCTACCTGGTCGTCGCGGTCTCCCTGCTCAGAACGATGGGCCTGCTCAGCCTGATGATAGCGGACTCGGTCAAGCACATGACCCATGCCGGCGTCATGACCTTGCTGCTCTATCGCCAGCTGGGGGGCATCCACGACAGCATCCGGCCGACGCTTGGCAAAGCAATCCTGGCCACCTCGGTCATGGCGGCGATCGTTTGGGGCTTTTCCCAGGCAATTCCATTCTCGGCTGCGCCCTTCAGCAGGCTGGCCCAGGTGGTGGGGGGCGGCGGCATAGGGTTGGTCACCTACCTGGTTATCCTCGACCGGCTGGGAGTGCCCGAGGTCCGCACAGTGTGGGCGGCGACGCTGGGAAAACGGACCCGAAACCAGTAGCTGGCCTTGTCACGCGCCTCCTGTGGCCTTATAATGGCAAGCATGTTGAGGGAAGGGCCGCCCTCCCGGGAAGCACGCAGACAGAAGCCGCTTTCGCCGTCTCTGTACGACGAGGACTATTTCCTGAGTTCCTGCGAGGGGCACCAGGAGTTCATCGAGACTGAAGGCAGGGGACTCTCGCCTCGGCTGGCGGCCGCCCTGGCGGCCGCCGAGGTTCTGCCCGGAATGCGAGTGTTGGACGTTGGGAGCGGCCGGGGTGAAGTGGTCCGCCGGTGCGCTCGCCTGGGGGCTAGCGCCTACGGCATAGACTATGCAGCGGTCGCTAACCAACTGGCGCGAGAACTCATGGCGCGGGGGGAAGAGCTTGACGGCCGGATGGGTGTCGCCCAGGCAGACGCCAAGGTGCTTCCATTCCCAGCCGGGCACTTTGATCGGGTCACCATGTTTGACATTGTGGAGCACCTCCATCCCTGGGAGCTGCACCAGGCGCTGCTAGAGGTTGGCCGCGTGCTACGGGACGACGGCCGTCTGGTGATCCACACCGCGCCCAATCGCTGGTACGACCGGTACGCCTACCCATTTGTGCGGCTCTATCGCACAGCCACTGGCGAAGGTGAGCGCTATCCAAAGAACCCGCGCGAACTCATTCCCGTCAACGTCAGCGTGCACGTGAACGAGCAGGACCTGCTGCGCCTGCGGCGCGCGCTTCGCCGAGCGGGGTTCAGGGGCAAGATCTGGCTTGATTCACCGCCACAGAACCGGCGGGAGGGTCTGGCTCTCGCTGTGCTGCGGCGGATCGCGTTTGGGGCTCCCCCATTCCGCTGGTTCTTTGAGCGCGAGGTGTTCGCGGTGGTGGGCAAGGTCGCGGCGAAACAGCATGGCTAGAAGGGGATCGGTAGATAGTCTGAGCACCGAGGAGCTGGAGCGGATTCTGACGATCCGCAAGCGCGAGGAGCGGCTCAAGCGGTTGCGCCGGATGGGGGCGGACGGCCGGTTGGCGGACGATGCTCCGCCCCAGCCCCAGCCGCTGCCCAAGCCGGCAGTCGAGCCGGCCGGAGCGACCGAGCGCTATCGGCTCGCGCCCGTGCAGGACACGCCCTCCCGCTTCATGAGCATCTTCCTCAAGATCAAGCGTCTCCCGGTGAGGAGTTGGCTGGCGAGCCTGAAGCTCAACTGGGTCATCAACCGGTTCCTGTACATCGTAGAAGCGGCCGCGCTGTTGGGACTGGTGTGGATTCTGTGGGACACCTGGCAGACCAGGCAGGAACTGAACCGAGAGGTATCTGAGGCCCAGAAGGAAATCGTCGAGGAATCGTTTCCAACTGCGGCCCCCACTGCTCTGATCGACGTCGTCGTACTGCCTGGGGGGCACACCTCTCCCATAGAGCCGGGAGGCGCCCGGCCGGGTGAGGCGGGTGGTATTCCAGAGCACCTGTTGCCGTTAGTAGCCGAGTACCAGCCGCCCCCGCCTCCCACACCGAGCCCGGAGCAGGCGCGACGGATCGTCATCCCCGCCATCGGTGTGGACCATCCGATCGTGGAAGGCGACGATCCAGAGCAGCTCAAAAAGGGGGTCGGCCACCACATCGGGTCGGCCGACCCCGGCCAGAAGGGGAACATGGTGCTCACGGCGCACAATGACATCTATGGCGAGATCTTCCGTCACCTGGACGACCTCGAGACGGGAGACGAGATCATCGTCTACACGTTGACGCGCCGGTACCTGTACGAGGTCCAGTCCCAGCGAGTGGTGAGTCCATTTGACGTCAGCGTGATAGAGCCGACCCGCAGCGGGACTATCACGCTGATCTCCTGCTATCCCTATCTGGTGGACACGCAGCGCGTTGTGGTAGTCGGCGCTCTCCGGGAGGAACTGTGAGATGGCCAGAAAGGCACGCAGAAAAAAGCAGACAGTGCTGACCCAGTCGCAGCTACAGGGAACCAGACGCCAGCCTGAAGCAAGCGCTCGTCAGATACGGGTGACGCCACCGGTCCCAGAGCCCACGCCCAGAAAGGCGGTTGACCTGCGCGAGGAGTACCGATACGTGATCGCGGACCTGAGACGCATCGGCATCCTGGCGGCCGTCATGTTGGCCGTGCTGATCGGGCTCAACCTGATTCTGCGATAGTAGGAAGCGTCCGCTGCGACAGGCGGCCGCCCACGGCGTTCACACCCCAGGTCATGCTCCAGTGAAGCAGGATGCCCAGCCACAGGTTCCGCGTGTGAAAGAAGAGAAAGCCGGTGAGCCAGGCAACAGCGGCCAGGCGCACCCAGCCGGAGGCCAGCGAGGGCCAGTGCCGGTCGAAATGGAGGCCAGGATCTCCAGTCGCCTCCAGGCCTACTAGGGCCAGCCCAACCAGAACGCCAAGGTAGGAGCGGCCGTTCCCCAGCCACACGCCGGCCGCTGCCCGGTAGAACCCCCAGTGAACCTGCAGGAAGAACGCATCCCACGCCAGCTCCAGGGGTGCCGGACGGTGATGGAGCGAGAAGCCGTGGTCCGGGGGAAGGCGGCGCGCTAACGCCCACCAGGCGCCACCGAGCACAGCAGCACCACCCAACCCGCAGAGAAGCGCCCAACCGAACCCCTGCGCCCAGGCGCCAGCCGGCCAGCCCAGAACCCCGTCCGGCCCCGGGCCCACCAGCCCCATCATCCGGCCGCTCAACAGGCGCCTGTGGACCAGGAGAGAATAGGGCACAACAACGTAGAAAAGCAGACGAAGCAGCTGCCAGGCCAGCTGCCGAAAACGCCATCCGCGGACACGGCGCACGACGCCCCCCAGGAGGCCATCTTCAAGATGGTGCAGGCGCCAGGACAGGTGCGCGCAGAGAACGTATAGGGCGATGCAGAGCGCTACCCACAGCGCGAGCTCGCGGCCGGCTCCCAGCCCGTCAATCCAAGCGAGCGACTCAGGCACCGGCCGCTAGTTGCAGCCCTCTACGCTGCGTCATCTCGGTCGAGGGGCACTACCCAGGTTATTGTGGTCCCCTGGCCGGGGAATGACTTGATGTCAAAGGAGCCGCCGATCAGCGCGGCTCGCTCCCGCATGTTCACCATGCCCAGACTGCCGCGCGATTCGTAACCCGAGAGGACTTCGACGGTGTCAAAACCAACGCCATCGTCCTGCACCTGGGCCGCAAAGAGGTCACCATCTATCCACATGCGGATGTCCACTCTGTTCGCCTGGGCGTGCTTGTGGATGTTACCCAGCGCCTCCTCAATGAGAAGAAAGATCACTCCCGACTGATTGGTGTCGAGACGGCTAGACGCGTTATTGGACTCGTTGATGTAGACTTTGAGCTTGTCGCCCGCCTGGATCTTTTCCGCCAGCGACTGCAGAGCAGGGACCAGCCCCTGCGTCTCCAGGACCAACGGCCGGAGAGTGAAGAGCATGTGGCGAATCTCCCTAACCGTCTCAAGCGCCAAATCCCGTGTCTTTTCCAGTTCCTCCTTCACCAGCTGAGGGTTCTCGTGAATCTTCTTGCTGGCAAAGTCGAGGCGCATGGCGATAGCAGAGACAGCTTGCGTGGGGCCGTCGTGCAGGTCCCGCGACAACTTGCGCCTGGCCTCCTCCTCTACTGCGACGATCCGGTCCCTCTCAGCCTGCAGGTTCTCATAGAGCAGCGCGTTGTGCAGGGCGATGGTCGCCCGGCCGGCGACTGCAGAGAAGAAGCCCAGCTGATCCGGGGAGAACGACGAGAAGGCGCGCGTGGCAAAGACCATCGCGCCATACCTGTCAAAACCCGTCTGCAGCGGGATGGCGGCCGCGACCTGGCATTCTGCCACGCCAGAATAGTCGTACAGCTCAGGATCATCGCGCGGCGACTGGGTCACAATCGGCTCCGCCTCCGCCACACAACGAGCCACTATCCCAGCCTCACCGCGGATCTGGGTCTCAAGGTCATAGCGCGGAAGATGGCGGCCGGCCACCAGTTTCATCTTTGAGCCATTGTCAAACAGAAACACCTGCGCAACCAGCTGCCCTCTGGCCCCCCATTCGGCCATGGCCTGCTCGCTCACATCCAGCGCCAACTCGATCACCCGCTCATAATCCAGGGTAGTACCCAGCGCGTCGGTCAATTCCTGCAGTGACCCGGAACCCGTCGAAGCAGGCTGCGACACCTGCACCGCCACGGATGCTGGCGCGGTTCCCGCCTGCGCCGGCGCTCCCCGCTGCAGCAGCGACTGACCGAGATATCCACTGAGAAAGGCAGCCCCGACCAGGCCGAGCATCCCAAACAGAGCAGGAAGCAGGTTGGCGGACGCAAAGGGCTCTGGCATACCCAGCAGCAGGATCAGGGCACGTACCAGGCCCACGCCCATGGCCACCCCGACACCCGTCTGCCAGTCAAAACGGAGCGCGGTCGTGATCGCCGGCAGCAGGGCAAGGATATAGAGAGGATCCGCCGAGATGGCGGTGGCATCAGCGGCTGAACCATGAAGAACGTAAGCCAGTAGAGCCAATACCCCATCAAAAGCCACCGATCCGACCGACAGGTACTCCCCCATCCAGCCATAGTAGGCCATGGCCGTGATCGCTCCGTTCCCCAGAACAGCCAGCATCACCAGGACCATGGCAGACCCAGAGCTGAAGGGAAAGGCGATGCGCTGGGTATCAACTATCCAGGCAAGGAGGAACCCGACTGCGGCCGCCAGGTAGACGACCCACCGTACCATGGCAACCTGAAAATCACCCCTGGTAGCTCGATTCCCCTGCCCGATCATCTATGCCTTCTCCCGGGCCGGTCTTGAGCAGTCCGCCCCCCGGACCAGAGAGCTGGCGCCGCACAGCGACGGGCGAATCCCGCCCTGCCGGTGTGGAAGAGCACACCAGAATGGCCGAAACGACAGATGCGAACCATGCTCTCTTTGCGCAATAACCAGCACCTCACGTATACCCAATACCGCCCTTCGTTGATGGCTCAAGATTGCCGAGCCATACTGACTACAGAATCAATCACTATCAATCCGGTAGCCTGGCGTCATGCGCGGTGCACAGTATCGTCCGTGCCACGATTATATAGCACTGCCAGCACCGTGGCAAGGTGACTTTGCTCCCATTGAGGGTGTTCGGAAAACAGCTGGAGCGCCGCCCCCTCTGCAGTGCCGCCCTGCAGAAGGCAAACAGGTGGGCCCACATCTCTCTCTTCCGCGGCGGGCTCGCTTTCCACACCCTCCCCACGCGCACTCGACACAGATGAACCATGGCGGTACAATGTATGCATGTTTCCGAATATAGAATTGCCGTGAGTTAAGAGCAGTGACTACCGTAGATGGCTACGAGCTGCAGGCTCGTTTGCTTCGGGCGCTCTCGCACCCCGTCCGCCTGCGTATCCTGAATCTTCTGGTGAAGCGAGAGGCGTGTGTCTGCCACCTGACGGCCGTCCTCCGGCGGCCGCAGCCATACGTCTCTCAGCAGCTGGCAGTGCTGCGGGACGAGCATCTAGTGGCTGGGCGCCGGGAGGGCACGATAGTCTACTACCGGATCAGCGACCACCACGTCGCAGCCTGGCTTTCCCACGGCAGGCAGCTGGCAGCGGACGGCGAGGACAGCTCGGCCATGTTTCCCCCCGTCCCGGAGGGTGCCCTGCCAGACTGCCCGTGCCCCGCCTGCCAAGCCGAGCACAGCGGCGGGCACCATCAGAGCCAAAGCGGCGACGCCGCCGCGGGGCAGCCAGTCCGCGCCAGAGACCAATCATGACGATCGCAGAGTACGTGGCAGCAATGCTGCAGTCGGGTGCAGGCAGCCTGGCATCATACCTGGCAGCGCACGTCCTGCTCTGCCTGGTGCCCGCCTTTCTCATCGCCGGGGCGATGACGGCGCTGATCCCCAGGGAAGCCATCACCCGCTACATGGGCAGAGACGCACCCAAGTGGGTTTCCTATCCGATGGCAGCCGTGGCTGGCTTTGTGCTCGCGGTCTGTTCCTGCACCATCATGCCCCTGTTCGCCGGCATATACAGAAAGGGAGCCGGACTCGGTCCGGCAATCACCTTTCTGTTCGTAGGCCCGGCCATCAACATCCTGGCGGTGACCTACACCGGAGTAGCCATCGGCATGGATATTGCGGTGGCGCGGATCATCCTGTCGGCTATCTTTGGCATCGGCATCGGCCTCATCATGGCCTTGGTTTACCGCCAGGACGACCAGGCCCACAACCAGGCGACCAACGGTGGCGACGCATTTGCTGCCACGGCGAGGGTCAAATCGGTTATCTGGCTCTTCCTTCTGCTGTTGCTGGCGGTGTTGATCGTTGGCACCCTGGGGATTGACCTATTCAAGGGTACCTACGCCCAGATCACCCTCCCGCTCGCCGGCGCGAACCGGTGGCAGATGACCCTGGACCGGCTGGTCCCCCACGACGCCAGCCAGGGCCAGGAGGGCGTCTCCCTACAGGGACTACTCCTAATCGGGCTGCTCATCCTGGCCGGCGTGACCGCATGGCTAGGACTGAACAACATTGACGAAGGCTTCAACCGCTGGTCCTGGATTGCCCTGGCGCTGCTCGCCCTCACCCTGCTGGTGGCGGCCACCAAGGTCGCGCCGCGGGGCTTTGGGCTAGAAGTAGGGCTGACCGGCCGGTTCGCCGGCGAACTGCTCGCCATCATTGGCGTCGGGCTAGTCGCTTGGAAGGGCATGACAGAGCACCTGGTGCGAGAGTGGCTGTGGGAGAGCTGGCGATTCGTCAAGCAGATCTTCCCGCTGCTCATTGTGGGCGTAGTTGCGGCCGGCATGATCCGGGTGTTGATTCCTGCTGCGCTGATCGAATCCCTGGCCGGCCGGAACACAGTGCTAGCCAATCTGGTCGGCGTGCTGTTCGGCGTATTCATGTACTTTCCGACCCTGGTCGAGGTGCCCATCGCCAACATGTTC
>JAUVHW010000262.1 GCA_030593075.1 Ardenticatenales bacterium
GTAGTTGCGAGCCGACGCCAGGTAGTAGAGCGCCGTCATGCGTAATCGAGGTTTGACGCTGGCTGCCGCCATCCGGCCGTCCGGAGGCAGGGCACCGAGCAGCGCGTCGTAGGCTGGGCCCAGGTCCACAGTCATAGTTTCGATGCCTAGGGCGCCGGCCGCCATCTGGGCGTACTCGGCATCCACAGGGTCAGAGTGGCAAGGCATGAGGACACCCAGCACCTCGTCGCCCACCGCCCGCTTGGCGAGCGCAGCGGTGCAGGCCGAGTCGACCCCGCCGCTCAGCCCGACCACCAGCCCCTTGGCTCCGGCCGCCTCCACCTTCTCCCACAGCCAGCGAACTACCCGTTCTGCTATCAGCTCCATCACGAGCTCACGACTCCCGGCTCTACGGTGCGGCTACTGGCCCACTCCTGCCACCACCTCCACGCCGTTGAGCATCAGGCTGTAGAGGAAGATCAAATGGAGCAGATCGCCGTGGTGCGGCACTGCGCCCACCTCTTGGGCTGCCTCCACCGGCAGGTCATAGGTCTCCACCGCGTCCACCGGCAGAATCACGCGAACGCCGGGCAACTGCATTGCGTTAGCCCGGAGCCGCAGGTACATGGCCAACTGATATGTACAGAGGTCAGTGCAATCGCCAACCACAATAAACGTGTCGAGTTGAGGGCGAGCCTCCAACCAGGCTGGCAGAGCTGTGCCGACCGACGAACTGATAGAGTTCTTCTGGATTACCTCGCACTCCTCAACGAACGGCAGCTGGGCGAGCTCGGGCACAGGTTCGGCCTCAACAGTGCCAGCCACACAATGGGGCGGATAACTCTGGAACTCTACAGCGTCGGCCGGGTGGGCATCTTGGGCAAGCACGAAATGCTGAACACCGCGAGCATGGGCAGCCTCGAACAGCTTTACGACCGGCCCGACGATGCTGCCCACCCGCTCGCTGGCCAGAGGACCCTGGCAGCAGAAGCCCCGCAGTACGTCAACAGAGAGGACAGCCGTGCGCGCCGGGTCCACAATGGCAGACTCAACCGGCATGTGCTCGAGGTTGTTATGCCACTCGACGGCCCATTCCAGAAACGGCCGGCTCGAAGAGACCAATTCATCAGTATTCACGGTGCTACCTCCGCCAGGGGGTCTCAAGACTGCTCGTGTGCCGACGACAACTCATCGATCATTAGTCGGGTCACTCTGTGCCGACTGGACTGCAGGCCTCGGGCAGGCGAGGTGAAGATCTAAAAGGTCTGGGGCCTCGCAGTGTACCTACCACAATATACACCCGCTCAGACAGCCCTGTCAAGGGCGAGTGGGGGGCGAAAGCTCCAGTCAGGGGGAGAGACGAGGAATCGTAGCCTGCTCCAGAGCACCAGGTTTGCAGGCGTAGAGCTGTGCCTGGCGGCCGGCCGTCTGGCGGTAGCGGCCCGTCGGTTCTACTGCCCCTAGCCGCGCCAGCCTCCGGCGGAGCGCGGACCTGTCCAGTCTCACACCAAGAATGGCTTCGTAGGCGGCCTGGATCTCGCCCAACGTAAACTCGCGCGGCAGCAGCCTGCAGACTAGCGTGGTGTGCTGCAGGAGGCTCCGGAGCCGAGCCAGGGCGCGATCAAGTATCTCGGTGTGGTCAAAGGCCATGTCGGTAGGGAGTGCATTGATGGGCCACCACCCAGCCTCGGCCGCGTCATTCCCCGCACGCGGGGAGAACTGGCCTGGTGGGACCAGCGCCAGGTAGGCAACGGTTATCACGCGGCCGCGAGGGTCCCGGCCGGGAGCGCCAAAGGCGCGGAGCTGCTCCAGGTAGACGTCCGCCAGGCCGGTCTCTTCGTACAGCTCGCGTCGCGCGGCCGCCTCAAGCGACTCGTCCATCTCCACAAAACCCCCGGGAATGGCCCAATGTCGCTCGTAGGGTGGGTTCGCCCGCTTGATGAGCAGCACTTGTAGGGCCTGGTCCCGCCAGGAGAAGGCCACGACATCGGCGGTGACCAAAGGCCGCTGGTGTCCGGTCACGTTGCAGCTCCTTATTTACAGTGTCGCGGGTGGAAACCGCTCCTACCGGCTGATCTCGTACTCCCAGGTCAGCTCGGCCGCCGGCCGGAGAGTAGCGGCTACCGAGCAGTATCTGCCCTCCGAGAGCTCAATGGCTTGCCGGACTGCCTTGTCGCTCAGGTCGCCGCGCAGGCGATAGACGACGTGGAAGCGATGGAACGCCCAGGGTGGGTCAGGGTCTTGCTCACTCTGGACCTCAATGGTCAGCGATTCGAGCTTCTGACGCTTCTTGGTCAGAATCTCGACCACGTCATAAGCAGTGCACGCCGCCAGCGACACCAGCAGCAACTCGGAGGGCTTCATGCCAACGCCCTCGGCCGAGGAGGACAGAACCACCGAATGCCCGGTGCTGTCAATACCCACGTACTGATGCTTCTCCAACCACTTGACGACGACTGGCATCGCTATTCCTCACCGTCCGCTGCTTCTTCCTCGACACGGAACCTGGTGACGAGGGCGGCTCTCGGCCGGAGGCCGGCCGAGACAGGACAGTATTTGTCCTGGGAGAGTTCGATCGCCCGCTCCACGGCCCGAGGGTCAATGCCCCGGCCGCGAACAACGAACTCGATCTCAATGTCGGTGTAGTACCGGGGATGGTCGTCCGCGCGTTGGCCGACCACACTGACCTCAAACCCGGTCACATCCTGGCGCTTTTTCTGCAAGATGCTGATCACGTCCATCCCCGTGCAGCCGGCCAGGCTCATCAGCAGCAGCTGCGTGGGCGACGGGCCCTTGGGACCATCGGCGGCCATCGGCGAGTCCATCAAGACAGCCAGGCCCTCTGCGGCAGCACTTTCGAAGGCCAGTCCGCCCTGCCAGACAGCAGTTACCTCGCTCTTCTTCTCTCCGGCCACTGTCCCTACCCTTCCCCAGAGGACAGCGCCTCGCGAATCTTGTCCAAGACCATAGGCTCCGGTGCCGCGCCCTCGATATGATAACCCTCGTTGATGACCGAACGCGGCACGCCCATAACCCCGTACTTGTTGGAAAGATGCGGGAACTCGGTCGCCTCCACCATGTCGGCCGTCACCAGGTCGCTGGCAACCGCCAGATTGAAGCCCAGCACCACCGCCTGGGGGCAGTAGGGGCAGGTCGGAGTCACGAACACCTGAATGTGGACCGGTTCGGCTATCCCCTGGACGTACTCTAGGCCGGCCGGTGAGAGCGCCGCCTCGCCGCTGCCCGCCAGCTTGATGGCCTCGATAAGCGAGCTGAATTCGTATCCCGAGGGGATGCCATAGAAGCGGATGCCGTAGTCCTTCTCGCCTATGACGGCCAAGGCCGGGATCTTGTCAACCTTGTACTCCTCCGCCTTGGTCTTGTCCAGAGCAAAGTTGTAGACCTCGTGGCTGATCTGGTCGTGCAGAGCGGCCACCTCCTCCACCAGCTGGCGAGTTTCGCGGCAGAAGTGACACTCGAATTCCTGCGAGAACATCACCAGGCGCACCGGACTAGGCAGATCGCCCAGCGCTGCGCCAACCTCTTGCTTAATCTTGTCATCCAACAGAACCATTTCACGTTCTCCCTTACGTCATTTGATCCGCGCGCTCACGCCCTCCGGCGATGACCATCTGCCCAGTCCATGCTGGACGTGGTCTACGCCTTGGACAGGACCGTCAGCAGCTGCTCCACGAGTTCCTCATCCGTCAAGCCATCCTGCGGATCGCTCATGCACTGCACAGCATAGTGCTGGGCGAAGAGAAGAACAGCGTTCTGCAACGCGGAACGGACAGCCGACAGCTGCTGCAGAATCTCCGCGCAATCACGGTCCGCATCCAGCATCCTCTGCACGCCGCGTACCTGCCCCTCTATCCGGCGCAGGCGCACGAGCAAGTCAGCTTTCACCTCACCTGAAACAGGCTGCATCTTCTTGATTCCAAGGATACCATACCCACGTATAGTATATCGAAACGTGCCGAGTGGTCAAGTGGGAAATCGGGGTCGTATCTCAATACGCTTGACAAGCATAGGGGGCGTGATACACTGTCGCTCATCCTGTGAGCCCGCAAGCCAGCGGAGGACACCTGATGAAACCGTTCCGTGCAGCCACCTTGCTCCTCGTCACTCTGCTGCTGCTGAGTCTGGCGTGCAACTTGCCCACTGCGATCTCTGGCGGCGACGAGGCCCGGGATACCGCACCCGACGAGGCGGAACCCGCTCAGACGGCCGCCACGGAGCAAGCCCCTTCCGCCACCTCAGAGGACGCCAGCGGCACGGGACCGGAAGATGAGATCGCTCAACCGGCCGGCCAGGTCGGAGGCACCGACAACCTGGACAGCTTCCGATCCACGCTAGCGATGCGTTGGGAGGAGCGCAGCAACGGTGACACGGTGGTGCGCGAGACAGAGATGGAGACCGCCCGCACCCGTGAACCGGCCGCCGCTCACGTCATCCTGACCACTGCCGACGCGGGCGAGACCATGTCCAGCGAGTTCATCCAGATCGAGGAAACGCTCTGGGTCCTCACGGATGGAGACTGGATCCAGATAGGCGGGCAGACGCTGGATGAAATGCTCTCCGGCATGCCCTCAAAGCCCGAGGAGTTGCTGGCTGAAATCGCCAGCGCTCGACGAGCGCGGCCGGACCAGAAGATCAATGGGATTAGCTGCCGCCACTATCGTTTCTACGAGAGCGGCATCAATCCTCTCGGCCTGGCAGAGTTCACCGGTGC
>JAUVHW010000389.1 GCA_030593075.1 Ardenticatenales bacterium
TGCATCTTTGTGGACACCGGCATGATGCGCCAGGGTGAGCCAGAGCAGGTGGTAGAGACCTTTGCCGGCGCTCTGTCCGGCCGCTCGGACGGGCCCGGCATGCGCCTGGTGGCGGTCCACGCCATCGAAGAGTATCTGGAGATGCTCGAGGGGGTCACCGACCCGGAAGAGAAACGGCTGCTGATCGGAGAGCGCTTTGTGCGTATCTTCGAGCGCCAGGCGCGCGAACTGGGCGACCCGGCCCAGCTCTATCTGGGGCAGGGAACCATCTACCCCGATGTCATCGAGAGCGCGGCCAGGGACCGGCCGGGGGCACACCGGATCAAATCCCACCACAATGTCGGCGGCCTGCCGGAGGAGATCGAGTTCGCCGGAATAGTGGAGCCGCTGCGCTTCCTGTTCAAGGACGAGGTGCGCCGGGTGGGCCGGGAGCTGGGGCTGCCCGACGAGATCGTCTGGCGGCAGCCGTTCCCCGGCCCGGGGCTCGCCATTCGCATATTGGGCGAGGTCACCTGGGAGGGCCTGGAGCGGCTGCGCCAGGCGGACGCCATCCTGCGCGAGGAGCTGGCCCGGCGCGGCTGGCTGCGCGGCCGGACCGCCCAGGCCTTCGTCGTCTTGCTGCCAGTGCGCAGCGTGGGGGTGATGGGGGACTCGCGCACCTACCAGCAGGCGGCCGTCATCCGTGCGGTGCAAACCGACGATTTCATGACCGCCGACTGGGCCCGCCTGGATTGGGACACCCTGGCGCACATCAGCGGCCGGATCGTCAACGAGGTGCTGGGGATCAACCGGGTGGTGTATGACATCACCAGCAAACCCCCCGCCACCATCGAGTGGGAGTGAGCGGGTGCGGGCGGGCGACTTGACTCCCGGCCGATCCTGGTATACAATGTAGCTGACGATGAAACTGCACGGGGGGTCACCCCGACTCTGAGCAGGTTCTCCCCCCTAGCAGGCTAGAGTCTCCATTAGGCTATCCCGGTCACGAAAAGTGCCGGGCGTTGCCCAATGGAGAACCATCGGTCATGTCGGCGCACTGGGGCGGAGGTAACCCGTGCCGGCGGCCCCAGTATTGCGCGGCGCACTCGGTTTCCTGGCGGCTCGGGAGCGGATACCGGTCAATCGCAGTGAATCGGAGGGGCACACGATGAATCGCTCGAGAAGACACGCCTGGCTGAACGTACTGACCCTGCTGGCGCTCACGCTGGGCCAAGCGACTCCACTCTGGGCGGCGCGAGAAGCAAGCTCCGAGCCCGCGACCGCTGGACTGGAGTCGCCCGCGCCGTCTGCGGCCGTCGCTGCAGAGTCGCACGGCACCACTGGCGACGCGATTGAGGCTCCGTTGGCGTCGTCCGCCCCCTTACAGAAAGCGTTGGCCGATCGCCTGGCGTTGCGGGATCTGCGGTCACAGGGGATCACGCCGATGGAGTAGGAGCGATTCTCCAGCGGCGCGGGACAGACAGGAGAAAGTGGGTAGTAAAGGTACCGGGCTCTCGCGGCATCAGTAACTCGCCGAGGAGAAAGGTGTTGATTAGGGAACCTGGGTGGGACACCTGGCGATGGGCCGCGAAGAAGCAGGTCTAGGCGCCACTGTCCATAGCGGCCAGGAAAGGAGGTTGAAGCCTGTAGCGAACAAGTGACCTGGGGAAAGGTCTTTTGTCCGAGCGGAAATCGATGCAGCCTCAACATACAGTTGCGGGCTCATCGGGATCTGGTTGGACAGAAGGCATAGATCCCGACCTGACATTGAGGCAGTGCGTTGGCGCCGCCTCAAACAGAAAGCACACAAGGAGGTGCACCGTGGCTGGTGAATTCACATCGTCTGCAGAAACAAAGAAAGGCTATTTCGTCTATGTCTCGGAGAAGCTTGCTAAGGTCAGGTACCGAGAGATCGAATATGCGACGGTGGAGGGCCGTTGGATGTTCGAGGGTGACATCGTGATCGGTACCGAAGAAGCGGTCGCTGCGGCCGAGGAGGAGGGTGCCCGACGCTTGGCGGAAGGTGACGTCCACGACACCCTTCCAGAGGAACCGACAGCGGGGGAGGTCGTTGAGGCTTGCATTATCACTGGCGCCCAGTACCGCTGGCCCGACAAGTTAATCCCCTACACCATCGATCCTAACTTGTCGAACCAGCAGCGCGTCACCGACGCCATAGCTCATTGGCAGCAACACACACCTATCCGCTTCACTGAGCGAGGGGGCCACCATGATGACTTTGTCCATTTCAGGCCGGCCAACGGTTGCTGGTCCTACGTCGGGCGACAGGGTGGCCCTCAAGACATCGGGCTCGCTGGGGGCTGCGACACGGGAAACACAATCCACGAGATCGGGCACGCTGTGGGGCTGTGGCACGAGCAGAGCCGTGAGGACCGTGATGACTATGTGACCGTACACCTGGAGAACGTCATGGCCGGCTACGAGCACAACTTCAACCAGCACATCGCCGACGGTGAGGACGTCGGGGAGTATGACTACGATTCGATCATGCACTACCCCAGATGGGCATTCAGTACCGATGGCGATACCATCACGCCTCCCCCCGGTGTGACTATCGGACAGCGTGAACTCTTGAGCGACGGGGACATCGCTGCGGTCGTGTACATGTACGGCTACCAATCATACTACATCGGGAACAAGAGAAGCAAAGAACTGCATCTACCTGGTTGTGTCTGGGCGAGACGCATGTCCCCCTGGAACCGCAGGTACTATTGGACTATTGAGACTGCAATGCACAGTGGCTACAACGGCTGCTACTACTGCCTGAGGGATTGGGACACAGGTTGATCGGCTTTCATCCCAAGAGAGGAGTAACTGGGCTGTCGACGATAGTCTCTCG
>JAUVHW010000376.1 GCA_030593075.1 Ardenticatenales bacterium
GTCGCAGCCCAGCAAGCGACGGCAGAGGCAGCCGCTTCCGCTGCTGCTAAGCAGAACGACCTCCTTCAGCAAAACTACGTCGAGCTGAAGATCATCACGCGCCACCTCGCGGAGATCGCCGATGCGGCCTTCGGTGAGGACGACATAGACCTGGAGGCAAACTAAGGGTCATTACCTCCCTTGCCAAGTGAGCGGGGAGGGAAGGAAAGGACACAGACATGGCAATGAACCTCTCGATGCCGAAACTCTTTGGCGGCGGCAACAACGAACCTGTCCTTGGACAGGACAACACGCAGCTCGTGCAGCAGTTGCACGGGTCCAACTATGAGGCCGCGATGGCCGGCCAGGTCTTCTCGCAGACGACCACGCCGCTGGGACTCGCTATCCCCATCTACACGGCGACTGGCATCACGGGCGGCCTCCCCATCTGGAACCCGTCCGGCTCGGGTGTCAACGTAGTGCTGATTCGGTTCGCCACTGCGAAGGCGTCCGGCACCTCCGCCTTTATGGCGCAGGGGATGGTGTTCAAGACGGAGGTAGGCTCCGACATAGCCACCGGCTCCCACATCACGGCCTTTGGTGCGACCGTGCCGAAGAACGCCATCCTGGGTGGGGGCAACGCCACCAAGGTCAAGTCGTCCAACGCCGGGACTTGCACAGCGACCGCGCTCGCGGCAGGAGACGCCTTCGTGTCCTTCTTCGGCACCGGCGTTGCCGCAGACACACACACGGGCGGGCTCCAGGGGATGATCCACGACTTCGAGGGCACCGTCATCGTTCCTCCTGGGACGTTGGTGTACGCCTGCGCTACCAAGGCAGGCGGAGCCCTTCAGTGGTCCACGATCATCTGGAAGGAGCTTCCGATCTAATGGCCATGCACATAAAGATGCCAAGGCTCTTTCGCGGCGGTAACGACGAGCCTGTTCTGAGCCAGGACAGTGCTCAGCTCGTGGGGCAGTTGCATGGCTCGAACCTCGCAGCCGCCCTTGCCGGACAGGTATTCATGCAGAGCACCACGCCGCTAGGGCTGGCTCTGCCCGTCTACTCGGCGACCACACTGGGCGATGGAGCCAATTGTGGCCTCCCCATCTGGAACCCCACTGGCTCCGGCGTGAATGTCGTGCTGATCCGCTTCGCCACCGCGAAGACAAGCGGTACGTCGGCTTTCATGGCACAGGGCATGGTGGCCAGATTGAACGTCGGCTCCGACCTAGCGGGCGGTTCCCAGATCACAGCCTTTGCCGCGACTACTCCCAAGAACGCGATCCTCGGCGGGGGGAATGCGTCCAAGGTGAAGTCGTCCAACGCCGGGACGTGTACCGTTACCGCCGCCGGTGCGACGGATGCGTTCACCTCCTTCTTCGGCACGGGCATCGCCGGCAACACGACCACAGGCGGCCTTGAGGGGCTGATTCACGACTTCGAGGGTACGGTTATCGTGCCACCGGGGACGCTGATCTACGCCGCGGCCACCAAGACGGCAGTGGCCCTTCAGTGGTCTTCGATTGTCTGGAAGGAAGTCCCGATCAGGAAGAACAACTAGGACTGGGGTAGTGGCGGCTCCCTGCTCCTTACTGTCAAGTGCTGCCTTGCAGCCAGCTAAGGAGAGGAAATCATGGCAAAGAGATCAAGCCCCGTAGGGCAGTCGCATAGGGGCTTCCACTACGACGAACCAAACAACCGCCTGGAGGTCTACTACAACGGCTCTCTGAAGGGCTCTTTCGGTACTGCCAACGGGTTGCAGACGAGGATTGTCCGCCTAGGCTCGTCAGCCGCTGTGGCCTCTGACGGTGGGGGAGCCATCCTCGCTGACATGGCCTTTGTAGCGCCTGCCGACCTGAAGCTCGTCTCGGCCTGGCGCATGAACCAAACCGCCAGTGATGTCACGAAGGGCACGGCCACAACGTCTGCCAGTTATCGCCGCATGACGCTCATCACGAACACAGCGGGAACAGGCTCAGGCACGAACATTGTAGCGAGCCTGAACGCAACCGCTTCGGCGGCGTCGGCAGTAACACGCTCCTTCACGATCGCGGCTTCGACGGTTCCGGCCAATGCCATCATCTTGTGTTCTCACCTCACGGTGGGAGCGGAGACAGGTGACGGCACGGACATGGCCGCAAACGTCGTTGAGATCGCCTACGAGTTGGTCTGATGGCAAAGAGATCGACACCGCAATCACCAACTCACAAGGGCTTCCACTACGACGAGCCCAACGACCGCTTGGAGGTGTATTACAACACCAGCCTGAAGGGCTCTTTCGGCACTGCCAACGGCCTTCAGACCGAAGTAGCCCGGCTGGGCACTGCCTCGGCTATAGACTCTGCCGGGGCCGGAACTATCGAGGCCGACATGACCTTCGTTGCGCCTGCGGATCTGAAACTCGTATCGGCCTGGAGAATGAACCTCACGGCCAGCGACGTGACCAAGGGCACCGCCGTGACCAGTGCCAGCTACCGCCGGATGAACCTGATCACCAACACCGCCGGCACAGGGTCGGGCACGAACATCGTGGCCAGCCTGAATGCTACTGCGTCCGTTGACTCAAAGGAGACACGTTCGTTCACGATTGCCGCCTCGACGGTTCCCGCCAACGCTATCGTCCTCTGCTCTCACCTCACGGTAGGGGCGAATACCGCCAAGGGGACGGATATGGCCGCGAACGTAGTGATGATCGCGTATGAGCTGGTGTAATGGCGAAGATTAACCCGCTGATCGCCCTGGCCATCCCGACCTGGGGGAAGGTTTCTACGACCTGGGCGCGGGCGCTCAGGCACATCGGTGGCCCGCTGGGGGCCAACATGGTGGAGTTGTCCCCGGTGATTGGGGAGCCCATCGCAGAGGCCAGGAACGCGCTGATGATGGAGGGAATAGCTTCCGGGTGTGACTTCCTGTTCTTCCTGGGTGATGACGTACTGGCTCCCGCAGATGTGATCCATAAGTTGCTTCAGCGCATGTGGGATCACCCCGAGATCGACATCGTGACGGGGATGTACTGGAC
>JAUVHW010000332.1 GCA_030593075.1 Ardenticatenales bacterium
CAGCATGGCGGTTGCCGGGCATCCCGATCTAGAGTCCACGCAGGCTCTGGTCGAGCAGCTGGATCAACTGGACACCTTTAGCCAGGCAGCGATAGCGCTGGCGTTGTACCAGGCGGGGGCCGCTTCTGAGGCGCGGGCCGTAGTTGACGTTCTGGTGGAATCGGCCGTCGTGAGCGAGGGCAAGGTTACCTGGCTGGGCGCCGACTATGACGGGCACTACTACCAGAAGACCATGGCCTCCGCCACTCGCACTACCGCCCTGGCCCTGAGCGCCTTTGTGCAGGTTAGGCCCCGCCACAGCCTGGAGCCTGGAATCGTCCGCTGGCTGATGGGGCAGCGGCGGCAGCAGGGGTGGGGTTCGACCAACGAGACGTCGTTTGCCATCCTGGCGCTGACCGACCACCTGCTGGTCTCCCAAGAAGCCACCAGCGAGACCGAATACGAGGTGGAGCTGAACGGAGACATGGTTGCGAGCGGCACGTTGGGTCCCGGCGAGCCGGCCGCGAGCCTGGAGATTCCTGCTAGCGAGATGGAGGTTGGCCTCAACAGCTTGCATATAAAGCAGAGCGGCGCAGGCCGGCTCTACTATGTCATCAGCAGCCGGGTCTTCCTGGCCCAGGAGCAGATCGAGCCGGCCGGCGAGATAGAGGTCTCCCGCGCCTACCTCGACCTGCGGACGCGCAAGCCAATCACTGCGACTGTTCCTGGGCAATTGGTCAAGGTGCAGTTGACAGTGACCATGCCCGATCGAGGCGCCTACATAATTGTGGAAGACCGGCTACCCGGCGGGCTGGAGGCATTGAACGAGGGCCTGAACACTACCAGCCACGTGGGCAGTGTCGAGGAGGAACCGCGCTATTATTGGCAGTCCTACGGCTATAACCAAAAAGAGGTGTACGGTGATCGGGTCACCTTCTTCATCACCGAGATGGACAGCGGCCGGCACACCTTCACTTACCTGGCGCGGGCTACACAGGCGGGCGAATTCGCCGCCCTGCCGGCCGAGGTCTCTGCAATGTACGACCTGACCACCTGGGGCCGCTCTGCCAGCAGGAACTTGGTGGTGAGTCCCCCGGAATAGACTGGTGCTTTGTCAACGATGTCTTGATGGGTAACCTAGCCCCTTGTGGGCGTCATTTCCCAGGAGAAACGGGCACAACGCCCTAGACTACAGCCATCAAATGATGCTTGACAAAGCACTAGCAGGCCGGCCTACCAGCGATAGGCGTGGGACCGGCGTCTATCGGGATGTGTCTGAGCGGGGTTTCCGGGTATCGACCAGCCAGCTCCTGAGCCACGACTTGACCGGCTGGTAGCGTTTGACCATCATGACGGTCTTGGGGCATTCTCGGGCCAATCGCTCGGCGGTGGAGCCGAACAGCCGTTGCTCCAGCAGCCTCTCGCGCGGCGCGGGGACCATTACCAGGTTGTGCTGCTCTGCCTCCTCCATGATGGCCTCGAACTCGTTCGAGTGGGCAGTCACCTTGATCTCCGCAGCCACTTCCTGCTCTTCGACCAGCTCCTCCAGCACCTCCCGCGCTCGCGCCAGGCCGGCCTCTCCTTCGGCCGGCCGGACGACCGTGAAAAGCGTTATGGTCGCCGGCCGCTGACGGTGGTTCTCATAACAGAGGGCCTGGCTATGGGCCAGTTCCAGCGCCAGCGACGCGTGGGGGCCACCGACAGTGGAGACGAGAATCCGCTCCGGCGGCTCGCGCTCCCGGAAGCGAATCACGGCCAGGTCGCAGGGAGGGTTGACACTCAGAAGGTCAATGGCGCGCCCAAAGGCGACGTCGGTAGCGTAGGTATAGCCGGGCCACCCCAGCAGCATGAGCTCGACGTCTCTCTCCTTGACCGTCATCTGGATGACCCGGCCGACGTTGCGGCCGACGCGCAGCATGGTGCGCACCGGTACATCTCGCTTCTTGGCCTCGTCGATCACCGTTTCCATGAGGGCCCGCCCATCGGCCAGATACCGTCGCCCTTCCGCCAACGAGAGCTGGGCCGGTACGCGAACCACGTGCAGCGCCAGCAGCTCCCCCTCCCGGTGGCAGGCGATGGCGCTGCCCATGATGCCCAACCGCCGCGCCTGGGCGTGGTTCTTGATCGGGATCATCACTGTGTAGCGGCGAGGCTCCAGCACCTCTTCCATCAGTATCGGAGCCGGCTGCTCCGGAGTCACCTGGCTCTTGCTGTAAGCAAAGTAGATAACGACCCCTGCGCCGATCCAGGCTAGACAAATCAGACCGGCAGTCGGCTGAAAGGTGAACTGGTAGGCGGCAAGGGCCAGGTTAGTGACGATGCCCAGCAGCGGCAGCCAGGGGAAGAGCGGCAAGTGGTAGGAACGTTCCAACTCGGGTTCGCGCTGGCGGATGAGGATGAGAGAGGCGTTCACCAGGGCGAAGGAGAGCAAGAAGAGCACGCTGGCGGCCGAGCCTACCACCTCCACCGGCAAGGTGACTGCCATCCCGACCAGAATGACGCCGGTTGCCAGCACCGCTACGTGTGGGGTGCGACGAATGGGGTGGATGGTCGCCAGCTGGGCTGGCAGCACGCGCTCGCGCCCCATGGAGAATGCCACCCGCGACGAGGCGAGCACCGTGGCATTCAGCGCCGACATGGTAGCGAGGAGTCCACCAAAGACTATTATGAGCACGCCCACGGCCGGCATAAAGTTCTCGGCCGCGCGTACGATTCCGGTCTCTTTGTAGATTCCTAGCACCTCCCACACTGTGTTGATAGCCGGGTCGGCCGGGTCTAGCACCTGGGCACCGGGGATGCCCAGCTCCGCCGGCTGCCGGCCGAACACGTCGGTGAACGCCGTCACGTCCACAGCGCCAATGGTCACCAGAATGATGAGCAGGTAGATGGCTACCGCAATCCCCAGAGAGGTAAAAGTGGCCTTGGGGATGTTGCGGGTCGGATCCTTGATCTCCTCACTCACCGTGGCGATCAGGTCGTATCCCTCAAAGGCGATGAAGGTGAGGCCCATGGCTGCCACGACGCCCCCCGCACCCTTGGGGAGGAAAGGCGAGAAATTCGCCTTGAGCAACGCCGGGTCCTGGCCAATTGCTGCCAGCCCAAAGGCGGCGAACAACCCCAGCACCATGATCTTGCCCATGGTGATGACGTTCTCGGCCTTGCCGGTCACGTCGGCGCCGATCACGTTGAGCGAGATGAACACCGCGCTGGCTGCCAGGGTGACGCTGGCGATTGCCCCGCTGTGTCCCACCAGCCCGACGAACGCTTGCGAGACGGCCGGCAGGTAGCTGTGCAGAAGCTCCATGAAATAGCCGCCAAAGCCGACGGCATATAGGGCGCAAGCCACGGTGTAGGCGAACCACAGCATCCACCCGGAGACAAAGCCGGTTAGACCGGGGAACGCTCGCTTTACGAATGCATAGCCGCCCCCCGCCTCGGGGATTGCCGACGCCAACTCGGCGTAGGCAAAGGCAGTGATGAGGGTGATCAACCCGTTGAGGGCAAAGGCCAGCAGCGCGGCCGGCCCCGCCTCCCCGGCCGCGACGCCGGTGAGCACAAAGATGCCGGCGCCGATCATCGCACCGACGCCGATCATCGTGGCGTCAAAG
>JAUVHW010000247.1 GCA_030593075.1 Ardenticatenales bacterium
TCACCGCCTCTTGAGTTCGCGATAGAGGTACGGGCTTAATCGCTCTCGACCTGCCGCGAAATCGCCGGGCACTGATGCCAACCGTCCAAGGAAAAGACCTATCCAAGCGCACGCCTCGTTCGCGGTCAGCACCACACTGGAAACCCTCTCTCCTCGCAGCGAGAGCAACTGCCGCTCCAGACGGAGCAGGCACTAGAAGGGCGAGCTGGCGCCGTGCGGATCCTTCACGTCCTTCACCAATACCTGCCGCGGTACGTGGGGGGAACAGAGATCTACGTACACACCCTGGCCGTGCGCCTCCTGCCACATGGCCATCAGTCGGCAGTCTTTACGCGGGAGACAGGCACAGACGAACGGCTGCTGGAAGACCAGTGGGCAGGAATCCCGGTCCTTCGCGCCAGCACCAGCAGCAGTGGCCCGGTGCACACCTTCAAGGCCAGTTTCGGCCATCAGTTTCTCCAGCGTGCATTCGCTCAGACACTGGAAACCTCTGCTCCGGACCTGGTCCACATTCACCACTTGATGGGGCTGCCGGCCGACATCCCCAGGATCGCGAAGCACCTTGGCTGTCCCGTCGTCGCTACGCTGCACGACTACTGGTTCCTCTGCCCCAACGCTCAGCTCGTCACCAACTATGACCATTCCGTCTGCTCCGGCCCCAGACTTTGGCTGAACTGCGCCCGGTGCGCTGCGGCGCGGCTGGAGCAGCCCGCCCTCAGGCTGGCGGCTCCGGTGCTCGCCGCCCTGATGGGCTGGCGAGCCCGCCTACTTCGGCGAGCCCTGGCACACGTTGATGCCTTTGTAGCTCCAACCACGTTCGTGCGCGATCTGTTCGCCCAGGTCGGGCTCATCCCGGCCGACCGGATCGCCCACATTCCTCACGGCATCGCCGCCGAAGGTGTCCGGACGCGGATCGATCGCCCGGTCGCCGCTCCGCTCCGGGTCGCATACCTGGGCGGCATTAGCTGGCAGAAGGGGATCCACGTGCTGCTGGAGGCCGTTATGCGGCTGGATCCGTCTCAGGTATCCCTAACAGTCTACGGCGACTTGGCCGCATTCCCTCGCTACGCCCAGGAGTTGGTCGCGCAGGCTGACGGCCGACCGAATATTGCCCTCGCCGGCCGGCTGGCTCGGGCAGAAGTGTGGGAGGCGCTGGCTCGGACCGACGTCCTCGTCGTACCCTCTCTCTGGTACGAGACGGCCGCCCTGGTCATCCAGGAGGCGTTTGCTGCTGGTGTGCCGGTCATCGCCTCTCGACTGGGCGCGCTGCAAGAACGGGTACGCCATGGGATAGACGGCTACCTCTTTCCCCCCGGCGACAGCCGGGGGCTGGCGGACCTGTTGGCGGAGTTGGCAGGGGACCACCACCAACTCCTCCGGCTGCGGACCGGCATCCGGCCGGTCCTCACCATTGACCAGCATGTGCAACAGGTGGTGGCGCTCTACGAACGCCTTGCCAGCACGGGTGACGCGGAATAGAATCTAGTCCATGATACACTTGCTGCACCAGCCTGCCGCGCTCGGCAGGATGCTCGTGGCTGCTCCCTTTCTATTCTTCCTACCAGGGTACGCCACCTTACTCATGCTTCGGCAGAGCCGCTCGCCAGCCAGGGTCGCGGAAGACCTCTACCTGTCGGTTCTACTGAGCGTCCTTCTTGTCTCCCCAGTCGGACTGCTGCTGGCCGAACTGGGTTGCTTCTCGTTGGCGGCCGTCATCCTGGTGGCCGCCGGCTACTCAGGGCTCCTCTTCTGGCTGCTCTGGAGACGCGGCGTTGGCCCCACCCAGTTCTGGCGTGACCGAGCCCCGTTGGACCGCTGGGACCTGGCGCTGCTGGCCCTGGTGATGGTCGCCATCCCGCTCTATGCCCGGCCGCACGAGTACGTCCTTGGCGGAGCCGACGCCGGCGTCTACGTCAACATCGGAGCCAATCTGGCCCGGACCGGCCGGCTTGTTATCCACGACCCGCTGGTTGCCAGCACTCCGCCTGATGCGCTATCGGAGTTCTTTCGTCAGCATCCCGAGTCATCGGCCGTGACATTCAGCCGCTTTCCCGCCTTTTTCATTGAGGACGCGGGGCTCGGGCTGGTCGTCCCCCAGTTCTTCCATCTTCATCCCATGTGGATGGGGCTGTTCTACAGTATGGCGGGTGTCTGGGGGGCTCTCCTCATCACGCCGCTGTGGGCGCTCCTGGGCGGCGTCAGCGTCTACTTTGCGGCCGCGGCCGTTTTTGGACGGCGAACCGCGACACTCAGCCTGGCGCTGCTTTCAGCTTGTCCCCTGCAGATCTGGTTCGCGCGGTATCCGACTTCTGAGGCGCTCACCCTGTTCCTTCTCTTCGGCGCCATTTATGCCACTATCAAATACCTGTCCCCGGCCAGCGGGGTTCGCCCGTGGCCGGCCGCGTATGGGCTCTCGGCCGGCCTGGGATGGGGCGCACTGTTGCTGGCACGCATCGACACCCTGTTCACCGCCGCCGTGCCAGGCCTGATACTCCTATCTCTACTCCTGGGCCGGCAGTGGCAGCGTCGACACTGGTGGCTTGCCCTTCCCTGGGCGCTGGTAGGACTGCAGGCGGCTCTCCACGCTGTCCTGATCGCGAACGCGTACACGCACGACGCGTTGCTAGGGGCGGTTGCGGCATTGGGCCTCACGGCGGAGCAGGTCGCCAGCCTGATAGCGGCCGGACTGCTTGTGCTCTGCGGACTCGCGGCGCTCCCCCGGCTGTGGCAACGCTGCGTTTCCTGGGTCACTGCCAGACGCGGGGTCTGGAGCGCCCTTTTGGCGGCTCTCATTTTGCTGTCGGCTTCGTACGCCTACTTGCTGCGTCCGCACGTCGAAGAGAGCCACACCTACGAGTACTGGTACGGGGAGCATGCCATCCAGAGCAGCAACCACGAGAACCTGGTCCGGCTGGGCTGGTACCTCTCGCCCTTGGGTGTGACCATGGGTACACTCGGGGTGGCCTGGATCACGTGGCGCAAACTTGATAGACGAACGGCGCTGTTTCTGGGGATTGGCGTCTTCAGCTCCTACCTCTACCTCTACAACATCCTGAACAACCCTCACCACGTATATGCGATGCGCCGGTACGTGCCGGCCGTTGTGCCGACATTCCTGGCTGGCGCGGCCGTATTCCTAGACCGCCTGTGGATTGCCGGGCGCCGCCAGGTGCCTCTTCGGGTGCTCGCTGGCTTGGCGGGGCTGGCGCTGCTGGGGCAATTGGTCTGGGTGGACCGGGTCTTTCTGCCCCAGGTTGACAACCAGGGCTTGACGGACCAGCTTGCCAGACTGGCCGCAGCGCTGCCGGCCGATGACCTTATCCTTTTCGACGACACAGCGCCGGTCGGCTGGGGGGACTCTCTGGGGACGGCGCTTGCGTACCTCTATGGCCGGCCGGTGATGACCGTGCGCCAGGAGCGGCCGGACCCCGCCATATTGTCGGAGCGCCTGGCCGCCTGGACCCGCGACGGCCGCGGAGTGACCATAATCCCCGGCAGCCGGCCGGCCGCCTTCGACGTACCCGGCTGGGAGCTCGAGCCGGCCGGCGACATGACCCTCACCTACAGCTCCCTCGAATCGTCCTACACGCACATGCCCCAGCAAGTCACTACCCACCCCATGTGGATCGAATTCTACCGTGTTGTGCCGGCGGCGGGTGAGGCTACTGCAAGCCTGCCCTACCGGATAGACGTCGGCACGACCGATTTCGGGTCTGTGCTGGATGGGTTCTACGGCAAAGAGATGGCCGGCGACGTAACGTTTCGCTGGACGGAGTCAGAGGCGAGCCTCAGTCTGCCGGCCGAGGTCCTTCAGCAGGCGGACACCTTGATCCTGAGCCTGGCGGCCTACCGCCCGGAAGAAGACCCAGTGGCGCTCAGCGTGGTGTTCGACGGCACACTGCAAACAACCCTGGCAGTCGAGGATGATTTCGACGTCTACACAGTCCCCCTTGCGGCGCAGGTGCCGGCCGGGGATGCTGTGACACTGACGCTGCAGACGGATTCGTGGAGCCCTCTGGCGGCCGGGGTCGGCGAGGACGGCCGGGATTTGGGGGTGATGGTGGATTGGGTGGAGCTGGTCCAATTGAACTAGGACCATAATGCGCGTCTGCTACTTTGGAACCTATCGTCAAGGCTACTCCCGCAACCGGATCATGATTGCTGGACTGAGAGCCGTTGGCGTTGAAGTGATCGAGTGCCATGTGCCCCTCTGGGCCGGTATTGAGGACCGGGTGGACAAGGCCAGCGGAGGCTGGCGCAGCCCCCGCTTCTTGTGGCGTGTGGTGCGGACGTACTGGAGACTCCGGCGGGTTTATAGGCACATTGGCGACTATGACGTGTTGATGCTTGGCTATCCAGGATACTTTGACGTGTTTCTGGGCTGGCCGCTCGCCCGGCTGGCCAGCAGGCCGCTTGTGTTGGATGCCTTCATGTCCATCTGCCTCATCGCCGAAGAACGTGGACTCGTGGGGCGCAGCCCATTCACCGGCTGGTTCATCCGAACAGTTGAAAGGCTTGCCTGCCGCCTGCCAGACCTGCTAATCCTTGACACGGCCGAATATGTCGACTATTATCATCGTGTGCACAGGCTCGCGCGGGAGCACTTCCGGCTCGTCCCCACCGGTGCGGACGATGGAGTCTTTCGGCCGGTGGCGGCAGAGCAGCCGGACGACGGCGTTTTTAGGCTGGTCTACTACGGCACCTTCATTCCCAATCACGGCACTCTCACTATCATTGAAGCTGCACGGCTGTTGGCTGAAGAGTCGGACATCCAGTTTGAGCTCATCGGCCGTGGCCCAGACAAACCCGCCGCGGTGGCACTGGCGCAACTGTATGGACTCACCAACGTCAGCTTTGTGGATTGGGTGGACAAGGCCGCCCTTCCCAGTCGCGTGGCTCGTTCAGACGCCTGCCTAGGGGTGTTTGGAACCACCCCTCAATCGATGATGACGATCCAGAACAAGATCTATGAGGGCATGGCCATGGCAAAGCCGGTCATCACTGGGGACTCGCCGACGGTACGCGCAGCGCTGGCGCACGGGGAGCACGTATGGCTATGTGAGCGGGACAATCCTCAGGC
>JAUVHW010000374.1 GCA_030593075.1 Ardenticatenales bacterium
ATGACAGCACCAGCGCCATAGACAGCGCCACCGAGGACCAGATACAGAGAGCGATGCGTCGCATCAGCGCCCAGCGCACCACCTTCCTGATCACGCACCGGCTCAGCCAGATTCGCTGGGCCGACCGCATACTTGTCCTGCAGCGCGGCCGAATGGTGGACCAGGGCACTCACGAGGAACTGCTGGCTCGCAGCCCCGACTACCAACGCATCTACGCGCACCATGATTAGAGCCGCAGAGTCCACGACCTCCGTGAGAGATCCGTACGCTTCCCCTGCGGCCTGTAGTCCTGTCTCCGCAACGCGAGGTAATTGATCGTGGGCTTTGTCCTGGACGGACTCGACACTGAAGCATACGACCGGCAGTACAGTGAGCGGGAACTGCTGAAGCGGATCCTGGGATACTTTCGACCGCACGGCCGGACGATGATTCTAGTAGCGGTGATGATCACGCTGAACTCGGCGGCCGGGACCGGCGGCCCCATCCTTATTGCCCGCGCCATTGACCTGCTTCCGATGACAGAAAACCCCTCAACCGAGCTGCTGGTGCTGATAGCAGGAGGGGTGCTGCTCCTGGGGCTGGCCGCGTGGACCTTCAACTACATTCGCCAGCTCTTCTCGGCCCGGGTGGTAGGCAACGTCGTGCTCCAGCTGCGTGAGGATGTCTTTAACTCTACCATCGGTCTCGATCTGTCGTTCTTTGACGAGCATCCCTCAGGGAAGATCGTGAGCCGCGTTACCTCCGACACACGAGACTTTGCCGACGTCGTCACCCTGTCGATGAACCTCCTCAGCCAGATGCTGCTGGTCCTGCTCCTGTCGGTCTGGCTCTTCAACATCAACGTTGCACTGACGATGTTGCTACTGGGGATGACACCGATTGCCGCCGCCATCGCACTGACTTTCCGGCGGATCGCGCGGCGGGTCACCCAGCGCGCTCGCCGGGTGACCGCCAGGATCAATGCCCAGATCCAGGAGTCCATCAGTGGCATCATGGTTGCCAAGAGTTTCCGGCAGGAGAACGCCGTCTATGCCACCTTTGCCGCCAACAACAAGCAGGGCTACCAGGTGGGCTGGCGGCGGGGGCTGACGCTCAACAGCATCTTCCCGGTCATGGCCCTGGCCTCCGGCCTGGGAGCGGCAACCCTGATCTACCTGGGCGGGCTGTCCAGCCAGTCGGGGGCAATCAGTCCCGGCGACTGGTACCTCTTTATGCAGACCGTCGGCCGCTACTGGTACCCTCTCATGGGCATCGCCTCCTTCTGGAGCCAGTTCCAAGATGGGCTCTCGGCCGCCGAGCGCGTTTTCTCGCTCATCGACGCCGAGCCCAGGGTGGTCCAGACAGCCTCAGAACCGGTTCAAAAGCTGCAGGGCCGCATAGAGTTCCGCCACCTGGCCTTTGGCTACCACGACGACGAGGCTGTGCTACCCGACTTTTCGTTGGACATCCGCCCCAAGGAAACACTGGCACTGGTGGGCCACACCGGAGCTGGGAAGACCAGCGTCGGCCGGCTGATCAACCGCTTCTACGAGTTCCAGAGAGGCGAACTGCTCATCGACGGCCGCGACATTCGCCGGCTGGACCTGACCGAGTATCGCCAGCAGACCGGGTTGGTGCCCCAGGAACCCTTTCTGTTCTCCGGCACCCTGATGGACAACATCCGCTACGGTCGCCCCGACGCGACCGAGGCCGAGGTGCGGCGGGCGGCCGAACGGATCAGCAGCGGAGATTGGCTGGCCGGCCTGCAGGCCGGCCTGGAGACCGACGTAGGGGAGCGCGGCGCCAGCCTCTCCATGGGACAGCGGCAGTTGGTGGCGCTGGCACGGGTGCTGCTCAAGGACCCTGCCGTTTTCATTCTGGACGAGGCCACCGCCAGCGTGGACCCCTTCACCGAGGCTCAGATTCAGGCCGGACTAGAGACCATCATGCAGGATCGGACCGCCATCGTCATCGCGCACCGGCTCTCCACGGTCAAGCACGCCGACCGTATCATCGTGATGGATCACGGCCGGATCATTGAGGAGGGGAATCACAATCAGTTGATGGCGGCCGGCGGCCACTATGCCAAGCTGTACGACACCTACTTTAGGCACCAGTCGCTGGACTATCGACCCTGGGAGGATGGCGCTGATCCGCATGCCGGCCTGCCAGCTCGCGCTCGAGCACTCCGCAGTCAGGGATGACTAGCACTCTGGGATCAGACCCTGCGCCGGCCACCGGGCAGCACGGCTGCTGATATGGACTGCGCCAACGACCTGCGGACGATGACCAGTTTGCTCAAAGGAGTACAATGAACATGGAAGACCTCACCGGGAAACAGTTCGGTCCCTACCGCATCGTGGCGCCGCTGGGCGAGGGAGGGATGGCAGCGGTCTACAAGGCCTTTCAGGCCAACATGGACCGCTACGTGGCGCTCAAGATCCTTCCCCGCACCCTGGCCAGCGATCCGCAATTCATGGGGCGCTTTCAGCAAGAGGCCAAGGTTCTGGCCAAGCTCCAACATCCTCACATCCTGCCGGTCCACGACTTTGGCGAGGCGGGCGGCTATACCTACATCGTCATGCCCTTCGTGGAGACGGGCACCCTGGGGGATCTGCTCAGGGGAGAGCCATTGCCGTTGCGCCAGATCCGCAGTATCGTCTCCCAGGTCGGGGATGCACTGGACTATGCACACTCGCTCGGGGTCGTCCATCGCGACGTCAAGCCAAGCAACATCCTGATTGACCAGCGGGGGAACTGCCTGCTGACGGACTTTGGAATAGCCAAGATCGTGGGCGGTACAACCACCTACACTCAGACCGGGGCCGTCATCGGCACGCCGGCCTACATGTCGCCGGAGCAGATCAGAGGGGACAAGCTCGACGGCCGGAGCGACATCTACTCGCTGGGGGTAGTGCTGTACGAGATGGCAACCGGCCGGCCTCCCTATCGCGCCGAGACGCCACCCGCCGTCTTTGTCAAGCACCTTCACGACCCGCTTCCGCCTCCGCACACCCATAATCCCAACATCCCGCCGGAGGTGGAACAGGCCATCCTCAAGGCGCTGATTAAGGA
>JAUVHW010000015.1 GCA_030593075.1 Ardenticatenales bacterium
CAGCGGGCCGGGCAGCCTGACCGGACCAGGGCCAGCGCCGGGGGCAAACACATCAGCACCCAGCGGCCGGTACGGGCTCTCCATGCCGTTCGCCCAGGCCAGCGACCAGGGGCTCGTGCCGGTCTGAGCGGCGAACTCTGCTGGCGACTCGTCAAGCGTGCGACTGTGCCAGCGGCCTGAAGGGACTGGCGGCCGAGCAGGCGCAGTGAGCTGCAATAGAGTCCCTGCAACCGGGAAGGGCGCCAGCGGGTGCAAGACGCGGTTGCTGCGACCCAGCGGGCGAGCAGCGGCACCGGTGCGAAGCGCGAGCGAATAGACCGTCTCGCCCGGCTGTGTCAGGTGCGCTGGCGGCTGCCCGGCTGCCAGGATGGTGGGAGACGGCGGAATCCCGGGAGCCAGAAAGGCCAACGACGCAGGCGTCAGAAGGCAGGCCAAGAGAATCAGAAACCGGGGAGCCCCGCCCCGTCTTCTGCCGGTCACACGCTCGCCTCGTCGCCTGTAACGGGGCTCACTCCTCCCTGTTGCTCAACCCAGTCCCGGACCAAAACGGCGCAACCGGTCGGATCATCGGCCACCTTGTTCGGCTCCAACCGAAGCGCCGTCGCCGGGGCCGGCCGGTCGCCCACGACTACAGCCACAGCCCCAGCTTGGCAGGGGACGTACAGGTCGACGCGGTACTGTGCCCCTCCCTCGCGCACCCTGTATTCCCTCTCCGGGAAAATGCCAGCCTCGCGTAGCGCGTAGAAAAGGCGGTCCACATAGGGCGCACCCTCTACGAAGAGGTCGTTGATCTCAGTGGCCTCGAGAAACCGGTCCCAGGTGGTGTGGATGAAGGTCACCCGCCGCCATCGCAGGCTCACGATTGGCCGCTCCAACCGTTTCAGCGGTCCCAGCTGCATCTTGTAGTAGAGCTGGTTAGCGCGGGGGTGGTCCGGTTCGCTCAGTGGCAGGTCCCGGCGGCGGACCAGTTCGTGCCCCATAATCCGGGCATACCAATGGATCGCCCATTTCTGATCGCCAAAGGCACGGTTAAAGTAGAACGCCAGGTACTCGGCATGGATTCCCTTCGGAGCTCGCTTCCTGGGAATGCGATACCAGCCCTCGTCGCGCGCCGTGGCTAGATCGCGCGGCGAGGTCATGACAGCCACCAACACACGGTCATCTGGATTCATGGACACGCCTTCCCCGCACCAGTAGGGCAGAGAGGCCCACGTTTGGGGGCCCGCCGCTCACAGAGCGCAACGACACCTCTCCGGTTGTGGTCCATACCTCTCCTCCAACACTCAAGATTATACGGTCGGTCCACACACTTGGCAATTCACGCAGGATGGTCTAGAATCAAGTGCGTCCAGTTCGGAGCTGCGGCCAAGCGTAACGTATGACCAGCAGACACGCGCTCTTTGAGGGTCTGATCTCAACCGAGGATGGAGAGCCCGTTGAGGTTGCCACAGTTGGGGAGTCACGCTGCTACGTGATTCCTGACGCCGATTTCCTGCGGCACATCGAATCCGACGTAATTGACCGCCAGGTGCTACAGACATTGCGTGATCAGCTGGAGCCGAACCGGGAGCAGGCAATCGAGGCAGCAATGCAGATGATCGGCCGAGACGACCTGTTCACAAAGGCTATGATCGACGCCTCAATTGACAACATGGAACGACTGCTGGAGCACGGTATTCCAGAAGACACCCGTGCCTGGCTGGGGCTGATGGGGTTCAAGGTGATCGTGAACTACCGGGGGGAGGTAGTCACGGTCGAACAGCCGAGGCAGACTGGTCTCGACGAGTGAGCCTCGGCCGGCGAGATCCATTCTTCGCCGGCCGCCATTCCGGCGTGCAGGCGCCTAGTTTCGGTAGCGTGGCACCCGTTTCTGCCGCCCTACTCGAATACCCAACGGTCTACGCTGCGCCCCCACTCGACCAGTTCGCCGTCGCTGAAAAACAGACCGATCTCGAAAGCGGCTGTCTCCTGGCTATCGGAGCCGTGGACGATGTTCCGCCCCACCTCCAGCGCATAGTCGCCGCGAATCGTGCCCGGCTCAGCCTCCGCCGGCCGAGTCGCGCCCATCGCTTTGCGCACCACAGCAACCGCGCCAGCGGCTTCCCAGACCATCACGACTACCGGACCAGAAGTGATATAGTCGAGCAATCCATCGTAGAAAGGCTTGCCCTCGTGGACTCCATAGTGTTGGCTGGCGAGTTCTCTGGAAATCATCATGAGCTTCATAGCCACCAGCCGGAGGCCACGTTGCTCCAGGCGCGTGATCACAGGGCCGACTAGGCCCCGTTGAACGCCATCCGGCTTTACAAGGACGAGAGTGTGGTCCATCGTAGCTCGCTACGACCCGGCCTTGCCAACTGACGTACTATGACAGACCGTCCAGAGCCTGGGAGTACGCCTGGAGAGCTTTGTCGAGTTCGCCTCGCTTCATGTAAACATCGCCCAACACTCGCCGAGCCTGGGTGTTTTCAGGCTTGGCCGCAACCACTCTCTCCAGATCGTCCAACACCTCCTCCATCTCTTTCCCGGCAGCGACCAGCTCGCCGTATTCAGCCCACGCCTCCTCCAGAGCGTCACCATCCAGCAAGGCCCGAGCCAGGGCTAGCCTTGTGACGTGGTCAGCAGGATCGGCGGCCAGCTTCTTCCGTAGGGCGGCGACTCCAGTCACCGGCTCCAGCATCTCGGCGACCGCGGGCTCCAGCTCCGGCTCAACCTCGGGCACCAGAAGCTCCGCCGGCACAGGTTCAGCCACCTCTGGCGCCTCCAGCTCAGACACGGGTTCAGGCGCCAGCTCCACCTGAACTGGCTCTGGCACCTCGATCGGCGGCTCGGCCTCCAGTCGGGGCTCCGGCCCACTCACATCCGGCCTCTCGGGCTCGACCACAACCTCAGGCGTCGGTTCCGGCTGAAGCAAGCCAACGGTCTCCAGCCCAGGTTCCTCATCAAGCTCTTCCATAACAGGGGCAAGTTCAGGTAACGCAGGCTCCTCGCCTTCTGCCGAGGCGACCGCCTCTCCCGCCAGTTCGCGCAGCCATTCGTCCAGCTCTCCCTCCTTGGCTGCGGGCGCTGGCTCGGCCACCGAGGGCTCCCGCACGGTCACATCCGGCACCGCCGCCTCAACTGGAACCTCAGGGGGCGGTTCCGGCCGAAACAGGTCAACGGTGTCCAGCCCCGGCGCGGTAGCTGCCAGTTCGGGCATCACCGACTCGTCTCCCTCTGCAAGGGCGGCCGGCTCGCCCGCGAGTTCACGCAACCAGTCTTCTAGCTCTCCCTCCTCAGTTACACGCGGTGGCTCCGCCACAGAGGGCTCCGGCTCCACGACTGCCGGGGCCTCCAGGGCCGCCGGCTCGGCTTCTGCTTCGAGCACCCAGTCGGGCAGCTCCAGCTCCTCAGCAGAGAACGCCGGCTCAACCCTGGGGGGCTGCGGCTCCTCAACTACCGATACGGCAGGTTCGGCTGCGACTCGCCGCACCTCTTCTGGAAGTTCTGGCTCCTCCGGCGCCGGTGCCGGCTCAGCAACTGAGGGCTCTGGCTCTTCCACAATGGAGAGAGGAGGCTTGCCCACGAATTCCCGCAGCCATGCGGGAAGTTCCGGCTCCTCCGAGACCACTTCCGTCACCGGCACGGCCGGCTCGGGCAGGGCCTCTGCTGCCACTTCCTCCTCCACAGGCTCGGCTGCCACCTCTGCTACAGGCTCGGCCGCTACCTCTCGCATCCAGTCAGGCGATACCGGCTCCTCCACGGCTGCAGGCGGCTCGGGTAGGGCAGCTTCTGCGATCTCCTCCACAGTTGGAGGCGCCTCGGCGAGAGTAGCTTCCACCACCTGCGCGGCAGGCTCCTGCGCTGCCTCGCGCAGCCACTCAGGTATCTCTGGCTCCCCAACCTCTGCAGCAGCCTCGGGCAGGACTGCCTCTGCTACAGGCTCGGCCGCTGCCTCTCGCATCCAGTCAGGCGATACCGGCTCCTCCACGGCTGCAGGCAGCTCGGGTAGGGCAGCTTCTGCGATCTCCTCCACAGATAGAGGCGCCTCGGCGAGAGCAGCTTCCACCACCTCTGCCGCAGGCTCCTCCGCTGCCTCGCGCAGCCACTCAGGTATCTCTGGCTCCCCAACCTCTGCAGCAACCTCGGGCAGGACTGCCTCTGCTACCTCCACTACAGGCTCGGCCGCTACCTCTCGCATCCAGTCAGAAGATACCGGCTCCTCCACGGCCGCAGGCGGCTCGGGTAGGGCAGCTTCTGCGATCTCCTCCACAGTTGGAGGCGCCTCGGCGAGAGCAGCTTCCACCGCCTCCGCCGCAGGCTCCTCTGCCGCCTCGCGCAGCCAATCAGGCAACTCCGGCTCTCCAACCTCGGCAACGGGCTCGGGCATAGCGACTTCTGCCTCTTCCTCAGCAGCAGGTAGAGCCACTGCCTCACGCATCCAGTCAGGCAGCTCTGGCTCCTCCACGGCTGCAGACGGCTCGGGTGGGCCGGCTTCTATTGCTTCCTGGATCGCAGGCTCAGCTGCTGCCTCACGAATCCAGTCAGGCATCTCCGGCTCCTGCATTGCTGCAGGCGGCTCGGGTGGGGCGGCTTCTGCTACCTCCTCGATCGCAGGCTCAGCTGCTGCCTCACGAATCCAGTCAGGCAACTCTGGCTCCTGCACGGCTGCAGGCAGCTCAGGTAGGGCGGCTTCTGCTACCTCTTGGATCGCAGGTTCAGCTGCTGCCTCACGAATCCAATCAGGCATCTCCAGCTCCTCGGCTGGCGCAGCTTCTGCTATCTCCTCCACGACCGGCTCGGCCGCCGCATCGCGCAACCAGTCAGGCAGTTCAGCCTCCTCGGTGGTCACGGCCGGCTCGGCGACAGGCGGTCCTGGCGCTTCCTCCCGCGCCGCAGGCTCGGCAGCCGCATCGCGCAGCCAATCAGGCAGCTGCTCGGCCTCAGCGGCAGCACTGGGCTCTGGGACGGGGCGCTCTGCCGTTTCCTCCACTGCCGCGGGACCAGCCGCTACCTCGCGGAGCCAGTCAGGCAGCTCCTCGGCCTCAGCGGTAGCACTGGGCTCTAGGACGGGGCGCTCTGCCGTTTCCTCCACCGCCGTGGGACCAGCCGCTACCTCGCGGAGCCAGTCAGGCGGCTCCTCATCCTCAATGACCCCTGCTCGCTCCACTACGGGAGACTCACCAACCGCGCTCCCCGCCACGGGTTCGACCGCTGCCTCACGCATCCACTCGGGCAACTCGTCGCTGTCAGAGACGGTGATCTGTTCGGCCACAGCCAGCTCCGCCTCTCCCTCTTCCGGCGCAGGCCTATCCGCCTCCTCGCGCATCCAATCAGGCAACTCGTCGTCGGAGGCGGCGATATGCTCGGGCACGAGGGACTGTGCAGGTGTGCTCTCAGCCACCGGCCGATCTGCTGGCTCCCGCAGCCAGGCGGGCACGTCGGTCTCCTCGGCTGATACGGTCAACTCGTCAGCCACCGGGGCCACTTCTGCTTCTGGCCCCGGCGGTGCTTCCGACTCGCGAGGTCCGTCGCCAGGGACGGACAGTGACTCGGCCGCCTGGTCCCGATCAGCCGCCAATCTCTCCAGCCAAGCTATGGCTTCGTCTACGTCCTCAGGCATCTCGCCATAGTCTACAGACTCGGCAGTTGGCTCCGTCGCAACCTCCGGTGGGGTGGCCTCCTGCGCATCGGCAGGCGCTCCTGGGATTGCGGTCTCAGGCTGTTCCTCGGAGGCAGCAACCGAAGGAGGTTTCGACCAGGCCACCGTCTCCTCGGCATCCCGCGAAACCTCGGCGCCGCCCGACGGCGCTCCATCCCGATCGACTCCCCCATGCCGGGCCAACTCTTCTCCCGACTCCTCACGACTGACAGGGCTATCCGGGGCTGAGCCAGCCGTACTGGGCGGGGGCCCAGCAGGCCGTCCGGCTGGTTCAGGATCCGGCGACAGTGCCCCAGCGAGTGCCACTTCTCTCAGCCAATCGGGGACCTCCTCATCCTGAGCAGACTCCTCGGTTCTGGCCTGTGGCTGAGGCCGCCGCTCTGAAGATGGTCCTTGTCCACTAGCCAATTCCTCGAGCCAAGCAAGCGGGTCGTCTGGATCTGACGGCCCCGCCGAATCACCCGGCCCGCCGGAAACAGCCGTTCCTTCGTTTCTGTATCCCATGACCAACTCCTCTGTACCCTCCCGCGTCGACGCCGCGAACTCCGCGGCCGCAGGCAATCCGGAGGCCTGCTCGGCAACACCCGAGAGTTCCTCCAATTCCCCTGATCCCCCACCAGGGGCCATCCCGCCGCCCTCTACGGACCGAGGCGGTTCCGGCAAGCCTTCGCCCGCCTCTCCTCCGGTGCTCGCAACGCGGCTAGCATCTTGGAGCGGGATATCGGACGCGATCGCCGGTTCCTCCCTCACCCGCTGGTCTCCAAACAACCCGACATCCCGCAGCCAGTCCGGTACCACGTCGTCGCTCGGCGGTTTACCCTCTGTCCTACTCTGCCTAGAGCCGGAAACGGGCCCTGCACCAGCTTGACCAGCGGAAGGAGAGGCCACGGTCAGCCGCTCAGGCACAGAGCGTATCGCCGCGCCGGAATCATGCCGAGTGTGGTGAGCCTCCGGCGGCGGCGCGCTCAGGTCATCCCGGAGCGCTGCTGGAGCCGGCTCTTCCTCCAACTCCAGATCTCGCATCCAGTCGGGAGCGCCAATGGCCTCATCAGGAGTGGGCGGCACGTAATCAAGCACCGGAATCGTCAGAGCGCGTCCCGCAGACTCGCCCGCCCTGCCACGAATCTCACGGGCCAGGTGCGGATCCACACCTTCCACCCGCCGCAAGTGAGTTGCCGCTGTGTCATCCCGGCCGGCGCTCCTCCAGAACTCGTGGAGGGTGACGTTGGCCTGTAGGCAGTGGGGTAGCTTCTCCACGATGCGCTGGCAAGTCTCGACAGCATCGACTCGCTGCCCGTTCTGCCAGAGCGCCTGGGCCAGAACGACCTGCAGGTCCATCCGTTCCGGGTTCTCCTCCAACGCCGCCCGAACCTCGTCCACCGCCTGGGCGTAGTTGCGCCCCTTCAAGTAAACACGAGCCAGCGCCCCCCTGGTCAATTGGATCTTGGACGGCTCCGCCCCATCCCTCAGACGGTAGAGCCGCTTCAGTTCGGCATGAATGGCTGTGTTTTGGGACTGAGCCTCGTAGGCACACATCATGTGCCCAATGGCCCGCAATAGATTCCCGTTTTCCTCTGCGATTGTGGCAAGCCCCAGATGCGCCTCCGTGTCATCAGGGGCTACGCCCAGCACTCGATAGAAAATGTCCGCCGCGCCGTCAGACCGGCCTTGGTCCAGCAACCCCTTTCCAAACAGGCGATAGGCTCCCACATGCTTGGGGTAAAAGTCCAGGATGTAGCGACTGTGGGCAGCGGCTTCATCGCCCTTCCCGGCCGCCAGCATGCCCTCTATCTCTGAAATGTATGCGCGCAGCTCTATGCTCGCCATCAGACCACCAACTTTACCACATTATGCTATTTTCTCCCGTTTTTGGCAAGGGCTGTGAGCCTTGTTCAGGCATGCGGCGGTCAAGGCACTGCCTGGCTAAGGCACTCAGGCGGATCTCAGCCATATTCGGCCTGCTGCCGTGCCTGAGAGCACTGTGGAACTCCAGACGGTCGATCAGGCGTTTGGTCAAGTCCGGCTCGAATGCTACACAGACGGAGGCAAGCGCGCGTGTGTTCAGATTATCGATGACCACCATGATCTTGTCAGTATGTGGACACAGGAAATGAGCGATATGTACATGGACTAGACCCGGTTTCTTCACGCGCTCCAGCTAGGCACCTTGATATGGCGATCGCCACCCAAGAATCCAGGAACAGACACGGCTCGGCGCCAGGACCAACAGTCGAAGCCTTCTAGTTGCCGTATCCAGGTCGGTAGCGTCACAGGCGCGCTCTCCTGCCCTCGAGATGGCTGTCACTATCTGAAGGCGCAAGAACCGTACCAGTTCCGACTCGCAGCCTAGACAGACCACAGCCTGCAGCGCGGCCCAGCGTGTAGAAGAAGGGAGCCCATTGCGGGTGGGAGAGAGGTAGAGAGAACCACATACTATCTGTGTTTCCACACCCTCGATGCCCCCGTTTTGACAAACATCCGGCCGTGTGCTACCATGGCTTCGCCGAGTCGTCCGCAAAGGAGTCGATCGTGCGAACCGTGGATTGGGAACAGGGGGTCGTCCGCCTCATTGACCAGCGCAAACTACCCTGGGAGTTCCACGTCGCCGAGTATCGAGACCACCGGGCGCTGGCAGAGGCAATCACCGACATGGTGGTCCGGGGTGCGCCAGCCATCGGGGCCACGGCCGCCTACGGTATGGCCCTGGCGGGTCTCAACAGCCAAGCTGACACGCTCGACAGCATTCGGGCCGACTTGCAGGCGGCGGCCCGCCTCCTGAGAGAGACCCGGCCGACGGCCGTGAACCTGGCCCGCGAGATTGAGCTGCAGCTGAAGGTAGCAGCGGATCCACAGTGGACGACAGCCGATCAGGTCCGCGCGGCGCTGATCCGAGAGGCACACGCAACCGCGGATGGGGATGTGGCAATCAACCGCCGGATGGGGGAGCACGGAGCGAACCTGGTCTCTGATGGCGACACGATCCTCCACCATTGCAACACGGGCAGTCTGGCCACGGTCGATTACGGTACCGCCCTGGGCGTGATCCGTTGCGCGCACGAGCAGGGAAAACAGGTGCACGTACTAGTGGACGAGACTCGCCCCCGGCTCCAAGGAGCGAGGCTGACCGCCTGGGAGCTGGATAACCTGGGCATTCCCTTCGATCTGATCGTAGACAGCGCGGCTGGCCACTTGATCCGCAGCGGACAAGTGAACCTAGTGCTAGTGGGGGCGGACCGCATCGCCGCCAACGGTGACGTGGCAAACAAGATAGGCACCTACCAGCTAGGAGTCATCGCAAGGGAGAACGGAGTGCCCATGTACTCAGTCGCTCCCACCTCGACAGTGGACCTGGCGCTCCCGAGCGGCGACGACATCCCAATCGAGGAACGCCCGCGAGAAGAAGTGACTTGTGTTTTTGGTCACCGCGTCGCACCGGATGGGATCTCAGCCCGCAACCCGGCCTTTGACGTCACGCCGCATCGCTACCTGACGGGCATTGTCACCGAGAACGGCGTCGTGTACCCCCCCTTTGAAGTCAGCCTGAGGCGAGCAGTGATGGAAGGAAGCAGCCTGTGAGCACAGGGGCGTCGTTGCCGGTGGTCATCTTTTGTGGTGGGCCGGGTACGCGCATGGGGGGCGGCCGACAGACAAAGAAGGAACTGGTGGAGGTAGGCGGCCGGGCCATCATCTGGCACGTGATGAGGATCTTTGCGGCTTTCGGGCACACCCACTTTATCCTGCCTTTGGGGCACATGGGCCTGGAGGTGAAGCAGTACTTCCTTGACCTGCGCGTGGCCACTCAGGACCTGACCCTCTCACTGGACTCGGCCAACCAGGTCACATACCACGCCCCGCCCGAGGAGAAGGGATGGCGCATCACCTTGGCTGACACCGGGCCAGCGTCAATAAGGAAGGGATCACGGGTTTACCGAGTGTCCCACTACCTGGAGGACGCTGAACGCTTCTTTGTGACCTATGGAGACGGAGTGGGGAACGTAGACATCAACGCACTGCTGGCCTTCCACCATGCTCACGGCAAGCTGGTGACCATAACGGGAGTGAACCCGCGCTCACAGTACGGCCTGGTCCAGGTAGACCCATCGGGCAAGGTGTCCGGATTTGAGGAAAAACCGCGCCTGGATCACTGGATAAACGCGGGGTTCATGGTATTCGAGCGCGGTACCCTCGACTATCTTAGTGGGGAGAACGTGGACCTGGAACGGGAAACACTCGTCCGCCTTGCGGATGAAGGCGAATTGATGATGTACCGCCACCCAGGCTACTGGCGCTCGATGGACACTTTCAAAGAAGCACAAGAACTGGACGCTGTCTGGCGCGAGCGGGCGCCGTGGAAGGTCTGGTAGCCGAAGCGGCCGCCCGGTTCAGCGGGCGCCGGGTACTGGTAACCGGCGCGGCCGGTTTTATCGGGGGGCGGCTCGCCAGTGTCCTGGCCGCGGCCGACGCGGACGTGAGCGTTCTGGAGGCGCCGGCCGCCGACCTGGCCCGGTTGCGCTCCCTCCTTCCACACATTCAGTTCTACCCGGTCGACGTCCGCAGCCGGCCGGCCGTACGCGACGCCATCAGTGCCAGCCAGCCAGAGTACGTCTTTCAACTGGCGGCCGTCGGCGTCACGGAACCATTTCTACTCCTCGAACTGGCGCTGTCAGTCAACCTGTGGGGTGCCATCAACGTATTCCGCGCCTGCTTTGACAGAGAGGACGGCAGTCACCCTCCCCTTCGTCTGGTCCACAGCGGCACTCCCTACGAATACGGTGGCGAGCAGTCCGATGAAGCCTACCCTATCAGCCCGTACGCAGCTTCCAAGGCGGCTGCTTTTGCCGTCGCCCGCATGTTCCACCGGACCAATGGCTGGCCAATCGTGACGGTGCGGCCTTTCCAGGTGTACGGACCGGGCCAGCCTGAACAGGCGCTGATTCCGGCTGCAATTCTGGCTGCCCGCGCCGGGCAGCGGTTCCCCATGACCGGCGGTGAGCAGCGGAGGGACTTTGTCTATGTGGATGACATAGTGCGGGGCTTCTTGCTGGCAGCATCCCGTGGAGTCGATGGCCGGAGCTACGATCTGGGATGGGGCGAAACGCGTTCCCTCGCTTCGGTTGTCAACCAACTCAACACGCTGCTGTCCATTCCAATCGAGCCGGCGTTCGGCGCACTGCCGTATCGTCCGGGAGAGATATGGGAACTGCAAGCCGACACCACCCGCGCCAGCCAGGACCTTGGCTGGAGACCAAAGGTTGCCCTAGAGGAAGGGTTGGCGCTCACTGTGGAAAGCCTACGGGCGCGGAGCAGCAAACCCGCTTCGTGAGGCCACCGGTACCGAATCGCGAACCAGACCCGATCCACGCCCAAGGGACCTGGCACACGCCAGGACACAGGCATTCCCAGAGAGCAGCACAAGACATCGACGGTGGGGCGCGAGAACTCATGTCGGTGAGGCAGGCAGTTGATCCCCGCGACTGTCTACCGCCCCCGATTGCGCCTCGGCGTGCTGGTCAGTCCAGGTAGTCTTCCAGCTCGTCCAGGCTGTGGGGATTGCGAAGCCGCGCCAGCGCCTGGGCTTCCAGCTGCCGCACACGCTCCCGCGTGATGCCCAGCCGCTGGCCTATCTCGGCCAAGGTGTACATCTGCCCATCCTGGAACCCGTAGCGCAGGCGGAGTATCCGCTGCTCCCTTGGCGGGAGCGTGTCGATCGCATCCAGCAAGCTCTCCCGCAACAGCACGTGCGACACCTGGTCCGTGGGGCCTTCGCTGTCCTGATCCTCAATGAAATCCCCCAGTAGGCTGTCGCCGTCCTCGCCCACCGGCTTGTCCAGTGAAACCGGCGCGCGGGCGTATCCGAGCATCTGTTCGATCCTATCGACAGCCTGACCCGAGTACTTGGCCAATTCCTCTGTCGTCGGCTGCCGGTTCATCTGCTGGGTCAAGTCCCGGGCCACCCGCATTAGCCGGTTGAGCTGGTCGCCAATGTGCACCGGCACGCGGATGGTCCGGCCGTGGTCGGCAATGGCGCGCGTCACTGCCTGACGGATCCACCAGGTAGCATAGGTGGAGAACTTGTGCCCGCGTGTGTAGTCAAACTTGCGAGCGGCGCGAAGCAACCCGACGTTGCCTTCCTGAATCAGGTCCAGGAACGATAGGCCACGTCCGACGTACTTTTTCGCGATACTTATGACAAGCCGGGAGTTGGCGGTTACCAGGTGGCTGAATGCCTCCTCCCCTTCTCGGATCTGCTGCAGGCAAATCCGACGCTCCTGCGCGGGCATATCCCCGTTGCCACTCGCGTGCAGTGTCTGCAGTGCAAGCTCGCCAGCCTCCATCCGCTTGGCTAGCCAGACCTCTTCGTCCTTGGTGAGCAGCGGGATGTAGCCTACCTCCTTAAAGTAGACGCCCACTGCATCATCCATGTCCACTGCAAGTATCAGCGCTTCCTCATCAAGACGGGGGCCCGGCGGTGCCTCTTCCCTCGTCTCCTTGTCATTCTCTTGCGGTGGCGCTTCGAGAACCGAGATGCCCGCTGCCTCCAGAGCAGACATCAAGGCATCAAGGCTATCTAGCTCCGTTTCGGCATTGGGGGTCGCGGTCAGGATCTGATCCTGTGTCACCCAACCATTCGCCCGGCCGCGGGCCAACAGGGCCAACTGCTCGGGCGAGAGGGCCTTGGCGAGAGTAATCCGGGTTCGGTTGCTGGCTTCTGACGGAGGCATCAACCTACGCACCCCAGCTTCCGCACAGCCGAAGCAGATCTGCTAGTCCATTCACTTCCAGTTCTCAAGAAACAGCATCTCACTGCAAGGTTAATATACCCCAAGTGCAAAAAGAAAACAAGCACCCCCTGCACTAGCACACTCAGACCGAGGACGAGGTGCATCTGGACCGGCCGGCTCCCTGCAGCGCGACGCGCGCGATACCTCTCGCGACAGCATGCTCAGCGAGAAACCAGAGACAGGCACAGGCGGTCAGAACAGACTCCCAGGCGGCACCATACTGCTTGGGCAAGCCACTTAATCAATGGAAGGCCCCCCGCGCGCCACCGGCAAGCTTGTCCCGAATCTGCCTGTTACAGCCCTTGAGGGTAGGAGCGCTGGATGGCGCGGACCAGGCCGTGACCCACCAGCAGCAGGATGACCTGGGAGACAGCTACGCCAGGGAAGGTGACCCGGAAGGGAAAACCGCCGCCCAGACCCAGTGGAAAGGCAGCGACTCCCACCGCAATCAGCACCGCCTGGAGGACCAGGGCCGGTATCGGGAAGCGGCGAAATCGCCAGCAGATGAGGGCGGCCGCTGCGTCCACAAAGGGCATCACCCCCCAGTCATAGGCCCCATACGGGCTGGTCAGGTTGCTGAGGAAGGTGCCGAGAAAGAAGGCCACGGCATAGCTGGGGCGAACGAGCGCCAAGGCCTTGAGCATCTCCGAGACACGGAACTGGAGCGGACCATAGGAGATCGGAGCCAGCGCCAGGGTGCCCGCCACACAAACTGCAGCCACGACTCCCACCCGAGCAACCGATCTCGCTTCTAGTCTCTTCCTGTCTTGCATGGCCTGAGGGCCGGCGCGTCAGCAACCGGACGGTGCTGTCTTGAACCACCCCAGCACCCTGGACGCCGCCTGCCTGCCCTGTGCGAAGCTACCCAATCGGCGCCCACTCCCGGCGCAGAGTCGTCAGGGTCTCTGCGCCGCTCTCGGTGACGACAACGTCGTCTTCAATGCGCACCCCGCCCCGGCCTGCCAGGTATATTCCCGGCTCGATGGTGAAAGTCATCCCCGGCTCCAACACCATTTCGTTCCCCGCGACGATGAAAGGCGGCTCGTGGACCTGCAGCCCGAGCCCATGCCCCGTCCGGTGAGTGAAACAGTCACCGTAGCCGGCCGACTCGATGACGCTACGGGCGGCCGCGTCCACCGCTCCGCAGGTCACGCCGGGCCTGACCGCCTCCCTGCCATCAGCATTGGCCTCCTTGACCAGTTCGTAGATCCGGCGCATCTCTGGCTCCATCTCCCCTACCGGAAAAGTGCGAGTGATGTCAGAAAAGTACCCATCAACGCGGACACCCCAGTCGAAGAGCAGATAATCGCCGGACCCTACCGGCCGGTCCGTGGGACGGGCGTGGGGGTTGGCGCTGTTGGGCCCGCCGGACACAATGGGATCGAAGGAGACATCCTCGGCCCCGGTCATCAGGATCGAGGTCCTGAGTGTGGCGTCCAACTCGCGCTCGGTCATCCCCGGCCGGAACTGCTCCAGCGTCGCGGATAGAGCGCGTTGAGCCAGGTCGGCCGCCCGCCGCATGCTCTGCAGCTCATCGGGATCCTTCCGCATCCGCAGAGCACTCACCAGGCCGTCGGCCGGGAGAATCCGGCACTCAGGGGCGCATTGCTCCAGCAGACCGGCCTCGACCACCCGCATGGTGAAAGCCTCAACCCCGATCCGAGCACCCACCAGTCTCAGTTCCGCGCAGGCGCGCTCAAAGGCGGGCAGATAACCCTCCTGGTCAGTCCAGAGATAGGGCTGCACGTCGGGCAGACCATCGACTTTGGGCGCCTCCAGCGCGGGCAGCACCAGCGCGAGCGGACGGCCGGGACGAACAAGCGCCACTGTCGGCCGGTCACCCAGGTGGAACGAGAGGCCGGTGAGATAGAACAGGTTTGCGCCAGGCACCAGCGCCAGACAGTCAATCCCGTGGTCAGCGATCTGTCGGTTCAGCTTCTCAAGACGGTCCAGTCTCAAGCTGTGCTCCAAATGCTCCTATGCAACAAGATGCCGTAACTGCCGCAGCCGCACCGGGGCGGCCCCCGCAAGCCGGATGCTGCACGAGGGAGCACCCACACTAACAATACCCTCGGCGCCTGTACCAGTCCAGTGCGTCCCGCACCGTCTGCGTGAAGGGGCGCGGCCGAATGCCTAATACTCCCTCCATCTTGCCCGTGCTCAGTGACTGCCAGCAGTGCAGAGTAGTCATGTGATCCTCAAGCAAGAAAACCGGCAGGACGTAGAGCATACGGCCCACGGTTTCGACTAGACGACGTGGGATGGTGAGAGCTGGCGGCCGACGGCCGGCCGCTGCGCACACGACTCCAAACGCCTCCGGCACGGGGATGTTGTGCCCGCCCAGGATGACCCGCTCTCCCGAACGGAGCTTCTCGCCAGCCGCCAGGTGGCCGGCCGCTACCTCGCGAACATCGGCAAAGTTGAGCACCCCCGGCAGGCCGAAAAAGAGCCGCCCCTTGGCAGCCAATATCACCAGCCGGCCAGTGAAGGCCTTCACATCCCCAGGGCCAAAGGTCATGGTGGGGTTGACGACCACGACGTCAAGCCCGCCAACCGCAGCCCGCAGGACCTCGGATTCCATCGCGTACTTGCACTCATAGTATGGGCTAGCCGGCTCGCTGCCCGGAATGTAGTGGTCGCGCTCATCGGCCAGCCGGCCGGGGTCACCTGGCGGCCCGATAGTAGTGAGGCTGCTGGTGTAGGCCAGCCGGCCGGCGCCGGAGCGGCCAAAGGCGTGGAGAACCCGCCGGGTCTGTCGCACCGCGTTGACCACGTGCCGGCCGATCGGCGCATGACGCGTGATGTAATAGCCAGCAGCGTGAAATACCAGATCACATCCCGACATGGCAGCCGCCAGGCAATCTGGCTCCTCTATGACCCCCTCGACCCATTCGATTTGGTTGGCCACGTCCTCCAGCGCCCCAACCGCCCCAGGGCGGCGGCGCAGGGCTCGCGTGCGCCACCCTCGCTCGACGGCCGCCCGCGCAATGGCGCCGCCGATAAAGCCCGTCGCACCTAGGACGCAGACCTTCACCCGCCCTGCCACTCTCGTTCGCGCCTGCGGGTCAGAGCGAGCCGCTCGGTGCTGCTACTCTGGGCCAGGGTATTCTGGGGCTCGACAGGGACGCTTCGCGAGCTGGTAGCCACAGCAGTACTACAGCTCGACCCGTCTCTGCTCGACACGGGAATGCTCGGCCGCGATGATGGCCAAGACGCGATCCACGGCGGCGTCCACGTTCCCCTGCGGGTTGACGACGCAGTAGTCAAACTCGCCGATCCGCTTCAGCTCCTGTCGAGCAGTGGCGACTCTCATCGCGATGGCATCCTGGGTGTCGGTCTGCCGCTCTCGCAGCCGCTGAACCATCTCCTCCTCCGAGCCAGCGATGAGAAAGATGAGCACTGCCTCCGGGGCAAGTTGCCGGATAGTGGCGGCCCCCTGCACGTCTAGCCGCATCATGACATCCTGACCGCTGGCGAAAGCGTCCCGCACCTGCGACTTGGGCACTCCCTTGTAATCGCCGTACACAGAAGCGTATTCGAGCAGCTCGTCTTCTTCTACCATCTGGGCAAACTCGGCTGTGCTGACAAAGACATAGTCAAGTCCGTGTATCTCATCGGCCCGAGGCGGCCGGTCAGTGGCGGTGACCACAAAGTGAAAGGGAGCCTCGCGCTCCTTCAGGCGACGAACCACTGTGTCTTTGCCCACCCCTGACGGGCCGGAAATCACAATCAGCAGAGGAATCTGCCTGCGGGCGTAGGGGTCTGCTCCCATGACGCTTGCTCCCAGTCTTTCGGTTGGCTATAATGGGTTGCCGAGTCCTGGTGATGCTCAGCCAAAGACCAACTGTGAACACCTATTTGCGGAGGTTGTGCTGTGCCTTTCTATGGTTACCGCTGCCGTGATTGCGGCCGCAAGCTGACGCTCTTTTTCGAGAGCTACGCCGCCTACGATAAAGCTGCACCTGCCTGCGCCCATTGCGCGAGCAGCAATTTGGTAGAGACCATCGGCCGAGTCGCCGTGGCCAAATCCGAAGAGGCTCGGTTGGATTCTCTCGCTGACCCCAGCGTGCTTGGAGACCTGGATGAGAACGACCCCAAGTCGCTGGGCCGCTGGATGCGCACGATGAGCCAGGAGTCCGGCGAGGATCTGGGACCAGAATTCGAGGAGGTCGTCGGCCGGCTGGAGGCAGGCGAAGACCCCGAGTCCATCGAGGAATCCATGCCAGACCTGGGCAGTGACATGGGCGGTGGCATGGGCAGCGACATGGGCATGGTTGGCTTCTAGCGGCGAAAGATCAAGATGTTCTGGTGGACTATGTTGGGCACGTAGGCGTAGGGATAGCCATACGGCCGAACCCGAGCCCCGGTCCCGTACCAGACCTTGATCCCCTTCATGACGAAACCGGCCGCCTCTATCCGACGACCCACCTCATAGGACGCCATCAAGTACTGGCCGCCCTGGTACGAATCCCGGATAATGACAGCAAGATAACCGCCTGACCCAAGTAGCGGATGGAGCAGGGCCGCCATCCGGCCCATGGCCTGGTAATACTCCTCAAAGGTGGACAGGTTGCGCAAGTCGCGCGGGTCGCTGCTAAAGGAATCGAAATCGGTGCGTCGGTTTGCGTGTTTTCCGGCGTAGCGGTCCCCGGAAAGCGTCTTCTCTAGCGCCACGCTGTAGGGCGGATCGGTTACCACAAAGTCAAACCGGCGGCCGGCGGCTGCCAGCTCCTCCAGCACGGTCAGACAGTCTCCTTCTATCATCTCCTGTTCGGCCAGTCCTTCCTGACGGCACACCTGCCGGTAGACCTCTATCCAACGAGGGTTCAGCTCGATTCCGGTGGCCCTCCGGCCGCAGAGGGTGGCTCCGATGAGTGTTCCGCCCACCCCCGCAAAGGGGTCCAGCACGCTCTGCCCTGGCTTGGTGAAGAACTCGATGATGTGCTCCATGAGCTGGGGCGGCTTGTTGGCTCCATGCTGGCGGCGAAGGTTCTGCCCATGGGCCGAGGGGTAAGAGGTCTGCAATACCGACTTGGTGAAAAAGAGCCACTCGTTGCCGGCGAGGTTGTTGAGACTGTTCCTGGGGTGGACGGATGCCTTCTCCTGGTCCGGCGAGTAGCCGCAGCGGATCTCAGCCCCGTTGCCGCCGCAATAGTCCTCGCAGGTCTGGCAACGCCGCATGTCAATCAACTTGTCATAGACTCGGGGGCAGTTCAGCCGCAGGCCGATAGCCCGAGCAGGATGACCCATGTCAGCCATTGGTGCAGCCTCCAGGCTCCATCCCCCGTTCATGTAGCACCGCGCTTACTGCTGACCACACGGCCGCTGCTACTTCTTCCACCGGGCCGGCTGCGTCTATCAACCTCCACCGCTGTGGCTCGGCGGCCGCCAGTGACTGATATCCCTCCCGCGTCCACCGGTGGAACTCCAGGGCCTGCTGGTCCATCCGGTTCCATTCAGCGCCGCCCACCTTGCGGCGGGAAAGGCCGACTGCTGCCGGCACATCCAGCAGCAGCGTCAAGTCTGGCTTAAGACCAGCGGTGGCAAAGGCGGTGATGGTCCGCAGTACCTTGATGTCCAGCCCCCGCCCATAGCCTTGGTAGGCCATCGTGCTGTCTGCGAATCGGTCGCAGAGCACAATACGGCCGGCCGCCAGCGCCGGTCGCACCAGCTCTGCTACCAGCTGCGCCCGCGAGGCAGAGTAGAGCAGAATCTCGGCCGTGGGCACCATCTCGGTGTTCGAGACATTGTGCAGGATCGCCCGAATCTGGTCGCCAATGGCAGTGCCGCCCGGTTCGCGGGTCAGCAGTGGGTGGTAGCCGGCCGCCACCAGCGCCTCGCGCAGCAAACCAATCTGGGTGGTCTTGCCGCTACCGTCGGGGCCTTCGAGGGTGATGAACACGGCTAGTCCCGATAGATCCGTACCCGCCGCCGGGGCTCCTTGCCGAAACTGCGCGAGGACAGGCTGTGCTGGCGAGCCATCTCGTGCTGCTTGCGCCGCAAGCCAGCAGGCTGCGGCGCAAGGCTGACCCGTGCTGCGCCTCGCATGACCTTTCGAATGGCGTCCTCAGCTTCCCGCAGAGCGCGCTGAGCCGGGTCGGTATCTACATCAAGACGGAACCAATCGATCAGGAAGCTCTCCATCTGGGCGACTGTATTGGCCCTCAGGGCGAAGACCGGCAGGTTCCGCCGCTCCGCATCAACCACGGCCCGCGGCCGGCGGCGATAGTAGCTCTTTAGCGTCAGCAACGCCTCCGCCGACCCCAGGTCATCCACCAACTGGATGGGGACGCTAAGCCGCCGGGCCGCCTGAGCCAGACGATTTCGCGCCACTCCGTACGGGTACAGCTGGGCCGGTCTGGCGGTGGAGTTCCGCCCTTCCTGTTGCGGGCGGGCGGGGCGCCGATTCTCGTGCTGCGGGGTTGGCGCACTCTCCCTCTCTATCTGGATCTCCCCGTCCTCGCCGCGGTAACGTAGCTCAGCATCCAGCTGGCGACCGCGCAAAAGCGCGTCGACCGCTTCGGCAACGTTGGCGTGTATAGCCAGTCGCTGGCGATCCTGAATCTCGATTAACACTGCAAAGGTCGGGGGAGCGCGGCGCTCCAGCACGGTCTTTTGCGTCCCGCGGCGACGGGCTTCCTCGTCAGAGAGAGTCACGGTCTCAATCCCGCCCACGAGATCAGAGAGAGTGGGGTTCAGCAGTAGGTTGTCCAACGTCCGGCCGTGGGCGGTGCCAATGAGCTGAACGCCCCGCTCGGCGATGGTGCGCGCCGCAGCAGCCTCCAACTCTCGGCCAATTTCGTCAATCACAATCACTTCCGGGTTGTGATTCTCCACCGCCTCAATCATCACTTCGTGCTGCATAATGGGTTCTGCCACCTGCATCCTTCGGGCGCGCCCGATGGCCGGGTGCGGAATATCCCCATCACCGCCGATCTCGTTGGAGGTGTCCACGATCACTACCCGTCTCTTCTCCGCCAGCACACGAGCCGCCTCGCGCAGCATAGTTGTCTTTCCGACCCCTGGGGCACCCACCAGCAGGACATTCTGTCCAGTCTCAATGATGTCCTGGATGATCTCAATAGTGCCATAGACGGCACGGCCGACTCGGCAAGTGAGCCCCACTACGTCGCTCTTCCGGTTGCGGATGGCGGAGATGCGGTGGAGGGTGCGGGCGATTCCCGCACGGTTGTCGGCGTCCAGCTCACCAATGCGCGATACCACGCACTCAATGTCATCCCTGAGGACCTCTGCTCTCGCCAGGACCACCTCGCCGTCTGTATAGCGGGCCGTCGGTACCCTTCCAAGGTCCAGAATCACTTCCAGGAGGTGATCTTTGCGCCCGTTCACCAGCAACTGTTCGTGAATTCGATCAGGGAGCACTGCCAGCAGAGCGCCAAGATCGTCAGCTATCTGTTTCTGCAATCAGCGCCTCCTCTGGGCTCGTTACTGGCGGCATGGGCTCGACTCCACCAGCTATTGCTCACTGGCATGGGCCACGGGCGAGGTAGCCTCGAGAACCTTTTCGTGGGCCGGCACAAACTCGCGCTGCAGACGGGCCACTGGAACCACGGTGCGACGCACCATTACGGCCTGGCTGCCCAGCGGGTTGAAGCCCAGCTCAGCCAGAGGCCGAGTCAGCCACTCCTGGTAGCGGCGCACGCAGCAGTAGAGCGGCTTCTCTGTAGTAGACGAGAGATGGGTGGCCGTCTCTGCCACCAGGGCGGGAGCAGCGTCCTCCGCCTCCGGATGGAGGTAGAGCCGCAGCCAGCAGCCCCGCTTCCCCTGATGTACGGATGCACAAGCGAGCAGTCTGCCGCCTTCTTTCCACACCAGGCTCAGCCCCGTCTGGTCCACCGGCTCTATCTGCTGGATCAAACGAGGTACAGTGTTGGCGACCAGCTGCTGGATATGCCATTGGTCACCCGGGCCCTCGGGCCTCAATATCCCGCTCCCCTCGAACTGTGGCGTCGATGACAATGCCCATATCTCCTGCCGCGTGTACACCACGAACTCGGCCTTGCGCAGCAACTCAAACTTGGATCCGCTGTCCTCCACCTCAGCCAACACTCCATGCGACCCGCACCGGCCGGCCTGCGCCGTCAGCGCATCCAACATCTGAGGCCAGACCAACGACTCGCGCCCTTCCGGGCGGGCCGCCAGGGTCAATAGATGTGCCTGCTGGCGACCGGGGCACACCCGCAACTGTCCAAAAGCGCGCAGCGGAGCGCCGGACTGCCGGCCCCGCAGCACAAGAGTGGGACACCCGCGGCCGGCGACCAGGTAGGCCCACAGCGCGCTCGGGAGCGGGCGATAATCCTCTGTCAGGGCGGTCCGGCTATCCAGCGAGACGCCCTGGCCCTCAAGCCGGCGGACCAGAGGAATGTCGCGCAAATCGAAAGGGCGGATCACCACCGCGCCTCCATCTCGTTGCTGTCCGCAAAGCCGAATCGCTCGTAGAGCGGCCGTCCCACCCCTGTGGCGTGCAAAGCGCCTACGGTGATCCCGTCAGCCCGAATCGACTCCACGATCCTCCTCAGTATCTCTCGCGCCAGACCCCGCCGCCGATACGCGGGAGTGGTGTAAAGGTTCATGATGTATCCAACGCGGCCACTCAGGTTCCCAGGACCAGGCGGGTGCTGATCCATTACCAGCCCACCGCTGGAGACCGCCTCTCCGCCCGCCGTCGTTGCCAGCCAACCACGATACTGGCCGGCCGCTATCGCCTGGGCGAAGTAGCTCTCGCACGCGGCATCGGCCGCGTCCAGGCGCTCAACGCTGGTAATCCCCATGGATTCGAACATGCGGCGACGCAGGCAGACGATTTCAGGAACATCCTCTACCGTCACGGTGCGGACAAGAATCCCCTCCCTGTTCATCAAGAGCGATTGTATCACAACCAAAACCCCATGTAAACGAGAGCGGGGAAGCGCCGATAGTCCGTTTTGTGCAGCAAACACTCGCACACTGCTTGGCCTTGTGCTCGTAACAGCAGCGGATTACCTCTGCGGGCGCGGTGGGGAGGCGCGGCTGCCCTCAACCAGCGATGCCTGACTGTCCTCGGGATGGTTCACAGGGGTGAGGCGCGCAGCCCGCCCCTGCTTTGAAGACCCTCCCGGTTGCGGTATAATCCGGCCGCGCTCCCGACGGGTGCGGATGAGCGGTCTGGGCTCCCGCAGAGTTCTCTCTCCGGGTTCACATGGTAAGGACGCCCTGCCAAGGTCAGGGCATGAGGAAAAGGCGATGAAGCTATTGCAGAAAATCGGCGTCCTGCTGAGGTCAGGACGCCCCCCGTCCACCCGGCCGCAGGAACCAAAACAGGACGAGCCACTGCCCCTGAGCCGGCCGACGCCAATGGAATTCGGTTCGCTGCCGCTTGACCCCAGATATGGGTGGGGAATTGTGCTGGAGCCGGCCGACAAGATGGTTCTGCTGCTCAACGATTTCATCGAGCAGCTGGCTCTGGAAGCGTACCACAACGGGGAGGACTTTGAGTTCACACGTGAGGAGCTAGAGCCTCGCTTCCTGACCTTCTTTGACCGGCTGGTGGAACAAGGGAAGTTGCAGCGCCTGGCGGATGCACCGCACAAGCACGGCCGCTCGGTCGTGGGGCCCAAGCGATGGATCGGGGCCCAGCAGATTCGCATCAAGCGATTGGTGGACTGGTGGCGACTGCAGGATGCTCCAGATATTGAAGCCAAGCTGCTGTAATGAGATCAAACGCTCTCAGAGAGGTCCTTGAGCCGCTGCCCTCAGGGACAGGCCGGCCACAGGCATCCGGCTCTTCTCGTTGCGCCGAGTTGCAGCGGAGGTACCTCATCCTGCAGGGTTGTGAGGACAGAGGTGTACCGACGAGCGCTTTGGTCCCTGGCCATCGGTGCCTCCGGCTGGTGACAGCCTCTCAGACAGGATGGGCCGGTTGAGAGCCACTGGCTGGCGCCTCCGCGCCCTCTTCGCCGTCGGGTTGATCTTTCTGCCGTCACTGACAGGTTGTGTAGGGCAGCCCGTACCTACGCTGGCTGCGGCCGCACACCCTCCCGTGCCTGGAGGTCCCTCACGGGAACCATCCACCTGGACGCCTACGCCGGCCCCGTCGATGACCCCCACGCCTACATCCACCCGGACGCCTAGCCCCACAGCAACGGCTACAGCGCCTCCCACAGCCGCGCCAGGCGAGCTGCCCACGCGGTGGCACCTCCGCGTATTCGACGAGCTCTACGACCTGGTCTGGAGCAACTACCTCTATCCTGACTTCAACGGCGTGAACTGGCCAAGGGTGGGTGCGGCCTACCGGGAACGCGTGGCGGCTGGAATGACCGACGCCGAGTTCTACCGGGCAATGGCCGAACTGGTCGGGAGCCTGAACGACGGCCATTCCACCTTTGAACCCCCAGCGTCGGCCAGCGCGACCAACGGCGCCATACAGGTCCAGCCTCCTGGCGGCGAGGAGATCGCACACTATATGGACTCCAGCAACTCGCCAGTGGTCGCCTGGCCCTGGGCGGAGCACGGAATAGTCTTTATCACCATCCGCACCTTCTGGGACCAGAACACCTCCTTGCTGCTGCAGCACCGCCTGCAGGAGTTGGGTGACCAAGGCCCAATCACCGGCATCCTAATCGATCTGCGCACCAGTCGAGGCGGGTCGGAACACAGCCTGCAGGGAATCCTCAGCCTGTTCGCCGACGGCACGCTGGGCTACTTCACACGGCGGGATATCGACCGGCCGCTGGTTGTGAGTGGCGTGGACGTACATCAGTCGCAGACTGTCCCGCTGGTGATCCTGGTTGGAAAGCACACCAACAGCTACGCAGAGATCCTCGCCGGGACGCTGCAGAGCATCGGTCGGGCACAGCTGGTCGGGACCGTGACCAGCGGCAACGTCGAGACAATCTGGCCCCACGAGTTCGAGGATGGGTCCCGCGTCTGGATAGCAGAAGAGGGGTTCCGACCCCTGAACGGAGAAAACTGGGAATGGACCGGTGTCGTGCCCGACGTCACCGTGCCGAGCGACTGGTCTGATCCCGCGGCCGGCAACGACCCCCAGATGGCTTCAGCGATTCAGATCCTGCTCGACGGCCGCGAGTGAACCGGCGGCATACCTCCATCCGTAGTGCGAGCGCATGACACGCTTTGCGCAAGTCACTGTCAACATTGAGGCGCCGCTAGAGGGGGTCTTCCACTATCACGTCCCGGCTGACCTCGTGGGAACGGTGCGGCCCGGTCACCTGGTGGAGGTAGAGTTCGGCCGTCGGATTGCCCAGGGGATTGTCGTAGCGCTGGATGACCGGTCGCCGGTGCCAGAAACAAAGCCGGTCATCGCGCTCATTCTGCCCGACCCAATCCTGAGCAAGGTGCAGCTAGAGCTGGGCCAGTGGCTGAGCCAGACCTACCTGACACCCTTGATGCAGTGTCTCCGGCTGATGCTGCCGCCAGGCCTCTCCCAGAGAGCAGACGTGAGCCTGGAACTAGTTCCGGAGGCAGTCGAGGGGGCACGGTTGACCCAGGCCCAGCAGCAACTGGTGCAGTTGCTGGAGAAGCGAGGTGACCTGCGCGGCCGGCAGATCTCCCAGTTGCTGCCCAATGTCGACTGGCGGCCGGCGGCGGAGCAGCTGGTGCGGCGCAACATCCTGCGGCGTGGGTCGGTCCTGAACCCGCCCCGATCCCGTCCAAAGCAGATTCGGACTGCCCAGCTGGTTGTCGGCCCCGATGAGGTGGCAGCAGCCCTGCCGTCGCTGGGCCGCAAGTCCAAGGCGGCCGAGGTGCTGGAGTGGCTGGCGGGCAATCCAGACCCGCTGCCAACCGTGGAGGAGGCCCGGAAGGCGACCGGCTGTACGCTCGAACACCTGCAGGCCCTTTCTGACGCTGGCCACGTCTCTCTCACCCCAGGCCGGACGCTGGTCACTCTCCTGGAGACAGAGCCGGCGGGCGCAGATAGCAGAGTCCGTGCCTTACTCAGAAGAGCCCACTCTCCGGTGATCAGAACCGAGAATCAGCTCATAGATCCGGTGACGAATACCTCGGTGGCCTGCACGCCTGCCGACCTCGAGGCTATGGAGGGCCAGGGCCTCATCCGCCAGATGAGGGAGCCACCCACCGTTTCCCTGGCAATCGACGGCGAGCAGGTCAAGGGTGTCGCCGCCGAACTGCGCCGCGCCGGGCCCTACCTCCGGGCGCTAGAGTTCCTGGCCCAGGAACCGGAACCCGTAGACATAGGCTGGGTATACGCCGAGACCGGCTGCCAGCTACGTCATCTCAAGCGGCTCGCAGACGCCGGGCTGGTCGCTCTAGGGGAGAAAGAGGTCTGGCGGGACCCCTTGGCCGATCAGGACTTTGTGCCTGACACCGCTCCCGTACTCACTCCGCATCAGGCGCGGGCCTGGGAGCGGATCGAGCTGGGCATGCGGGCAGACAGGCCGGACCCGCCCTCAACCCCGAGCCGGTATCTGCTCCACGGAGTCACCGGGTCAGGGAAAACAGAGATCTACCTGCGGGCGATCGCCCTGGCGCTGGAACGCGGCCAAGGAGCAATAGCGCTGGTACCGGAGATCGCTCTGACTCCTCAGACAATCAGGCGCTTTTCCGCCCGCTTCCCCGGCCGGGTAGCCGTGCTGCACAGCCGGCTGACAGAGGGGGAACGGTACGATACCTGGAGACGGGTCCGGCAAGGCCTGGTGGACATTGTCATCGGGCCCCGTTCGGCGCTTTTTGCCCCCTTCAGCAGATTGGGGGTCATCGTTCTGGACGAGGAGCACGACGAAGCATACAAGCAAGATCCGCCGGTGCGGCCACCATACTATCACGCGCGCGAGACAGCGATCCACCTGGCGCACCTCACGGGAGCAACCCTCATCATGGGGAGTGCCACGCCCGACTTGGTCACCTATCACCGCGCCCAGGGAGGCGAGTTCCAGCTGCTGGAACTCCCGCAGCGCATCATGGGGCACCGCGACCGGGTCAGCGCGCAGGTGGAACGCTATCAGGTCGCACAGAGCCAGTACCAGCCCATCAGCGACGGGCCGCAAGAGGCACTGATGACCGATCTGCCGCCGGTGCAGTTGGTGGACATGCGCCAGGAGCTGCGCGCTGGAAACCGCAGCATCTTCAGCCGGGCGCTCTCCGAGGCCCTTGCGGAAACGCTCAGGCAGGAGCAGCAGGCGATTCTCTTCCTGAACCGGCGGGGGACCTCCACCTTTGTCTTTTGCCGGGACTGCGGGCTGGTCCTCAAATGCCCACGCTGTGACGCGCCGCTCACTTATCACCGGCCGGGAATGCAGTTGGCGTGCCACCACTGCGGTAGAACCGAACCGCAGCCGGAGCGGTGTCCGCGCTGCGGGAGCTACCGGGTCAAGTACTTTGGCCTGGGGACCGAGGGAGTGGAAGCAGAGGTGCTCAAGCAGTTCCCTAGCGCCCGCGTGCTCCGGTGGGACCGGGATACTACCGGCGCCCGGGGCGCCCATGACCTCTTTCTGAGAGAGTTCACTGAGGGAAACGCCGATGTACTGGTGGGCACCCAGATGATCGCCAAGGGGCTGGACCTGCCACTGGTGACGTTGGTGGGAGTGATCTCGGCCGACGTGAGCCTGGGGCTGCCCGACTACCGTACTGGGGAACGGACCTTCCAGCTGCTGACGCAGGTGGCGGGCCGGGCCGGGCGGGGCCTGCTGGGCGGCCGGGCTCTGGTGCAAACCTTCAACCCCGAGCATTATGCCATTCGGGCAGCAGCGGAACACGACTATGCGGGTTTCTACGTGGCGGAGGTGGAGTTCCGCGCTCGGGTCGGTTATCCTCCTTTCAAGCGTCTCGCGCGGTTGGAGCACCGGGACCCGGTGCTGGAACGCGGCCGGCGCGAGGCAGAGCGGGTAGCGGGCGGCCTGCATCAACTGGCGGCTGAGAAACAGTTGAGCGCCACCGAGATTCTGGGACCGACTCAACCCTTCTTCGGCCGGTTGGCCGGCCGGTACCGTTGGCAGATAGTCATTCGCGCTCCTGACCCCGCGCAACTGCTCCGCGATTTCCCACGGCCAGATAGGTGGATGACCGATATCGACCCGATGAGCCTGCTGTGACCGTGGTGCGGCAATGAGGGGTCCAGCGCGATGCGCTGGACCGCCCCGCTCAAGTGACAGCGCAGGGCCCCTCGAAGGACCTCCACTCCTGCGCTCCTAACCGTGCGTGGTTTGCCGCGAACACTCGGACTGCTGCACAACACGCTCTTGCCGCGCGGAATTCCGGGTGATACAATCGAGGCGCAGGGTGGCCTGCCGTCGCCTGCGCCTGCGGAACAACGCCTGTGGAACAGGAGGACGAACCATGGAAGGAATCCTGGGAGCAGTACTCAACAGCCCCACTATCGGCCGCATCCGGCGCAACCATGCTCTGGAACATGCCACCGTTCACATCCTGAGCAGCAGGCAGAAGGACATGAGCATCTACGCTCGCTCCGGCCCGCGCGGAGTGGTAGTTTACGGCGTTGTGCCAACCGAGATGGTCACCAGTGCCGCGAGCGAGGCGCTGGAAAGGCTGCGCAACGGAGAGCACGAGCTGGCGGTGCATCCCAATTGCGGTACCAACCTGGTGACGGCCGGCGGGCTAGCCAGCCTCTCAGCCGTGGCTGCACTGGGCCTGCAACGAGTCGGGAACAAGAAACGGAGCTTCTGGCAACTGCTGGGCTCGCTGCCTTTGGTCGTCTTGGCCTCCACCCTTGCGCTCATCATAGCTCAGCCTCTGGGACAGATGCTGCAGTTGCACTTGACCACTGAGGGGGACGTGGGCGATCTGCGAATCACCGGTGTCACTCGCCAAGGTCGGGGCCGGCTGGTGTATCACACTATCAGCACGGCCGGTTGATGACGGACGCTCGCCGCTTTTTCATCTTTCACGGCAAGGACGAGTTCACCCAGAGACAAACGCTGGCTGCCCTGAAGGGAAAGCTGGGCGACTCGGCGATGGTGGACCTCAATACCTCTCGTTTCGACGGCCCGACAGTCCGGCTGGGTGAGCTCCTGCATGCGTGCAGCTCATTCCCTTTTCTGGCCGATAGGCGATTGGTGGTCGTCGAGGGACTCATAGAGAGGTTGTCCGAGAAGGGCAGCGAGGACGACCGTGACACACTGCTCCACTATCTCCCCCAGCTCCCTCCTACCACGCGGCTGGTCTTTCTGGAGAGGCAGGCGCTCTCTCCGCAGAACCGCTTCCTCAGATTGGCGACCGAGTCCCCGGCCGGCTATGCTAGGGAGTTTCAGCTGCCGAGCGGCGCCGCTCTGGAGCGCTGGATCAGAGAACGGGCGAGAGCTAAAGGGGGCGCCATCCGACCCCAGGCAGCAGCTATGCTGGCCGCCAACGTTGGGGATGATCTGAGGCTGCTGGACATGGAGATTGCCAAGCTGCTGGACTATGTCAACCTCTCCCGCCCCATTGAGCGGGAGGACGTCGAACTACTGACGCCCTACGCAGCCCAGGCTGACATCTTTGCCCTGGTCGACGCCATTGGACAGCGCAATGGGCAGAGCGCCGCCACCCTGCTGCACAGCAAACTGGAAGCAGGTGACCAACCTCTGTACCTCCTGGCAATGATAGCTCGCCAGACCCGCCTGCTCATTCAGGTGAAACAGAAGCTGGAGCAACGGTACTCGCCCAATCAGGTAGGCCAGCAGCTGAGACTCCACCCCTATGTGACGCGCAAGCTGTGCCGGCAAGCCACCAACCTGACGCTGGGTCAGCTCGAGGCGATGCACCGGCGGTTACTGGACACGGATCTGGCCATCAAGCGAGGACAGACCGAACCTGACGTGGCGCTCGAGCTGCTGGTGGTAGAGTTCGCGTCAGGGCAGGAGTAGCTCAAGCCCCCCTACTACAGGCTCGCCCTTTCCCATTTCCCGCCTCCGCCACACCAATCCAAAAGTGGTGCGGCAAGACATTGTGCGCAGTGCGCAGCTCTATCGCGTCGACCATGCGATGGCCCTGGCCTGAAACATCCCCACCAGAGTGGTCGACCAGAGAGGGGTTGACCAGGCAGAGGGTCGGACTCTCATCATACTTTTGCCGGTAGTGATCGACCGCCCTCCGCACCTTTTCCTCCAGCGTGCGCTCCTTGTCGTCGTCGTACCAGAGCAGGCCCACCTTCATCATGGAACTCACGATCATCAATCACGATACCCTCGTCCAGTGCAGAGGCCGCCGGCACTGGCCCGCTTCGGGCGGCCGCTGCTGCTCCTCGATGGGTACCAGCACTGGACGAGATAGCACATTTGTTCTATTATACTCCGAGTCTATTCTCCTGTCAAGAGCAAACCCTGAGGCTGTTGAACCCGAGCCCGCCGGCGGGAGGGAGATCTAGGCCCGCCTGTTTCCCTCCTCCAGCGCAGAACCGCTGGCGGAATAGGCTCCGCCTGTTTCTCGAGGCCCTCAAGCGTTCGCGCTATGGGCCTGGCAGAAAGCCCAATTCACCC
>JAUVHW010000167.1 GCA_030593075.1 Ardenticatenales bacterium
TCGCGGTGGTGTCGTCGCCATTGCAGCCGACGTGCCGGTAGAGACCGGCGAGGAGCTGACATTCTTTGGGCGCAGGTCGCGGCTCCCGGTCGGTCACAGTCGCCTGGCGCTGGGCACCGGTGCGAGGATGATGGTCAGCGCCTCGCACAAAGTCGGCCGGGGCATCTATCGTGTAGAAGCCACACTGATTCCGCAGCCCGTGGGCACCGGGGACAGGAAGCGAGATGTGGTCCGGTGGGCTCAGAGTTCCCTGTCCGTCATCGAGGGTCTCATCCGCCAGTGGCCTGACGAGTGGCTGATGCCACAGCCGCTCTGGGATGGCGCTGCACCTTAACCGGCAAGAGGCCGGACGCCCTGACGGGGGCTCGACCGTGCTCGCCGCCCGATAGTCGCGGCAGCCGGCCGGGGCAGCGTCCTAGTCGAGGCCGGTGATCTCAAACGACTGGTCCAGCAGGGCAAAAGTGGCAGTCCTGGAACCAGGTCGCTGAAAGACGACGCGGAAGCTGAGAGTGCCCCCCGGCTCTACGGTCCAGGGCGGCGCTGGATCAGCCGAGCGGAGCGCCATGGGGCTCCCCTCGCCGCTCAAGGTGATGTCCTCTCCCGTCACCACCAGCTCGTCTTCGCCCTCGTGGGTTACCGTACCCCACACAGAGAGCAGCGTGCGGTCGCCGGAGAGTTCTGCTCGGGTCAGGCTGATAGTCGCCAACTGACGGGCGTCAACTGTTTCCTGGGGGCTCTCGAAATCGATCAGGACCTTGACCACATTCTCCGGTGCCCCGAGTTGCTCAAAGGTCCAGCCGAGCTTGGGGCCCTGCAAAGGGGCAGGCACGAGATAGCCGGCCGTACCGTGGGCTACCGTGTTGGGTGGAATGGTCAGCAGGAGGTAACCGAAAGTGCCCGCCTGGCTGGCGGGGAGATTGACCGAGTAAGTGTTGCCCTCCCCGTCCTGCAGCTGCATGCGGAAGCGATTAGGGTCCAGAACCTCCTGGGACAGATTCTCGATCTGATAGTCGACCAGGTAGAAGGCCCAGCCCTGAGGCAGCTCGGGGTCGTCGTACACGTATGAGGCGCCAAGCACCGTCACCCGGATCTCTCCCAATAGCGCCGCCTCGCCCAGTGAGACACTCAGACCTTCGTCTTGCTCGCTTTCCGCCTCTCCGACGGACATCAGGTACTCGCCATACACCACCAGCCGGGTACCCGCCTCTCCCCCTAGAGAGACCAGCGTGAGCTTTGGTTGGGTCTGGGCAAAGAGATCAGCTCCCGGTGATTCCAGTTCCTCTCGGCCGGCAAAGCCAAAATGATACTGCCACCCGCTAGTGGTCGTCATGGTGATCTCATCGCCCGGGGCCAGACTCCGCAGCAGGGCGCTGTTGGCCTCGGTCTGTTCGATTCCAATCACAAAGTTGACCACCGTTCCGTACACCCAGACAGCAGTACCAGACTGCCCGGCCGGGTAGTGCCACTCTCCATCGGGGCGCACCTGATAGGGCAGGACCGCGAACTGAAGCCCCTTCAGAGTGAGGGAGATGGGGGCGTTGACCTGCGAGTGGGGAGTACCACTATCCACCAGAATGGCATCGGCCGAAGGAAGCGAGTACTCTGACAGAATCGTCGGGTCCGGCGTCGGCCCGGGGCCCCCGCCGGTGCGGGAAAGAAGCATGCCAAAGACAATCACCATGATCACCCCCCCCACCGCCGCACCGATGAGCGTGGGCGGCGGCGCTCCCCACCGGCGCCCTGACGGGCGACTTCCTTCGGCCGCCGCGCCGGAAGGCACCTGAGGAGGTCGGTTCTCAGACACGGGGGCTCCTGCTACGGAACGGCTGCAGGCAGCGGCCGCGGGACAATCCTGATCTCCAGCTGCTCCCGAACCCCAGCAATCGTTCGGCTGTACGCCAGCAGAGGAACCTCAACTCGGACGTCACCCACCACGCTCAGCGGCCCGAAATGCAGCCCCCCACTAACGCTGGTATACCCAAACGCCACCAGTTCGTCGCTGGTCGCCTCGTAGACAGCGACAGCTAGATCCCTGACCCCTTCTTCCATCTCGGGATTCAGGTTCCGGTTGGCGTCATAGTAGACCAGCAGGTCGATGATGATCTCACGGGCTCCCTGACGGTCAGGAGGCACAGTGGGCAGCGGGAGGATGTCAAGCCGAAGCGGCTGCGGTGTTGCTGTCGGCAATACTGGGGCGGCAGTGCTCCCCGGCCTACGGCTAGGCGTGGGAAACGGCGTATAGGTGGGCAGAGCGGTATAGGTGGGCAGCGGCCTGGGCGAAGTGGGATAGACGGCTCTGGTGGCAGTCGCAGTGGGCGCCGGCTGGCCCACCGAGCACTTGAGGCTGTAGGTAAAGGGGGCCAGCTGGTCGGGGGGGATTCCTGCCCACCGCGGGCCGACCAGGATGTAGAGCCAACCGATGTAGGTCGAATACCAGCTCACCTCGCTACTATAATCCCCAGGCGCGCGGTCGTCATTGCCGGGCCCACCCTGGTCGAAAGAGGGGCCAAGGTAAAAGATCATGTTGGTGTCGGTGCCCGCGGCGAGATTGAGCGTCTCGCAAGTATAGAGCATTGCTGGCTTGACCCAGATGCGAAAGAAATCATTGTCCGGCTGGTTCGGGTCGCTGCCGGGCCAGGGGACGAAATTGAGACTGTCGTATCGAACGCCGGTCGCTAGGACAGTAGCGTGCCCAAAGTCAAAGTTCGGCTCAAACTTGTCGGCGCCGGGTATGGGAGTCTGAGGAACGGGGGTATCAGTCGCCGGCAGGGGCGTGTTGGTCGGCGTTGGAGTCGGGCTGGGTGTCCCGGGCACCTCCTGTACATCAAGCCGATAGGTCCGGCCGACCGGGTCCTGCGCTCCGACCGGATCGATGTTGACCAGCTTAATGAAGTAGAAGTTATCCTCCGGGGCCGCAACGACTACCCGCGAGCCTGGATTCCCGGTACCTACGTCGTCGTTCTCACCCATCAGTTGACCATCTTGGCCCGGACCATACACCCACATGTATGTGTCCAACCCTAGGTCCACGCCAGTTTCCACGGCATAGTAACGGCCGTTCTTGCCCCAGAACCTGAAATAGTCAACGTCCTCAGCATAGGGCGGTCCGGTTTCCCCGGCCGGAACGAAGGTGAGGTTTGCGACGGAGCCACCGACCGAGACGGCCGCGGCAGAGTTTTCATCACCATTCGGTTCGTACAAATCGGCTCGCATCGGCGTTGGGGTAGGCGTTGGGGTAGACGTTGGGGTAGGCGTTGGCGTATCGGTGTCCTGCAAGAGCGCGCCGGCCCGGGCCGTGCGCGAACCAGAAAGCCAAACCGTGCCGGCAAGCCACACTACCGAGATCAGCACAAGGATCCGGGCCGAGGCGGACTGGTACACGCTCATGACCCCAACTATAGCACAGTCCAGGCCCCAGGCAAACGGCAGGCAGCCTACCCGCGCTTGAGCCAGAACACTAGGCCGAGGAGGCCGGCCGCCAGGACAAGGACGCCGGCCGCGAGTACTGTCCCGTTGCGGGCAAGAGCAGGCAACGCGGGAGCAGCCGCGTTGGGAGTAGAGGCGAGAGTGGAAGACGGTGCGGGAGCGGGCGGTGAGACAGTGATTTCTGTGGGCGCAGAATCCTGTGGCGGCAACGTCGTGGGAGGCTTCGGCGATGGGGTGGGCGTGTAGGTAGAGGATGGCGATGGGGCCAGAGTCGGTTCCGGGGTTGGCGAGGGCGTCGCAGTCGCAGTTGGGGAGACGGTAGGGGAGGGGGTCGGCGTCACTGTGGCCTCCGCAACCGGCGTCGTAGGAAGCGCCGCCGGCGAGGCGGCAGTTGCTGGTGGCGGGGCGGGCTGAGCACCGCCACTCGGCGCGCCCTGCACCAGATAGAAGGTTGGCCCACCAATCATGCAATACTCAGCAATGCTCTGGCTGCACGGAGCGGCCGGCAGTTCGACGCTGAACGAGCCATCTCGAGCGCTGATCGTTCGACGATTGCCCCACATGTCCACCAGCGTCCCGGTGGGGTAGCCGGCCGGAACCTGGACCACCTGTGGTCCGGGTGTGCGAGAAAACAGGACGGTCGTTGTCCCACCCTCCTGCTCCACAGTCACAGACCCAACGTCGTCCCAGCGATCGCGAGTGACCCGCGTGGCTCCAGCCAACATGCTCGTCGCGACTGCAAAGGTGGAGAAGGCCGGCCGGTGGCTGCCGTCCGCGCGGACCAGTCCGAAAGGCTCCGGGTTGGCGACCACGTCCTCAGCAGTGTCAATCAGCTTGTAGATGCCGATACGTTGGGCACCGGCCGCCATACCCATTGCCAGCGCCTGTGGCATGTAGGCCGCCTGCTCCGCCAGAGACACGTGAAAGCGAGGGTCAGCCACCGGCCATGCAGGGTCAGTCGAGGGAGGGGCATTAGTCTCCACGATCCAAATGGGTTTCCAGATGCCATAGGTATGCATCATCCCATAGTAATAGGAGGTGAGATCAAACACGAAATGAGGCTGAAAATAGAGGTGGAGCGTGGCGACGTCAAAGTAGTAGTTGTTGCCGGCAGCGTTTTGATCCGCAACAAGCACCTCTAGGAAGCTTTGAAAGTACAGCGGACGGCCGTACGCCGCGTCCCACCAATGGGTGACGGCAGCCAGGTGAATCACGGCGTTGGAGTTCGTTTCCTTGGCCGTGACGTATCCGGCCCGGGTGAGCTGCAAAAAGTCCTCCACGCTTCCCCCCCAGGTATGGCCGGGGTGGTTCGAGTCCCAGACATCCGGCTCGTTCCAGAGAATCCAGTGGTCGATCCTCCCGGCGTACCGGGCGACCACGGTCCGCACGAAAGCAGCCCACAGGTTGCGCGGGTCAGTGTGCGGCAGGTGGAGTCCCCGCGGGATACCGTTCTCATTGGCCCAGTTCGGCAGGCCAATCAACAGCCCGACGACCTCACGTCCAGCAGCCAACTCGGCCGCCAGGACATCGTCGGTGAACTCGCCATCGTCCCAGCTGCCGTCTCCGCCGGCCTGGATCTTCGCCCAGTGAAAGCGCACCCGCTCCCAGGCCACGCCAGCCTGCAGAGCGGCGTTCGGCGCATCGTATGCTTCCACCGCGCCGAAGCGGATGTCCCGTGGCGACGCCCCAACATCCCCCGCGGCCAGCAACTGGAGAACGACCAGCAGCAGGGCGACAGCCAGGCCCAGGCTACGAAGGGGCCGCCGCATGACGCTCCAGCGCGTCCAACAGCGTCGCGAAATCACCAGGTTCTAGCTCAAACCCCGTCGTCCAGCGCTCCTTCTCCGCGGCCCACAGCTGGCCGTTTCGACCGGCCAGCAACGTGTGCGACATGGAAGGACGCTCCGGACGGCCAAGGCGGAGGGAAGAGCTGGATCGGTGCAGGTCGGCCACGTTGAGTTCCACGAACTGGGCGTATCCCGGTAGTCCATCTGCCCTCTTGGGCGAGAGATAGCAGTGAACCATGACCGAGCAGTCATCCTGGAGCAGGCGACAAGCGACCAAGAGGTGGCCCGTGGGAACTCGGCGCTCCCGGCCGCCGCGAGGATAGCCGCGCAGGGCGTAGCGCCAGCGCAACACGCTCACCCGTTCAGCCCACTCAATTCGCTCCGGCAGGGCCCCCTTCTCCTCAATGGCCAGACCGCTGATGTCCAGACACAGCAGCCGCCCGCTCCCCCAGGTCCGCTTGAGGATCGCCTCAGCCATTCCGCCGCTGGCAAGGCCCAGGGCAATGGACAGCACGACCCGCAGCAGTGGTCGCAAGTCAGCCCAGTCCCCTCTCCCCAGCAGCGGAGCCAACAGCAGAGAGTCCACCCACAGGAAGGAAGCTGCGCCCGTCCCCAGCATGACCAAGGGAACGGCGAGCCGTATTCCGCGGTGCTCCCTATCCGCTCGCAGGACAGTACGGTCGGGAACAACCGAATCCGGTGGGCTCATTCGGCTTTGGGATGCCGGAGTAATCCTTGTCTCAGGCCTATCGCCTGCCGGTAGAGCATTACGTGGTTGGGTGCCGCCGCATCCCATGAGAAATCGGTTCTCATTCCACGCTGCTGCAAGCCCTGCCAGGCCTCCTGGTCACGATGGGTGCTCATAGCGCGGCCCAATGCTCCCCAGCACGCGTTCACGTCGAAATCATCGAAGGTAAAGCCGGTCCCCGTCCCACCGCCGAAATCCGTCACCGTGTCCGCCAACCCGCCGACAGCGCGGACCACCGGCACACTCCCGTACCGCATAGCTGCCATCTGGCCTGTGCCGCAAGGCTCATACAGGGACGGCATCAGAAAGATGTCGCTGGCTGCATAGATGCGATGAGCCAGCGAATCGTCAAACTTGAAAAAGACTCGGGCCCGCTCGTAGAAATCCGCCCCGATCGCGCTGAACATGGCGTGATACTTGGGCAACCCCACACCAAGCAGGACGAACTGCGCTTCACCACCATCCCCTCGCAGGAGCCGGCGCACCACTGGGCCAGCAATGTCGCACCCCTTCTGATCCACCAGCCGGCTGACCATCCCCACCAATGGAACGTCCTCCAGCACGGGCATCGCCATCTCGTCCAGCAATGTCCGCTTGTTGTCCACCCTCTTCTCGATCGTTTCTGCGTCGTAGCGAGCTACCAGTTCCGTGTCGGTAGCCGGGTTCCAGCGCTCGTGATCCAGCCCACGAAGAACACCAAACAATCGGCTCTGCCGACCGCGGAGCAGCGGAGCGAGCTTGCCTCCCCACTCATCTGTCAGAATCTGAGCGGCGTAGCTAGGGCTCACGGTGCTGACGACATCAGCGTGCTTGATACCGCGAGCCATGAAATTGAACTCGCCCGGGTTCTCAGCGCCGTCTAGAAGCTCGAGGGACTCGTCCAATCCAGCGAAGCGCAGGATCAGCCGTCCGGCGACGCCTTGGTAACCCAAGTTGTGTATGCTGTAGACGGTAGCGATGTCCTTGAAGAAGGAGCGCTCCCGGCCGATGGTGTCAAGCCAGGTAGGGATCAGTGCAGTGTGCCAGTCATTGCAGTGGATAACGTCTGGCTGCCAGCCGAGCCTCTCAAGCAGCACGAGGATAGCACACCCAAAAAAGGCGAACCGTTGAGGATCGTCGTCAAAGCCATAGACCCCATCGCGGTGGAAGGCCCGATCGTCCCAAACAAGGTAGGCGGGCACGCCGCTGTCGGGCAGGGTGGTCTCAAAGGCGGCCGTGCGCCGGCTTTCCGCGCCGAGCGCCACCTGGAAAAGTCCACCGATCCGCCTGAGACCGTGTTTCTCTCCGTCGATCTGCCGGTAACGCGGCAGCGCCACCCGTACATCATGTCCCAGTTTGTGCAAGGCCTTGGGCAACGCGCTGGCAACGTCGGCCAGGCCACCAACCTGGGCAAAGGGAGCGACTTCGGAAGAAAGGACCAGGATCTTTAGCCTGTCGGTCATCTGACCATCCCCTGGAGTATGGCCTCCTTAACACTCACGGCCGGCTGGCGACCGCCCGCGAGAGAGATTATACCGAAGCAGCTTCCTGCAGTCAAAGCGGCAGGCACGCGCCCCCCAGCTGACCGCTGCTCCCCCGCAAGCCCCCAGCATGGCGCCTCCGACCAGCAGCGATAGCCGGCAATACGCCGCTTCTCGGCCACCCTGCCGGCTGGCGAGTTCGAATGTCGTAACGACGCCGACTCTGCCAGCGGCCGATGCGCACAGAGCTAACCTGAGCACCCCCCAACGAGAACCCCGTGGCGGACCAGAGGGTCGGCGTCAGTCGGGGCGTCCGCCGGACTATGCCTCCGAACCGGGTATCGAGAAGAGCCAGGTCGCTATGAATCCGCCGACCAGCCCAACCGGCAACCCGGCGATTGTTTCCCCAAGCTGCCACTCAAGTGGGCGGCCAGCCAGCTCCATCTCTATCATGGGCCCGCCCAGCACGCCGCCGAGAGCCCAGACCCCCGCACCCAGGAATGCGCCAAGAATCACTGTACCGATCAGGCTAAAGACACCCGTGGTGGCCTTCTTGAACAGAATCGCCCCTGCTTCCAGCCAGGCTCCCGCGATGCCGCCAAACA
>JAUVHW010000161.1 GCA_030593075.1 Ardenticatenales bacterium
CTTCTGGGTGCCTAACCCGCCGACCTCTTCCTGCACCACGGCCGCCACGTAGAGGTCGCCCGGGGGGCGCATCCCCTCGCCAGCTAGCATGCCGCCGGCGTGGATCATGGCTGCCAACGGCCCCTTCATGTCGGCCGAACCGCGGCCCCACAGCAGATCATCGTGAATCTCGCCGCCAAGGGGCGGATGGGACCAGTCCTCTGGGTTGCCAGGGTCCACGTGGTCCATGTGACCGTTGAACATGACCGAGCCGCCGGTCCCCCGGCCGCGCAGCAGGCCGATGACGTTGCCCCACTCGTCAGTCCACACCTCGTCGTAGCCCAACCGCTGCATCTCTGCGGTGATCAGCGCCGCGATAGCTTCTTCTTCACCGGAGGGGCTGGGGGTTTGGACCAACTGCTGGCAGAATGCAATCATCTTTGCGCTGTGCTTGCCGGCCAGTGAAGCCAGTTGGCTGTTCATCGCTTTCGGGGAATTGCGGGCCGGTCTCTCGCTCACCGGTAGTCTTCCCTTGGCGGGCTAAAGACCTCCACCACCACTGATGGCTCCAGTGTGAGTGCGCCGTGCGGCACGTTGGAAGGGGCGTGGTAACTGTCGCCGGGGCCCAGATCGTGGCTCTGGCCATCAATGATCATGCGCAGTCGCCCCGAGACCACGTAGCCAACCTGCTCGTGGGGGTGGCTGTGGTTAGGGACCTCTACTCCGGCGTCGAAGGTGAACTCGCAGAGCATCATGGATTCACCGTCGGCCAGCGTACGGCGAACGAGACCGGGCAGCATTTCGACCGGCGTAGCATCAGCGTTTCGGTAGATCATGGGTTCTTCCTCCTGGTTTGCTGGCAATGGCGATGGGCACCCAGACGGCTGCAGCACTGCGGGTGCCAAGCGTTGGGAGGGCATCAAACCTTTGCAGGGCTACATGGGACTGGGCGTGAGCGATCGGCGGCGGCTGGTCTATCACCTGAAGCGCGGCCTCTAGGTCCCACAGCCGCATTGTATCGCAAGGTGGGGAGTCCCACAAGCCGCTGGGCGTGCGCCCGGCGGTCAGCTGGTCTGGATTTCCAGCCGGATCACCTTGTGTGCCAAGACGCTGATGGCTCCATTGCGCTTCTGCAGCGCTCCCTCGATGGCTACAAAGGGGGAGCGCCAGGTCCCCCGACTCGCATCGCAAACCTCGGGGCGCAACACTACGTTTATCAGCCCCCATTCGTCTTCCAGTGCCAGGAAGGCGGTGCCCTTGGCGGTCGGGGGGCGCTGGGCTGCCACTACCACGCCGCCCACCCGGAGCGGGCTCCCGTCTGCCCAGTCTGGCAGTGCCCTGCTGGGGGTGACGCCCAGCTGGCGCAGTTGCCTGGATATTAACGCTGTCAAGTGATCGCCAGAGCTGATCCCGGTCTGGGCAAACTCGGCTCTCAGCCGCTCGAGGGAGGAGAGGAAGCCAAAGCGCGGCCGCTCCTCCTCTGATTCGAACGGCAAGGGCGGCGGCTGGTCGATCACATGAAGCGCGGCCTCTAGGTCCCACAGCAGCTGCCGGCGCGGCACGCCCCAGCCGTCGAACGCGCCTGCCCAGATGAGGGCCTCCACCGGCCGCCTCCCCAGCCGGGTGCGCCGGCAAAAGTCTATCAGTGAGCGGAAAGGGCTAAAGCGTCGCGCCTCGACTATGCTCGCCCCGGCCGTCTCCCCCAGCCCGCCCACGGCCGTCAATCCCAGCCGCAGCGCATCACCCTCGACAGTAGCCAGCAACTCTGACGCGGCAATGTCCACCGGCCGGACCTCGACCCCGGTGCGGCGAGCTTCAGAGACAATCACGTGGGGTGGGTAAAAGCCCATCGGCTGGTGCCTCAGCAGCCCGGTTAAGAAGGCGGCGGGGTGATAGCAGCGCAGCCAGGCGGATTGGTAGGTTATCACTGCAAAGGCGGCCGCGTGGCTCTTGGGAAAGGCGTACCCACCGAATGCCCCAAGCTGATTCCAAACCTGCTCTGCCACTGGCTGGGGGACACCGCGGGCTATCGCACCCTGGATGAATTCCTCGCGAAAGCGGCCGGTCTGCTCCACGGCCCGCTTGTGGCTGAGCGCGCGGCGCAGCAGCTCCGCCCGGCCGGCAGTGAATCCCGCCAGGTCCCGGGCGACCTTGAGTACCTGTTCCTGGAAGACGACCACCCCCAGGGTCCCTTCCAGCGCCGGTTTCAGGAGGGGGTGCAGGTAGGTGACCGGATCTACCCCCCGGCGTCGGCGCAGGTAGGGATGGACCATGTCGGCCTGGATGGGGCCGGGGCGGATGAGGGATATCTCTATCACCAGGTCCTCGAAGCAGCGGGGCTGGAATCGGGGGATCAGGTTGGCCTGGGCGCGGCTCTCTACCTGAAAGACCCCTACCGTCTCTCCCCGGCAGAGCATCTCATAGACGGCCGGGTCGTCCCGGGGAAGGGTGTCCAGGCCCGGCCGGGCCTTGGTCTGGGTCTCGATGATGGCGACGGCGTCCTGGATGGCGGCAAGCATCCGCAGCCCCAAGACATCGATTTTGACCATGCCGGTCCGGTCCAGCCCATCCTTGTCCCACTGGGTGACGACCCGGCCGGGCATGGTAGCTGGCTCTAGCGGCACCAGTTCTGAAAGGGGCGGTCCAGAGAGAACCATACCCCCGTTGTGGATGCCGAGATGGCGCGGGATTCCGTCGAGCTGGGGGACGATGCGCAGTAGGTGCTGGAAGGGTTGCCCCGCCAGGTCCTCGCCAAAGGACTCTATCAGGCCGCGCGATTGGCGGACGCTGTCAGCTCGCCCCACGTCGAGGGCGGCCGCCAGTCGCTCCACCAGCGGGGACGGGAAACCGAGGGCGCGGGCCACGTCCCGGACCGCGCTCCGGGCGCGGAAAGTGACCAGGGTGCAGGCCATGGCTGCATGCTCGGCGCCGTAGCGACGGTAGATGTATTGGATCACCTCTTCTCGCCGGTCGGCCGCAAAGTCAATGTCAATGTCGGGGGTTTTAGGCCGCTCGGCCGAGAGAAAGCGTTCAAAGACCAGGTCGCTGGCTACCGGGTCAATTGGCGTAATCCCCAGCAGGTAGGCCACCAGCGAGTTGGCGGCGCTCCCCCGCCCCTGGCAGCGGATTCCGGCCTCTTGAGCAAAGCGGACGATGTCCCAAACCACGAGAAAATAGTCCGATAGCTCCATCCGTGTGATGATCGCCAGCTCTCGTTCGAGCAGCTTCCGGGCCTGGGTGAGGGAGTGCGCCTGGCAGCGGTCGCGCAGTGCGTTCAGGCACAGAGCACGCAGGTAGATGTGGGGTGAATGGCCGCCGGGAACCGGAAAGCGGGGCAGCGCCTGGGGACCGGCCGGAAGCAGGTCGCCAGCGTCGGCGCACCGGCCGGCAATCCGCAGCGTGTTCTCCAGGGCGTTGGGGACCTGGTGAAAGAGCGCTGCCATCTCGGCCGAGGAACGCAGGGTGTACGCAGCATTGGGGCGGAGCAGGTTGCCGGCGCCTTCTAGCGTCGTGTGGTGCCGGATGCAGGTCAGCACGTCGTGGACCTCTCGTTGCTCCGGAGTGATATAGTGGGCGTTGCCGGTGGCGACCACCTCTAGCCCCAGGCGGCCGGCGAGGGAGATTAGCTGGGCCGTCAGCCGGGCGTCGCCCCGGCGGTGGTGGTGCTGCAGCTCGATAAAGAATCGGCCGAGGCCAAAGAGGCGAGCATACTTGCCGGCTGCCTGCAATGCCTCGTCGAATGCGCCGGCCGCCAGCAGGCGGGGAATCTCCCCCCGGCGACAGCCAGAGAGCGCGATCAGCCCACCGGTGTGGGCTGTAAAGATGGCAGACTCGGCCGTGTCGTCGCCCCAGAGGAGGCGGGAAACCCCCTTTGCCTGTCCCTGCCGGGCAAGGGTGATCAGGCGGCAGAGGTTGGCGTACCCATCCTGCGTCTCTACCAGCAGCGTCAGGTGAACGTCCTGGCCGCGGACCCCTAGCGTCATTTCTGCCCCCAGGATTGGCTTGATGCCGGCTTGTTGCGCCGCCTGCACAAAGCGCGGCGCGCCGTACAGCGCATCGTGGTCGGTCAGTGCCAGCGCTGGCATTTCCAGCTCGGCCGCCCGCACAACGAGTGCCTCTGGGGAGGGGACCCCGTCGAGCAGTGAGTGGTCCGAGTGGGCGTGCAGCTCGACGTAGTCGGCGGTGGGCGGCCGGGAATCGGCGTGCGGATAGAACATTTGTGCTATTATACAGACGTGGGAGAGGTCTGTCAAGTGGGACGAGGCAGAAGCGCTGATGAGGAGAGGGGATCAGGCTGGCTAGACCGCTGCCCGGGAGTAGAGGATAGCGTTGCCGCGTTTGCCCTCCGGCCGGAGGGCGCCCATCTCGCGCAGGCAGTAGGCCATTTGCTGCGCCAACCGGCGGCGAATAGAGAGAGCAGCCGCCAGATCGGCCGTGGTGAATGGTTCAACCAGCGCAGGAGGCAGGAGGGCTGCCAGGTCGGCCGGGGTCTCGAAGAGATGCCGCTCCACCACCGCCAGGAGCCGGCGCTCCTGGGTTACCCAGCCCCGGCGCCGCCAGGCCCGCCGGCTATCGTGCCGGCGCAGCTCCTCTTCCTGGATGAGCAGCACCTCCAGCGAAAAGTTGGGGTGGGCCAGGAGCCCGGGAAAGCTGACCAGCTCGGCAAAGAGGTGCTCCACGGCGCCCCGCTTGGGGGATTTGCGGCGGGTTGGCTGGGCACGCCCATCCTTTGCCAGCTTTACGAGCCATTTCTCGACCGCAATCGGGTAAACCAGCCGCACTGGATGGCTGCCTGTCAGTGCAGCGAGCTTATTCTTAATCGCCGAAAAGCTCCGCGCCTGGATCTCCACCAGCAGGTCACCCTGCAGGATATCGATGATAAACCCGTCCACAGAGACCTCGAGTTGGTCCTCCGGCCCGGCGTACCACTCCTTCAAGGCCGCGTGCAAAGGCTTTTCGCTCACTGTACTGAACCTGCCAGATCCTTCCCGCTATTCCAGTTCCGCCTGTTCATCATCCTGCAAGGCGACATCCTGGGGCCACCAGAAGCATGGTGTGGGCAAGTGCGCGCTTTGGCGGCGCCAGTTGCTCGCCCCGGCTCAACCTAGCAGCGGCAGCACCCGGGCCTTCAGACCGTGCAGGTGAGCCTGCAGCAGCGTCCAGGTGGTGCTCAACGGGTTGAGCGGGGACATCATCACCGGCGTGATGCCCATCAGACGAGCTTGGTAGCGAGTGTTGGACATCAGGTCGTTATGCTCGGGCACCAGGTAGACCCGCCGGCCGGGATAGCTATGGCGCAGGGTTTCGCCCATTTCATCGCATGCGCAGGGGCCAACGACCAGGATGTCGCCCGGCAGGCGGTCCAGGTCGGCCGGCTCGAATCCGGCGCCGCAGACCAGGGTCCAGCCGCCGCGGCCCTGGTAATCGTTGTAGAGCAATTCCTGGATACACTCAGAGTTGCCGCGGCAACCCTCGGCACAGGCCTTGTCCCGGCCGACAACCCACTTGACCTCCGGGTGGAAGCGCCGCAGCAGCGTATGGGGCAGGCGCCCGGTGAACTGGCTCAGTGGAAGGCCGCGCACGTCGATGCGGCCGAGGTCCCCTTCGCCGAGCCCCCACTCGGCGCACAGTCGCAGGTGCTCGACCTCCTGCAGACTGTACCCCAGCGTCCGCGCCCCTACCACGTCCACTGCCAGCGTGTCGCGTCCGCCAATGAGTATGTTCATCGGCACCAGGCATTCCTCTAGCAGCGCCCGAGGCGGAAAGTGACCGTGGGCCGTGGCGTTCAGCCCTTCGATGATGCAGAAATCCGGCCTGGTGAGGTCGTACAGCGCCGCCAGGCGCCGGTGCAATGTCTGTCGGCTGTGCTGCGCCACCCGGTCGCCATCGATGGGGAAGGCCTGCTGGTTCTTGACCCCCAGCGTCACCGTCGCCATCGAGTGGGTCTTGAGCTTGGGCAGGCTCAGATAGTAGTTCTCGCCCCGGTTCAGAATCTCACCGTGGAGACGGCGCGAGATCCGGATCTGGCTGCCGTCCCGCAGGCTCACCGCGACCGTCGGGCCTTCGTCCAGGTAGACCGGTTCGGCCTCGTGGCGCCGGCAGACCCTGGCGTATCCGGTGACCTTGTACACCAGGCGCGTGAAATTGGCGCCGGTGCTGCTTTCCATCACCGCCAGCCGCCGGTAATCGTAGTCGCGCAGGTAGGCCAGCAGGGCCTCGAGGACGGCCGGGTCGGTGAAGGTGTGCGGCGAAAAGTGGACGCCGTTGGGCTTGACATAGACCGTACTCGTTTCCTTGGGGATGACGGTGTGGGCGCCGCCGTACGGCTCGAATACCTCCTTGAGAGCTTGCTTGAGGCCCTGACTGGTGTCCGCAACCACGACCAGCGGCCGAGAACTCATCCTCGTGTCACCTGTCTCCTGTTGCTGACGGCCGCTCCTAGACTCTCGCCTGTTCTTCCGCGCGCCGGACGATTGCTTTGATGGCCTGCTGCACATCCTGTGGAAGAGGGTCAGGCTTGTGCTCAGCCAGGATTCTCTCCACGCGTTCGGCCGCTCGTTCGGCCAGGCTCTGGCCGCCGGCCGCCTGCCACTGGTCATAGTTGCCGCGCTCGAACACCTCTGGATACCAGCGGTCGCGGAAATGGGCCATTGTATGGTCGGTATCCAGGAACTGGCCGTCGGGACCCGCCTCGTCGATCAGGTCGAGTGCCAGCGTCTCCTCGTTGACCTCAACTGGTCCGAGCGCGTGTCTCAGCCAGCCGACTATCTCGTTGCAGATGACCAGTTGGACCAGCGAGCCGCACAGGCCGGATTCGAGATACCCCAGGTCGTGGATTATGTTGGCGCCGCCCAACGTCTCGAGCACCAGTGTCAGGGCTGCTTCGGCGCCTGCTTGCTGGTCAACCACCTTGGCGTCGCTGCACCCGCCGAGGCCAAAGATGGGCAGGTTGTAGTGGTGGCCCAGGGCATGGAAGACGCCACGGGGATCTGGCGCGCAGTAGGGGTTGACCATGGTGCTCATGTCCATCCCCTCGCCACCCCAGCCGGGCATGACAAAGGGCGCCCCCTCCCGCTTGAGCTGAGAGAGCACCAAGCCGAGCAGCACGCCAGCGTTGACGACGGCAATGCTGCCGGCCAGAGTGATGGGGCCACTGATGCCCGAGACGACCACCGGAATGTAAAGCGCGGGCAGGCCCTTTTCGGCCAGGTAGAGCAGCTTCTGCAGGGCATCCTCGTTGTGGCGCAGGCCGGTGGTGACGTTGATGTAGCAGGCCACAAAGGGCCTCAGCTTCAGGGCTTCGGCTCCTCCTGCTACCGCCTCGGCCATCTCCACCGCGTCTACACAGCCGGAGAACTCGTTGGTGACAAAGACTATGGGCTTGGAGGTGGTGTTCAGCATGGCCTCCATCTGGCGGCGGTCGCTGACCATCGCGTCCACGTCAGAGGGGAGGAACATGGACATGACAAAGTCGACGTTGGGCAGGGCGGCGGACACTCTCATGCCGTCGTAGACATCGTGCAGCACCGGCTGGCGTCGCTCCCCGGTGCGGTGGTCAATGATGTTGAGGCAGTCGGAGCCGGGGCCATAGTAGCAGCGGCTGTCCTCGAGGAAGAGAGGCGGCCGGGTCTGAGCGCTGCCATCTCGCGGGGCGGGATACAGCGTCACCCGCTTGGGCACTGTGCTGAAGGCCTTTTCCACCAGCCCGGCCGGGACCCGCACTCGATTCCCCTCCGAGACCGAGGCGCCTGCCTTCTTGAGCAGGTCGATGGCCTCCTGGTCATAGAGCCGGGCGCCGGTGCGGGCCAGTATCTCCAGGCTGGCGTTGTGCAGCTGTTGGCACGTGTCCGGCGAGAGACGGGCATACTGAGCGCCGCCAAACAGTCTGTGATTCATGTGGATGTCAGTCATGTCAAAGGTCCTCCTTGTGTCAATGTGCTTGCGGGCTGGCGGGAATTGCCGGTGCCTCTCCGGGCGTCGGCCGGCTGGAGTAGCAGTCCAGTGCCCAGCGCGCCGGGTTGTCGCGGAGGTGCTGGCGGATGGCGTTCAAGGCGCGGTGGCTGCGGATGATGTGTTCGTGATAGTTGCGCTGCCAAACGGGGGCGCTGGGGGAGCGGCGGAGGTTGTTGATGCGACGCGAAACCAGCGACTTGTAGGTGCGACGCCTCCCGGATATTCTGGTCAGGGCGAGGCAGCCGATGAGCATCTCTCAATTGCACGAGAGGAG
>JAUVHW010000354.1 GCA_030593075.1 Ardenticatenales bacterium
CAGCCGGGAATCAGCGCCCACCACTGGTCGCGGTTGGACAGATAGACCAGCCAGAAGAGCAGGCCCAGTCCAGCCAGCACCAGCGCCCAGACCACGGCTCCCAGGGAGGGAAAGACGCCCACGGTCTGCAAGAGCAGGACGGCGCCGACCAGGATCAACAACCCACCCCACAGGGAAGAGTATCTACCACGCTCCATGTTGCACTCCTTCAATCACTGCACGGTCCGTCTGACAAAAGGGTTCATTCACCGCAGAGATCGCGGGAACGCTTTTAAGTCTGCCTCGGGATTCTACCGGTTTCCTGTGAGGCTCTGTCACGATGCCACACCAGTTCTCTTTTCTTTCCTCTGCGGTCTCTGCGTGCTCCGCGGTGAATCCGGTTCTTTCAGTGCAGTCATGCTATCTGCATTTCCGCACAACCCAAAACAGACCACGGTACGACTTGCCGAGCCGGCCGAAAACGACTCGGTCGGTTGCCTGTAATACGCATGAGGGCGAACCAGGTTGCATCTCTGTTGACTGCCGGCCGGGCGGTCTGCTATAATCTGGGCCGCCTATTCACCAGGGGACACCATGTCCAAACAGACGCAATTGAGAGCACTGCGGCCGAATGTGGGGGACCTGCTCAGAAAGCCGGTGGGCAGCTCGCAAATGCTGGAAGTGAATCTGCAAGCTGGCGAGCTGCCGGAAGGGTTCCACGTGGAGATACTGGAGGGGCGACTGAGACTCACGTGCACCTCCCAGGGCATCTGGGTGAACGGTGCTCTGAACGGCACGGTCCCGGCCGAATGCGCCCGCTGCCTGGCCCCGCTTTCGCTCCACATCGGAGTCGAGCTGGAGGAGCTGTTCTACTACCCCGCATCCAGCGCGCCGAACCCGTCGTCATGCGTGATAGGAGAGGAGGCGTTTCTGGAACTAGCTCAGCCGGTGTGGGAACAGTTGGAGCTGAACGTTCCCCTGCGGCCGTTGTGCCGAGCGGACTGCCGCGGGCTGTGCGGCCAGTGTGGAAAGGACCTCAATCTGGGGGATTGCGGCTGCCGGGAGGAAAGGATCGATCCTCGCCTGGCAGTGCTGCAGCAGCTCAAAAAGACTACGGCTGAAGAGTAGCGTCGCCCTGCCCACCGGCCGGCGCAGCGGATCGTATGGGCAGCACGACGTGAAACTCGCTCCCGGGGCAGCGCTCCGGGTCATGGCCGGCCGACTCGACCCATATCCTCCCGCCGTGCGCTTTGACAATGCCGCGCGCAATCGGAAGCCCCAGCCCCGGCCCGGCCCCCATGAATTTCGTGCCACCGGATGAGTGGAGAATGGGGTCGGCCGTGCGGAAGAATTTCTCGAATATCAGCTCCTGATCGGCCGGGTCGATCCCCACGCCGGTGTCCGCGACCACCAGCTCGATTTCCCGGTCCTGGCCTCTCTCGTCCGGTAGAACCCTGGCGCTGATGGTGATCCGGCCGCCGTCGGGGGTGTACTTGACCGCATTGTACGCCAGGTTCCTGACTGCCTGAACCAGTCGCTGGGGATCAGCCAGAACCAAGGGCAAGCCCTCAAAGCCCTGCACGGTGAGCGCTAGATTGCGCTCACGAGCCGGCTCTGCCAGCGGCTCAACGGCAATTCGCACAACTGAGTCCAGTCTGGTCTCGCTCAGTCTCAGCGAGACGCCCTCTGCATCAATCTGGGAGACATCCAGCATGGCGTTGATGACGTCCTCCAGCTGTTCTGCGGCCTTTTCGATCTGAGCTGTCAGAGTGCGGCCCCTTTCTGGAGTCAACACACCATCCTCAATCACCGAGCTCAGAATCTCAGAGTAGCCTTTGACCTGGGTCAGCGGGGTCCGCAGCTCGTGCGAAGCGATAGTGATAAAGTCGGTCTTGACCTGACCCATGCGCCGCAGGCGCTCGTTGGAGCGGCGCAGGTCCTCGTTCAGAAGTCGAATCTCGGCGTTAAGGGTCTTCAGGTCATCATACAGCCGCGCGTTGGTCAGAGCCACCACGGTCTGCCCGCCCAGCGTCTGCAGCAACTGCAGCTCGTCAGAGCGGTACGGTTCCCCGGATCCCTTCGACCCGACAGCCAGCAGGCCGACCGGTAGACCTTCGGATGCAATGGGGACAAAGACAGCCATGTTCAGCCCGAGCAGCCAGTGACGCTGCTCCTCGCTGAGAGACCGGAATTCAGGAAGCACGTCAATGTCGTACTGAAGCAAAGGCCGGCGTCGCTCCACAAAGTGGGAGAACACAGGGCCGTCCTTGGAGAACGACATGGCAGCGCCCGGCGACTGCCCCGCTCCGCCCACCGGCTCCACGACGACCCGGCCGTTCTTGGTGGTCACCAACATCACCCAACCACCCTGGGTCTCCAGCAGCTCACTTATGGTGCCGATTGCCACTGCCGAGAGGGTCTCGGGGTCCAGGATGTTGCCGATGGCCTGGGCATAGTTCTCGACGATCACGGCCGGGTCGTACTCGCGCTGAATCACATAGCGGTCGATGAACTTCTCCGCCCTGTGATGAGCAAACTGCTGAATCCCGCCGAGAGCAAAAGCGAGCCCTACCATCGTCAGGATGGCACCGCCAATTACCTGGCCCTCCGTGAGGGCTCGCGCGGCAAGGACCGCGATGATGATGACCACGGCCGTCACGGTGGTCAACAGGAAATACCCCACGACCCGCCGCGTCGATCCCCGCACGTCAATGATACGGTAGCTGGTGACGCCGTAGAGGAGTCCCCCGGTGCCAAGAAGCTGCACCGTGGCGCCAACGCCAGAGAGTACAGGCTCCTTCAGAGCAAACAGTAACTGCCCAACAAGCACTACTGTCAGAGCAGCGGCCCAGTAGAGCAGGCGATTGGCGTGCAGCGGAAGCCGGGCTCGAGCCGCGCCGTACAGTGTACCCACCACCAGGCCCACAGCTACCACGGCCCAGCTCAACAGAAAGAAGGTGCCGTAAACATCAGGCGGGGGGAAGAACAACAGTGTATCTACAATGGGGCTCCACACCACGGTCTCTCGGGCAAGCAGGTTCGAGATCACGAGCAGCACGAACCAGCTCAACACCCCCACGATGGGCACTCGCATCCTCCCCCCCCATTTGCCGTAGGCGAGGCTCAGGAAGAGCAGACACGCCATGGTCGCGGCCTGGACGTAGGTTGCGATCAGCAGCAGCCAGGGGTTGCCCGGCGCTGCGTACAGCAGCGCTACGACCGTGCTCAGGGCCGCGGAGGTGCCCAGAAAGGCGATCAGCCACTTCCCCACGCGATCGCGCTCCTCCTGGTAGTTCACCA
>JAUVHW010000132.1 GCA_030593075.1 Ardenticatenales bacterium
GAACGGCATAGGGAAAGGCCCTCCTGCCTGTGCAGAGGGCCTTCGTGGCCTAGTGGCCGTAGGGGCCTAGTGCTTCAGTTGTCGCCTATATTCTAGGAAAGGGCGCGTGTATTGTCAAGTGCTTTTGTCCGCGCTCACGGTCAACACGCCGCCCTGTAGGTCGAGCTGCAACTGGCACCCGCAGCCCTTGCAGCGAAGCCGCTGAGCCTTGATCTCCTCGGCCTGGGTAAGATGACGGCCGCACGACGGGCAGTGGATCGAGGTCGCGGTGGGGGGCGTCACTGTGCCCTCGCCTCTAAGCCGAAGAACACACCATCGTATGAATACGATAATTTGGCCCTACACTTCGGGCAGTCGGCCCCTCGCCAAGTCTTCAGGGTGCCTAGTTGGACACGGCACATCGGGCATTTCAGCTCATAGTCCCGCAAAAGGCTTTCTGGAAGATGGATGCCCCACGAGGCCGATAGCACCCGCTCTGCGATTCGGGGGATCACGCAGCTACCCTCACGCTCGCAGGCTGGCGCCTGAGCAGCATCGTGCAGCGGCATCCAGGATGCTGAAGCGGCTGAGCAACGCCGCCAGGGAACATGTCCTCAAGCGGTATCCAGCCCGCCGCAGCATTCGCCAAGCAATCTGCTGAGACCCGAGAATCACCAACATCGAGCCAGCTCTTTTGCATCACCAGCCCCGCCGCTACCAGGTCGTCGGCGACGGCGCGATTCCCGACCTCGTAGGCGTTGCCCGTCTCCGTGACGGCCACCAGGTGGGCACGGCTCCTGATGTGCTGCTGGGGCTGTGGCGTGCTGAAGCCCGCGTATCGCTCCCGGATGCTCCGGGCGATCTGGTCATAACTCTGGCCCTCGCTGAGCCCGGTACTGATGATGGTGCGAAGGCCACGCTTCGTCTCGGCGTTGATCCTGGTGACGGCCTCGGCGCCGTGGGTATCAAGGAATACTGCCGCTCGGCGGTTGGTCAGGTCGAAAGAGCCCGTCACGCTGAAGTCCGCCATGGTGTGCCCCGCCCCGACCAAGAGCGAGTCTTCGAGAGCCTGCGCCGTGCCCGCCGCAAAGAGCGATTCGCTCGCCGCAACGCTGTCGAAGATGGCCTCCCAGTTCGGGGGGGGTAAGTCGCCTGGGGCCTCTTGAAGCCTACCCGAGAGGATGCCGGCCCGGCGGTTGAGTGCGGCAATGAAGGCCGCCCCCTGCTTGCGGAAGGCCCGCTGCATCGCCAGCTCGATCTTGCGCTCTAGCGGGTCCAGGGCGCGGAGCTTGCGCTGTGCCGTGAAGGCTTCCAGCAGTTGGGTGAGCACTGGGAGAACGTCAGGCACCGTTCTTGCTGGCCTCTACGAGTTCCTTCAGGTTAGTCAACACCTGCCCGAAGCTCGCCTCGGTCGCGTCCGCATCGAAGTTCTGGCGCTTGATAATCTCGTCAATCTCATCTTCGCCGAGGGCCTGCAAGAGCTTCTTCGCGATCGTCTCGTTGTCGAAGAGCCCCGCGTTCACCTTGCCGTCCAGCGTCACGGCCTTGACGATGGCCTCGATCGCGGCGGCGGTGTCGCGCTCCAAGATAGGCGGCCAGTCTACGTCGAGCGTGTCGTTGATCTCGCCGCGCCAGTTCACCATGCGGCTGTTGTCGCTGGCGTCCGGCACTACGGTGCCCTGGCCCTTCAGCGCGCCGCTGGGCGTGCCCACGGCCTGCATCAGCACGTAGTCGCCGATGTTGCCGAAGATGCCCGTCCAGAGCATCTGGCGCGATGTCATCTTGAGCTCGGTCGGGCGGTCCAGCGTCTTCGCGGTGGCGAGGTTCCCTACGTCAGCGTCGCCGGCCAGGATGGTGTGAGGGATGCCGACGCCGGCGGCCACCATGAGCCACAGCATACGGCCTTCGTCGGCCGGCGGAGCCATGCCCCTCGTCTGGATGGGCTGCATGTTCGCGCCCTCGCTCCCAATGAAGGCACTCCCAACACCGGGCGGAGGGTTGCTTTCGCTACTCCCTGAGCTCGCGGATAGCGTCGTACTGAGCTTGGTCTTCGCCGCTGCCACACCCCTCTTGCCCTTGGCCGTGAGCTGCCATGCGAACCGCGCCAGAGCCCGGTGAGTCGTCGCGAAGTCTTCCAGCGCTTCCTTCGCAGCCTTGGCCCAGTCCAGCGCCGGGTAGACCTCAGGCACGCCGAACTTCATGTGAGCGCTACCGCCAACCTTGGTGTGGTAGACGGGGCTATCCCAGAAGATCGGCTTGTCGCTGTTCGCCATCGTTGAGGGCCGCGACGCAGGCCAGTAGCGCACGTCAGGGTAGAAGGCTTGCCGCTGCTTGACCCGCGCCCCAGCGTTGAATCGCAGGTCCATCTGGCTCTCACCCCAAACGCGCCGGTAGAACCATGGCTCCTTTGCATCCTCGGGGTTGCAGATGATGTCCTGGATCTCAGCGACTGGGATGCCGCGGACCCGGACCCGGCCCGTCGAGATGTTGGTGAAGAGCGCGAAGAAGAGATTGCCCGTCGTCTCAAGCTCTTGCTCGTTGTCGATGAGCGCGCCGTGGTCGCTGAAGGCAGAGCGGTTCTTGGGATCATCCCAGAAGCCCTGCCACACTTCGTTGAGCGCGTCCTCTTCGTAGAGCGTCGAGACGCCCTGACCGAAGACGTACTGAGACGTTACCTCGACGGCGTGGTTGATGAGCGGGTTCTTGAGCTGGGCCAGTTGGGCCAGGCGGACGATCCTGGCCAGGCCCTCCCGGCTGAAGTCGAACTCGGTTTGCTGGTTTAGCTGAATCCAGCCGATGTCTTCCAGTTGCAGCTCTAGCTCGGCCAGCCGTTCCTCGAGGATAACCTGGCTCTCCTCGAGCGCGGCCTTAGTGGACTTAGACATAGACACTCACATCCTCTCGGCAGAGTTGGAAACGCCGCCCGTCTTCGAGAAGGATTACCGAGCAGACGACACGGCGCATGTGGCACCGAGAACAGGTGCCGCGCTCGCCTACATCGGTGCCGCCCCAGAGCAAGCGGCGGGCCTTGGTTGGCTTCGTCATCTTGGCCTCCTATACCGGGCTGATCCCGACAGGCTCATCATACACCACCACGCCCTCAAACGGTTCCGGCGGCGGCACGAAGTAGGCCAAGAGCAGCGCGTCCGCGTCGTCAGGGCTGCGCCCCAGCCGCTTCTTGGTGTCGTCTTTCGGCTCGATCTTGGTGCGCCCATGGGCATCATCTTTGTACTGTGGGGCGATCAACTGCGCCAGCGTGCTATCGTCAATCTCGCTCAAATCCCAGCCGCCATCTTGGGAGAGTTCCCGCCCCAGCTCCCACCAGATTTGGTCACGTAGAAGCCGAAAGCGCTCGGGGTTTAGCGCTGACGTGCCGACGTTGACGGCGTGGACAACCGGGCCTGAGCCTGCCGCCTCGATAACCTCACGCAGCATCCCGACGATCCCCCAGCCGATCCCGATAGCGTCCACCTTGATCGAGGTCGCACCCGTCTCTCGCGCAGCACCCATGGCGAGAGCCACGGCCTCCTGGGGCTCGGGGGTCTGCGCCCGCCAAGTACGGCCAGCCTTCACACCGCGGCGCTCCCTCACCACGGTCCAGTCGCCACCGGCGCCAACATCCATACCGAGCTCGACAGGGAGTAGCTGGGCCGGGTCGTGCTCGCGTTCCTGCTGGCAGCGCTTCAGCCACGACAGCGGGATCACGCCGTCCCTGGTGTTCTCGGGCACCAAGCCGCGCACCTTGGATTGCCACAGCGGGCTACCCTCGCCGAAGTCCCGCCGCGCCTCCTCAACGTACGTCGGGCCAATCAGCCCTTCCTTCACCTCTTGGGGCACCTCTTCGTCGGTGAAGTTGGGCGTGTCGAAACCGTCGATATGAATGATGTTGTAACCGCTCCCCGGCTTGAGCACCTTCGAGCAGAAGTGGCTCGCGGGGTTGTCCGGGTTGCCGATCGCGACCATGCGGCTTCCCTCGTTCGCAATCAACGAAGCCCCCGCATGGTAAAGAGATTCGGGGATATCATCAGCCTCGTCAAGAATGACGAGCACGAACCGAGCGTGGATGCCCTGGAAGGCAGCCGGGTCATAGTCCGACGGCTTGCGGCCCATCGCCACAATCTCTTCTTTCGTGACGGGGATGCCCGACGGGCCGACCTTCGTCACGTCCATGAGCCATTCCGTCATGTTCGTGCGGCCAGGAAGGTTGCCGAGGCTGTGAGCGCGGCCTATCTCTTTCCAGAGAATCGCCTTGACCTGGGGACCGGACGGGGCCGTGGTAACAACGAAGGCGTCGCCGGGCTCATGGTCTGTGAGCCACCAGGCAGCGAGCCGCGCCATAGTCCAGGACTTACCGCTCTCGTGACAGGACTGGACCGCTGTCCGGCGGTGAGCCACGACGGACTCGCAGATTGCCGCCTGGCCGCTCCACACGAACTCGCCGAGCCGGGCCCGAATGAACCGCACGGGGGCGCCAGTGTAGCGTTCCTCGGGCGGCTTGTCTTGCTGAAGTTTGAGCTGGGTTCTGGTGAGCGCTACCGCCACGTCCATGCGGTCGAGCGAGATCATCACTTCACCAACGTGAGATGAGCCCTCAGCATTCCTTCGACCTCTTCCACGGGCCGCTTGGCCTCTTCCGCCAGCGCCTCTGCCTGCTGGTGCAGGTCGTCATCATCGAAGCGGTGCCGCTGGATAGGCAGGCCTTCTGTACGGTCGGCCACGAACTTGACCGCCGTCATGTCGCCCCCAAGGGCGAGCTCCAGCACCTTGGCCGCTACGAGCTCGCGCTTCGTCTTGCGCCCGATCTTCTTGTCGAGCTCAGCGTCGAGAGCGGCGGTGAGGGCGCGATCCTTCTTGGGCCGACCGCCGGCGTTGCCAGACTGACCTTTCTCCCAAGGACGCCCTGGCCCATGGCCCCTGGCTGTAGCCACGCTGTTCTCAGCGCTGGCTGTATTCGCCCTTGCCATCAGGCTACACGCTTTCCGCGCCCATTACACCAGCAGCGCACCCAAGCGCCACGCCGCCTACAAAAACGATGATTAGACATCAGCCCGCAGATGCAGTGCTTGACCCAGAACTGCCGCGCCTCCTTGCTTCCCATCACGCGGCCCTGGCCTTCTCATACACCACCTGGGGCTCCAGCCCCATGATGCCCAGCCAGAAGCGGCCCGCCGGCGACAGCGCGTACTTCGGCCCGAAGACTCTCAACGCGCCCTTCACGACGGTGGCCGCGAGCGCTTCCTCCGGGTAGAGGCCGGTGCGCTCATGCTGGTGCTGCCTGATTGGCCCTCGGGGCATTGCCCCTCCTCTCAGGGGACGTCGGGTGCGTGGATGCTGGTACGGCGCAGGTAGGCCAGGCCGCGGAGGTCCACGGGCTCAGGGTGGCGAGTGCGAATCTCGACGCGGCGCATGTCGGCCAGATAGCACCGGGGGCAGGCGTGCAGGTAGTAGGTGTCGTGTTCCTTGCACAGCCTGTAGTTAAGCACGTTCACGCCTTCAGGCTACATCCTTCCCCGCAGGTTGTCAACTGGCTAGCCCCCTAGCGGCAGCACGGCCTGCGCCATGCGCTTGGCGGCGATCTCGCAGTACCGTTCTTCGATCTCGATACCGATAGCGCGGCGGCCGAGGTCCTTAGCTGCGCGGAGTGTCGTGCCTGAGCCCATGAATGGGTCGAGGACGGTGGCGTCGCTGGGCACCGTTGATAATATCCAGAGCAGCACCTCGAGCGGCTTTTCGGCAATGTGTTCCTTCTCCCCAACTGGGGCGCACTGGAAGACGTTCTGCGCGTAGCCGTCATGGTCGAGCTTCGGGCCATTGGTTCCCCAAACGACGAACTCTGCCGATCCCGAGAATGAGCCGCGCTGCATCCTGATACCAGGCTTGTGCCAAGTCGCTATCCCGCGCCATACCCAGCCCCCGCACTGAAGGGCATCCGTCATAGTCGGCAGTTGTCGCCAGTCTGAGAACACCGCCGCTGGCGAACCGAGGCTGCAGGCCGCCCTCGCCGCCGCAAACCACAGCGATGCCCATGCCAGAAAACCACGCTGATCACGATTGTCACCACTGAACTCCGGCGGCTTCGCCCAGGCATCACTGGTGACGTATTTCGCTTGGGGGCCGGACATACGATCCCCGCGAAACTGCCCACCAGATGAGTAGGGCGGATCGGTCACAAGTGCGCCACAGCCTTCCAGATCCGGCAATAGGGCAAGCGCTTCTGCGTGGTAGATCGTCACCGCATCGTCGGAGTAGTACGGCTCCATCAAGGCGCGGCGTCGCCCTCCGGCAAGGCGGGCTGGGCCTCTCGCCGTTCCGCGATGGCCTTACGCAACATGCGGCGCCCCTGAGCCGCAATCGTCCTATCGCCGTCGCGGGCGAACAGGCTGAGGCTCGCGTAATCCTCGGGCTCCAGCTTGATCGTCACTGAGTTGTGTTCGCTCTTCTTGGCCATGTGGCCTCCTTTCCAGCTTTGTAGCCTTCGTCGTAGCCGTCATAGAATGCCTTTTGAACATCGGTTAGGGAATCGTAGCCCGGCTGATCGCGCTTGGCAGTAGTGGGCTTGGAATGACCATCCTGGCACGCCTGACAGCTCCCATCTTCGCAAGGAGGATTCCCTATACAGGTCCCCTCTTTCCTCCCGGCCGAACCCAGGATGTCACTAGCCTGCCTTACCCAAACCCGCATCGCCTTGAGGTAGAGCTTGTCGTTTCCCTCGGTGCCTTCGCCGCGTTCCCAATACTCAGCAGCCGCACCCAGTCGCCCAGCAGCGTCGCGCAAGCCGTCCACCAGCGTGTCCACGTCGCAGCAGAGGCGGCGCACCAAGGCATCGTCGCAATCTCGCTCCATCTCCCGCTCCTGTTCCGTCGTCTCTAGCATGTCACTCTCCCTTCTTGGCCGGGGGCGCAGCTTTCGGCCAGGTCCGAAAAGCTCTCACTTTCCCAGCGCCCGCAGCAAATACAGCCCGACGATGCCGCAGAGCGCCAGCGCTATGACAACGTTCGCGATCTCCACGACTGTTAGGGTGCTCATCATCCTTCTCCCATCCTCGTCAGGGCAGCCAGCACCATGTCCTCGGGCGCGGCCTCTGGGATTCCCTCAAGCATGGCCAGGGCCTCGTCCTTCGTGTACCGCATGTCGCGCAGCAGCGCCTCGGCTGGCGTTGCCGGGCTGCCCCCGGCCACCGCGCGCCGCACGCGCTTCGGCTTCGCCCCGTTCTTCTCCCGCATGGCGTCGATGTGGATCCGGCTCTGGTAGTGGTTGGGCGGCGGCGGCAACGGGTCATCGTAGGGCGTGGTCTTCCCCGTCTTGGGATGGGGCAAGAACTGGATCGGCTCCTGGCAGTCCCGGCACTCAGGCATGAGCTTTCTTCAAACACTGGGTACAGGTCACCCGATCCCTCCGAACCGTGAAATTGATGAACTTCTGCCCAAACCAGCGCCCGCATGCAGCCGCGTTGTAGATCGGCGGCTTACCAACCCCAGCCGCCACCAACAGGTGCATCGGCCTGCTCGTGCAACCCATCACTCCTCGCTTTCTCGCGCACCCAGGGCTAACGGCGCGGCCCGAATTGGCGAAAGCCAAACGCCTTCGACTTCGCGCCCATCTTGCGGCCACCAGGGTTCGGACCCCGACGGCCTGGGCCGCGTTGACCCCCAGAGTAGCGCCGCCCATTGACCTTCGGCTGGGGTTCGCGCTTCTTCATAATGCCTCGTAGGAAGCCCGTTCTGCTTCGCAGGCAGAAAGCCAGCTTAGTCGCTCTGGCCCAATGTCGCCCCCGTGGTAACAGGCTTGCCAGTCACTACCATCCTCGTCCACGGGCCACGGGCCAAACCCCCTAACGTCCACCGCGACAACGGGGCCAAAGGGGATGGCGTCCCCGGGCTGTTTCGCCAGCCAGACATGGGGACAGGATTCGCAGGACTTCGCGGCGATAAGGCCCTCCCTGAGAATTGCGTCGATGGCCGGAGAGCCGTGATAGGCGGTGGTGGGCCCAGATGGAGTCGAACCATCGTCCTCCTGGTTATGAGCCAGGTGCTTCACCTCTAAGCTATGGGCCCCCGTAACTTCTTCCTTCATCGCGTCCTCCTTCCATGAATTACGGGCGGGGCTTTAGGCCCGGCCAGGATTCATTCCTCGCGGTGGTAGTCGTCTGCGGGCCGACCACGATTCGACTGTTCTTCACGTCCAGGCGGGCCATGAGTACGGGCCACGGCTCTGCGTTTCGGCACACCAGCAGTCGCTACGGCGTCGCGTTTCACCACCTCAAGCTGGGGTTCATCCACGTAGACGATATCCGGCACCTTCCCCTTGTCGGCTATGCATGGCTGAACACCAACGCGCACGCAGCCGTACAGCCATTCGCAGCGACACACCGCTATTCCGGTCAGGCCCGTGATGATGTCCTTCACTCCGTCTCCTACGTCAACCATCATCGCTCCTTTCGCCCCTCAAGGGCTCTCTGTCGCTCCGGGCGGGGCTTAGGCGTACGCAGGGCGCTGCTTGTTGTAGCAGTCGTAATGGTACTTGCCGACGCCGTTGCCCATCTGCTCCTGATTGAGAGCGCCACGGCTGATGTTGAGGGACCCATGACAAATCTCGCAAGCGCGGACTTCGATCACGCACCTAGCCCGCTCTCGGATACAGACAAGGCAACCGTGGTAGTCGTTCATGTTGTCTGCCCGGAGATGGCCCCGGATACAGAACTTACGCCGGTCCTCCTTGGCGCACGCACGGCAGTTGGCGAGCATGTAGCCCCAGTGTTCCCACGTAGAGCGCGGAACTCTGATCCAGCCGCCACAGCCCGGACACTCCCACTCCAATCGAACGAAGAAGTCTTGCCAGGGGATCTCGTGCTGCCTGACGATCTGCCGCACTCGCTCAGTCGTTACACCGACAACCTTGGCCATCGCCGTCAGCGTCTCGTACTCACCTGTCGCGGCAAGCTCTGTCACCCGTGCTACAGTTACGCCGCGCTTAGCCATGCTTCGCTCCTTTCTTGTCGCTCCGCATTTACCAGGGTGGTGAGACGGGGACAGCGAGCCCCCGTACCCCATGGTTTCGGAGGCTCATTTGCCAGTAACGGAGCCGACGTAAGACTGGCGGAGCCTTCAGCGACTTTCTCCCTGTGGCCCCCTGCTCGCTGATCTAACCCGCCGGGGGCAGCCTTGCCGCGTATCGGCAACCACACTGAAATAGGCTGCTTTGGTTTCCTGCCCCGTTCCCCCTTCTCACGCTCGGCACGCGAGCCTGAAGGATTGTTATGAGGGGCCCGACTAAGGACAGAGGTGGACAGAGAAACCGGGGTGCGGTACACTCTCAGTACACTCTCAAGAGGATCATAACCGATCCGCCTGCGCCTCGTCAACCACCCTCTGGTCGGCGGGGCGTTGTGTTTCCCGGTCCCGACGCCACTGCGCCAGCGTCGGGTAGGCCCAGC
>JAUVHW010000310.1 GCA_030593075.1 Ardenticatenales bacterium
GATCCGTTCAAGACTACGGCTTTCACATTTACACCTCCAATTTGTTGATACGATTGACCGAGACCAGCGACAGGCCCAGGTCCCGGATGCGGCCGAGCAGTGGCTGGCCTGGGAATCCTGGAGCGGCCGCTAGAAGATTCCCTTCACGATCAGCAGCAGACCCACGACGCCTAGGGGAATGCCGACGATGGCGCCCACCACCGTCAGGCTGACCAGGATGCCGACAATCATCAGAGTCAGGCCCAGGACGACACCCACCACTCGCCCTGTCATCTTCAGGATGAGTCTCAGCAGCGTCCACAGGGCAGCAAAGGGCCACAGATACCAGGCTACTCCTCTTCGATTTACTCCGCTTGCCATTCTCTTCCTCCTTGAACGAGACACCCTCTAGCCGGCCGCACCAATGCGGGCCGGCGGTGTCTCTCTAAGCCTCGCCTGGGTCCGGGGGGTGCGCAGACGTGCCGCGCCACCGAAAGAGCTGCCGTACCAGGATCAGCACTCCCAGCGCGATCACCAGCAGGGGCCACCATTGCCCCACCAGGCCCAGCGCACCAAAGAACGACCCAAAGACCAGGAACAGGGTCAGGCTGTCAGAATCAGCGAACCGCCCGACCGCAGGGACTCGCGGCCTTCTCCACCCAGCAGCGCCGACAGCACGGTCCCCGCCCCCACGAAACCGGGGATCAGCGTCCAGGCGTACGCCCAGCTCTCCCAGCGGCCGGTAGCGTCCTGCCAGTACAGGATCGCGCCTACGCCGCCCACGATGAAGGCCGGCACAGCCATGCCCGGTGCCCCGGTCAGTAGCCCGATCACCAGCATCAGCACGCCTACGCCAATGATAATCCACGGCCACGAGAACCAGTCCTCCAGTCCCGGCACCCACATGGCAACCAGAAACCAAGCCCAACCAGGATCAGAATCAGCCCGGCGGCCAAACTCGATCGTTGTCTGTAATCCAGAGCAACCTCCTTGGACAATAGGAATCGGCCTGCGTGCCCCTCACGCCAGCGATCAACGGGCTCTCAACAGGTGAGGCGCCGCCACCACAGTGGAGTCATGGTCCGCGTGCGACACTCACTTCTACCTATACGTGGCACTGTGCACTTTAGTTTCCCGCCGCCGTCCATATCCTGCCATACACCGCAGCGGCTGTACGTCTGCGTCGGCGACCACAGTGCATATCGCACCTTCTCCTCCGTGACCGCCCTACGCGCCCTACTTGCGCCACCCGGTAGCCAGGCGTCGCCAGCTAAAGGGGGCAAGAGAAAGCAGGTTGCCCGCGCGGAAGAAACGGCCCGCCAGCACGACGAAAAGATAGGCGGTTAGTGCCAACCCCGTCAGGCTGACTATGATCTGCCAGAGCGGCACCTGGCCCACGGCCAGCCGGGTCACCATCGCGCTGGGAGCGCTGAACGGAAAGAGGCTGCACACCAGAGTCAGCGGGTTGTTTGGCTCTTCCACAAAGAGTTCGGCGAACATCAGCGTGGGCATGAGCGGGATGATCAGCAGCCACATCATTTGCCCGCCCTCCCGGGCGTTGGGCGCCAGCGCTCCGGCCGCTGCCATTACAGAGGCAGAGAGCAGATAACCCAGCACCAGGAAGAGAGCAGCCCAGACGAGAAAGCCGGCCGGGAAGGTGTACTGAGACACGTTCAGGAAATCCGCACCGCGGTTGAGGGCCAACGACCCGCAACCGACCCAGAGGACCACCTGCACCAGCACCGCCACGCTCATAGCCAGTATCTTGCCCGCCATCAGTTCGCGAGGGTGCACGCTGAGCAGCAACAGTTCGACGGTGCGGTTCTCTCTCTCGGCCACCACACTGCGCATCAAGTAGCTGCCGCCCATCAGTAGCAGAAAGTAGTAGGCGTAGGGCGTCAGCCGGGAGACGACCTTGGCCAATGCCTGGCTGCTGGCATCGGTCTCGGCCGGTGGGCTGACAGCGTGCCACTTCGCCAGGGCGCCAGGCACCGGGTTACGGAGGGCGGTGACCAGCTCTTGGTCGCCTGTAAGGTTATAGTCGATGAGGTACCGCAGCATCCACTGGGTGTCACTGCGAAAGGCAACCCCCATCTCCTCTCCACCGCTCCGTATCTTGAAATTCTCGGCATATACGGTGACCTCCCCGCTGGTGAGGTAATCAGGCGGGATTTCAACGTACTGCTCGATCTCGTGCGCTTCCAGGGCGGCGCGGGCGGCATTGCTATCGGAGAAAGACAGGAACATGCCGGCCGGGATCTCGGTCGGGATTTCGGCAATCAACCCCGCTTCGTCCACCAGTCCAACGAGGGGGATTCTGGCTGCAGCAGTGTCCTCCTCTTCGGCCGAGGTCTCCTGGTCGCCGGCCGATGCGGCCGGCGCGTTACCTTGGATTTCAGAGTAAGTCAGCATCGCCATCAGCAATACCGGCATCAGAATAGCCAGTATCCAGAAGGAGGGCTTCCGGAGCGTCGTCTTGACACCGTGTTTGGTTACCAACCAGATGTTTCGCATCACCTCTATCCTTTTTCCACTACCCTGCTCGTATCGCCGCGACTGCAGCCTTCAGGTTGAGCGGCTGCCCGTAGCGCAGCATGCCGGCGCGGAACACCCGCGCCGCTGCCCACACCATAAAGACGGCCGTGGCGACCAGCAGGACCCAACTGACCCCCAGCTGCCACAACGGAACTGTGCCCAGACCCCAGCGCAGGGAGACCGTCATAAAGGCGGTGGTGGGGAAGAGCGTCATAGCGACGACTACGGGGTGACCGGGGTCCTGAAATAGGATCACGGTCAGGAATAGCGGGAGCATGAAGAACAGGTTGAGAATGCCGGCTACCTGCTGGCCTTGCTGCAGGTCCGTCACCGCCCCGCCGATTGCCACCATCACGGCCGAGATCAGGGCGTAGGAGGGAAGGAAAAAGAGCGCCATCACCCCCAGATATCCCCAGGGCACCGTTGCCTGTCGGAGCGGTTCCACAAGCGGCGTGGCCAACTTTAGCGCGACGACGGTGGCAACCACGTAAATGGAGAGCTGGGTCAAGGCCGCCGCCAGCAGGCCCAGCGCCTTGCCGCCGATGAGCTGCAGCGGGGTCACGGAAGTGATCATGATCTCCATCGTCCGGTTCTCTTTCTCGTCGGCCACTACCCGCACCATATAGCCGGCGGCCGACACGGTCGCGATCATAAAGAAGGTGCTGCCGATAAACGGCAGGACGACGTTGATGATGCTGCTCTCGCTGAACTCCCGCTTGCTTACGGTGTCCCGCACAGTGATGCTGGGCCCTTCGAACAGCCGGTGCTGCACGTCATCCGGCAGCCCGGCGATCAGGTTAAGCCGCACAAAGTCGTCGAACTCGCGCCAGACGTCGTTGCCTGGTGGCTTTTCCAGATAGTAGAGGTCTGTATGAAGAGTGTCTCGATAGTCGGCCGGGAAGACAAAGAAAGCCTGAATCTGTTCCGCTTCGAGAGCGGTGAGGGCGGACTCTGTATCCGGGTAGGCACGGACCTGAATGCGCTCATCGGCGTCCGGTAGGGTCGCCTGGAGGGAGGCGTCGAGGATGCCGGCATTATCCACATATCCAACCGGCAGGTTGTTTTCGCTCGTTATACCCACGAAAATGGCCACCGCAATCAAGGCCGCCATCCCCAGCGGGATCGCCAGAGTGGTGATGAGGAACGCCCGCCTAACTACCATCCGGCGGTACTCGTGTTTCGCGACCAGCCAGAAGCTACGCATGGCTCACCTCCAACTCCGCCGCCGGCTTCCTCTCTCCAACGACACGGATAAAGATGTCGTCCAGTGAAGGTTCGGCCAACTCAAAGCGCTCGATCTTGACGTTCTGCCGGCCGGCCAGGGTGCGGAACACCGCCTGTGGGTCGGTTCCCACCTC
>JAUVHW010000409.1 GCA_030593075.1 Ardenticatenales bacterium
GAGGGGTCCGCCGTAATCAGCGTGACACCGGGCGGCGGCGACTACTACAAGATCGCCAGCCATCTGGCTCTGACGAATGGGGGGACGGACATCGTTAACCTCGCGCCCGGCAACGCGGTCAGGCGGGCACTCACGACTACGAGCAGAGTAGACCTCCGCCAGTCGCCCTACGCGAATGCTGTCCAGATGGTCAGCGCAGTCCTTACCGGTATACCGCTTGGCGTTGCCGTCTCGGCGATTGCCAGCGGTGGTACTGGTTGGCTTCAGACTCGTGGATCCTGCGGTGTGCTCACAAATGGCACTCTCATTAAGGGCACTCGTGCAATCGTTCCGGGCGCCGCTGCCGCTGGTGCGTGTAGTCCAGAGACTGCGGCTGCGGGCGACAGTGACGTTGAAGTCACGCTTGGTACGGTACTCGTCGTCGCAGCCACTACGGCTTGGTCAACCGTGTTCCTAACCCTGGACGGCTAGATGGTTTACGTCATCAGCCGGCCGACCCGCAGAGAGGCAGAGTCCCGTCGCCAGGAAAGCCTGGCGCGGGGCGGCCTCAGCCCGGAGCGATACCGTGGCACGGCGCGTACCGTGGAGGAGGCCCACGACTTGCAGAGGGGCCTTGAGCGTCAAGGCGAGACGTTCGACAAGCTGTGGCAGGTTTCGGGCGACAGCGCCGATGCCAAGCAGGCAGATCAGGACATGCTGCTGAGGAGCGGGATAGATCCTGAAACTCACGAGGTGCTACATGGCTAACTGCGACCACGACGAGGTAGGTATATGCAAATCCTGCCGTCAAACCATCAGGGAAGGCGGCACCGTGGCCGTCCATCGGACGCCGACGCCGCCGAGCGAGAAGGTGGCTGAGGCAAAGAAGAAGTAATGCTAGCCATCCAGACAGCCAAGCGCGTTGCGCCGATAGATTGGTCGGGCGTGCCCCCGAAGTTTGTCGGGCAGTGCTCGGCTGTCTGCCGGACGGCGGAAGAGTGTGGCGAGTTGGTGAGACACTTCGGCTCACCGGAGTTCTGCCCGTTCCTGCCGGTCATGGTGCTGGTGCCCGGAGCGGACGCGCCCCTGCTAATTGCAGGCATGGGCGTCGCCCCGGCTGCCGAACTCCAAGACTGTGCTGTGGTGGCCTGGCACCAAACGGTGGAGAAGATCGCCAAGCAGGGCCACATGCTGGACTTCGACACTCTACGAGAGAAGCACGGCTTGATGCGGCGGGAAGAGGTAGACGCGGCTGTACGGCAGGCGATGCGAGATCGTGTTGCCCGCCACAAGGCCAACCCTATCTCGGACCCGCCGCGCAAGCCCGTGTACCCGAACCCGAAACAGCAGACGAAGTTTGCAATCGGAGAGAAGGTGACGGATGGGTAAAAGATGGACACCGGAACGGCGCAAGGAAGCGAGTGATCGGGCCAAGGCTCAAGGCCTCGGCTCCAGGACTCTCACTCAGGCTTCTGTGGACGTGGAAGAAGTCGCCCCTGTCGGGCGCTCCGCCGAGGTCTTCGCGGCCGAGAACGAACGGAAGATGGAGGAAAGTGTGGAGCGAGCCACAGGTGAGGACGGCAACCCGGTCGTGACCACCCACACTCGCGCCGGCACGCTCATCATGTACAAGCCGACGGAGACGCAGGGCTATGTGCCGAAGACGGTTTCCGTGTCGGCCATCCGCCTGCTCATCAGGCAGGGCTGGCACGAAACCTGCCCGGAGTGTCACAAGAAGCACATCAACAAGGACGGGCAGGAATCCACGGACCCCAACCTCTGCTCGGCCCGCGACCCCGTAGCGGTGCGCGTCTGCTCCGTGTGCTCGAAGCGCATCTACGACAACGTGGGGCTTTTCAAGGAGGCGGACACCGAAGACGACCCGAACGTGATCGAGGACGATGCATATGACCTCAGCACTCCCGCTTCCCGGACGCAGGCCTCGCTCAACGTCCACCTTTGGGTGAGGCACACCCGGCAGGCGCAGATGATGAACGTTCCGCCCCTGCCAGCGGCGATGCGTGAAATGGTGGAGGAAGCGGCGCCGGTCTAATGGCAAACGAAGAAGCGCTGATAGATACCCCGCAGGGTGTCATCTCATTGCTGGAAGGCACGACGCAGCTCCCAGGAATCCATGTTATACGAAACAGCCAAGGAGGCATGCAAATGGCAGTCGAAATCACTGGCCAGGTTGGCCCCAGCACTCTTGGGGATGGCGAGAAGGGTCCGTTCCGGCAGGGACGCGGCGGCGACCTGATCGTTTCCCAGCTCAACG
>JAUVHW010000050.1 GCA_030593075.1 Ardenticatenales bacterium
CCGTCAAGGTACCGCCGTAACTGACCGGCTTGGTAATGGCGACCACCCCCTCAGTGCTATCTTTGTGCGGCGCTGTAAAGACCTCTTCAGTGGGAATGTTGCCGGTAAAGGGGATGCCATTTTCACTGGTCACGCGCGCGCTTCGCCAAATATGCCCTCCAGGTAGGCCGACAGTCAAGTCTGTTCCGGGGGCAGCAAACCTCAATGCTGTGTACTGCCTGTTGTTTAGATAGTCGCTCCTGGCGACGAGTTGGCTGATATGCTCCTGCCAGGCCGAAACCGGATCGGCTCGCTTTACGCGGCAAATCTCAAAGATCGTATCCCATAACCTGGCCTCCTGCGCCTCTGGGGAGACATCAGGAAAGACCTTTGCCGACCAGCCGGGAATCGGGGCGGAGATGAATGCCCAGTTCATGGCATTTCGCGTTATATGGTCCATGATCGGCTGGCAAGTCTTGAAGGCGGTCTGCCGGACAGCAGCGACTAGTCCGGGGTCTTGGTCGTTGAGCAAATCGGGGTCGCCGGCGACTATGGTCAAGATGGCGTCGCCGCATTGGGCAAACTCCAGTGCACCGTTTGACTGCCAGGTGGAGTATTCGGTAAAGGAATCGCGCGCCGCGTGCTGGAATCGGATCAACTGGAGTTGCTCGTCGCCCCACATCACATCGACCAGTCTGGCCCCCGCTTCGTACGCGTGGGCCGCGATCAACCTCACCAGTGGCGCGGCCTTGAGCGGAGTCAGAAACACATATGGCGGCGTCCCTATCAGGAGACGTTGCCCAGCCTGTATGTTGAGCCCCACTTTGACGACCAGGTCGGCGTACTTTTCCAGGTTGCGTTCAAATTCATTGGACACCGTTGGATCTCCTTTCTCGGCGGCAGCCACGGGCTGCCAAATGAAACATCTCGCGGACTTGATCAGATCCGCACGCTATCGCTTGATCGTAATTCTGTCCGACTGAGCTGCCTGCCAGAAAACGCGCTACTTCTTCCCCCTTGCCTCCTCAACCGCCCGGATGATCTTGTAGTAGCCCGTGCAGCGGCACAGGTTGCCGTTCAAGCCGGCGATGATCTGCTCGCGGGTGGGGTGGGGGATCTCCTCCAGGAGGTTGGCGCCCGCCATGACGAAACCTGGCGTGCAGTAGCCGCACTGGATGGCTCCCTCGTCAATGAACGCTTGCTGCAGCGGGTGAAGGAGCGCGGGCGCCGCGCCCTTGCCGTCCCGCGCAATCCCTTCCACGGTGACGATCTGCGTGCCGTGGGCCCGGGGGGCCGGCACCAGGCAGGCCAGCACCGCGATTCCGTCCATCCACACCGTGCAGGCCCCGCACTCGCCCTCGCCGCATCCTTCCTTGGCCCCGGTCAACCCCAGGTCCTCGCGCAGCATCGCCAGCAGCGTCTTGCCGCCCGCTCCCTCCACCACGGCCTCCTCCCCGTTGACCGTGCACTCAATAGGCTCCGGGCCTTGGTCATGGTGGCACATTGTCCTTCCATCGAGGTGTGGGAAGCGGCCGTTCCCCTTGCCCCACAGCATGGGCGGTGCGGCCGGGAACTGGTTCTGCTCTGTCCCGTCGCGCAGGGCAGTGAGGGCCCGGCGCACCAGGACGCGCACCATCTCGCGCCGGTAGCCGGCTCCGGCCCGGATGTCGTCAATGGGGGCGGCCGTCTGAGCTGCCAGGCCGGCCGCCTCGCTGATGCGTGCCTCGTGGAGCGTGCCACCCACCAGCGCCTCTTCCGCCTCGGTCGCGCGGATGATGGTGGGAGCCACGCTGCCCAGCGTGATGCGGGCCTGGGTGACTGTGTCACCGTCGAAGGTGAGCACCACGGCCGCGTTGACCAGTGCAATGGCGTGGGTGCGCCGGAGCCCCAGTTTCACAAAGACGCCGCGCTGGTTGGCCGCCAGCGCCGGGAAGGCAATGTCGGTCACCATCTCGTCTGGGGCCAGAGCGGTCCGCCGCACGCCCTGGTAAAAGTCAGAGAAAGAGAGCATCCGCTCACCGCGGGCACTGCGCAGCGTGAGGCGAGCATCCAGCGCCCACAGCGCGGCAATGGTGTCGTTGGCGGGAGAGGCGGTTGCCAGGTTGCCGGCGACCGTGGCCCGGTTGCGCAACTGGGGAGTGCCTACCCCCCAGCACGCCTGCGCCAGCGGGAAACCCCGCTGCTTGAGCACCTCCGACGCTACCGCCTGGTTGTGGGTAACCGTTGGGCCAACGTGGATCAGGCCATCATCCAGGCGCACCTGGTCCAGATCGCCCAGTCGGGTGACGTCCAGCAGCACTCCAGCCGGCCGGGCGCCGCGCCGCAGTTCGACCAGCAGGTCGGTGCCGCCGGCGATGATGTGAGCCTCGCTGCCGTGCTCTGCCAGCAGTCGCAACGTGTCGTCAACCGAGGTCGGTGTGTAGTAGGTTTGCCACATAGCAGAGTGCTCCTACAGGTGTATGGTCAAGAGGCCACGTATGGCCATAGCCCGCGCACCAGCAAGCCGCGCACCAAGCGGCGGCGGTAGGCGGCCGACGCGCGCAGGTCGTCAATCGGCCGGCATTCCTGGGCGGCGATTTCGCCTGCCTCCAGGATGCAAGCCTCGGTCAACGGGCCGCCCATCAGGTGCTCAGCCGTGCGCAGCGCCAGCACCACGGTTGGGGCCACCGCACCCAGCGCAACCCGCAAGTGTGTTAGCCGGCCATGCTTGGCGTCCAGCCAGCCCCGCAGCGCTACGGAGGCTATCGCAATCGTTTGGGCCTTGCGCGGGCCAACTTTTTCAAAGAAGGTGATTTCGCTGTCATTTCCACTGCCGTCCCCACGAACTTTCGGGATGATAACTTGAGTCAGAATCTCGTCCGGCGCTGTGACCGTTTGGCCTGGTCCGGTTGCCAGCTCGCTCACCGGCACCTTGCGCTCACCTCGCGCCGAGCGCAGGACCGCCACCGCGTCCAGCACATGCAAGGAGGGAACGGCATCCGCGGCCGGGGAAGCGTTGACCAGGTTGCCCGCCAGAGTGCCCATGTTCTGAATCTGCTTCGCTCCCACCGCCCTGGCCGCCTGCGCCAACGGCCTGGCCCACTGCTGCACTGCGGCCGACTGAATCAAATCGGTATAGCTCACCCCGCCACCGACGACTACCGTGTCGTCATCCTCGTGAATACGGCCGAGTTCGTCCAAGCCACTCAGATCGAGCCAGCGCTGGTCCCCCATGTGGTGTTCGAATTTCACACCGACGTCGGTGCCGCCGCCCACAATTCGCCAGCCGCCCTGGGCCAGCAGCGCCAGGGCCTCGTCCAGGGATTCCGGCCGGGCAAAGCCGGCAGATTGCGCCGCGAGTGTACCGCCCTTGCGGTCATTTATCCTGACCCTATCACCTGCTGCTCTCTCGGCCGCCGCACCGACTGCCTCAATGATTTTGGTGTACCCGGTGCAGCGACACAGGTTCCCGGCCAGAGCTTGCTGAATCTCTTTGGTGGTTGGTGTGGGATTGTCCGCCAGCAGCCCGCGGGCAGAGATCACAAAACCGGGGGTGCAAAAGCCGCACTGCACCGCGCCATACTCGACAAAGGTATCCAACAGGTGCTGCCCGACCAGGTCTTTGGCCATTCCCTCAACAGTGAGTATCTCAGCGCCGTGGGCCTGCCCGGCCGGCACCAGACAAGAGGCGACCGAGCGGCCGTTCAGAATCACGGTGCAGGCCCCACACTCGCCCTCGCCGCAGCCATACTTGGTTCCGCGCATCCCCAAGAGTTCGCGCAGGACAAAGAGCAAGGTTTCACGGGGGTCGGCCTCAACCGTGTGCGGCCGGCCGTTGACAGTCAGTTCAACCTGCATCGGATAGCGCAGTAAGCACCCGCTCAGGCGTCAGGGGAATGCGGGTAAAACGCTCCCCCGTCGCGGCATAGAGGGCGTTCAAAATGGCGGCCGCCGTTGGCGTCATCACGATTTCAGCAATGCCCTTTGCGCCATGTGGGCCTTCCGGTTCCGGATACTCAAGAATCGTCGTCTCAATGTCGGTGGGCACGTCGCTGATGGTGGGGAGGATGTAGGTGGACAGACGTGGGTTGACCATCACCCCGTTCTCCACCATAGTATCTTCCAGGAGCGTATAGCCAAGGCCCTGCACTATCCCGCCCTCGGACTGAGCCTCGACTCCTTGCCGGTTGATAGCCTTCCCGGCGTCAATGACGCTGTGAAGCTTGAGAACCTCCACTTCGCCGGTCAACAGGTCCACCTCCACCAGAGCTACCTGCGCCCCGTAACCGAAAACCTTGTGTGGAATCCCCGGGGAAACCTCTTCTGTTTCTGGCATGTGCGCGTTGCCCTGGCCCAGCAACGGGCCAAGCTCGGCCAATGGCAAGCTGCGGCCGTTGGCCTTGACGGTCACCGCATTTCCGGTCAACGTCAGGCGATCCGACTCGGACTGCAGTTTCTTGGCTGCGGCGTCTAGTATCTTTTTGCGCAGATCACGCGCCGCCCTGGTCGCAGCTGAACCGACGACGAAAACGGTGCGTGAGGCGTTGGTCGAGCCAGAGTCCGGCCCCAGGAATGTATCTCCCATCACAAGTTCAATGTCGTCAACGTGGCAGCCCAGTTCGTGCGCCGCCATCTGCATAAAGGCGGTCACGTTGCCCTGGCCTATGTCCACACTGCCGGTCCGGAGATGGTAACGGCCGCTCTCGTCAAGCGCAACCTGCACGATGGCATAATCAGGGACTCCCGCTCCCAGCCCGAATCCCTGCCAGGCCGCGGCCATGCCCACCCCGCGTTTCCTCCAGCGTCCCTGGGTCGGGGGCAACTGCACGAGTTCTTCGCGCTGGCTGTAGATCGACCCCCGCTCGGCCGCTGCGAGCACCTGGTTCAGGGTGCTCTCCGTATCCAGCACGTTGCCCAGCGCGGCCGGCTGCCCGAGCTGCAGACCGTTGAGCCGCCGGAACCTTATCGAGTCCATCCCCACCGCGCGGGCCATCATGTCCATTTGCTGCTCAATCCCCACCGCCGTCTCCACCGCGCCAAAGCCTCGAAATGCGCCGGAGAACGAGTTGTTGGTATACACGCAGTAGCTGTCAATCTTCAAGTTGGGGAAATAGTACGGACCCAGGCAATGCTCGGTCCCGAACGCCAGCACGGCCGGGCCGAGCGAGGCATAAGCGCCAGTATCAGCAATCAACTCGACCTCGGCTGCGACCAGCTTGCCCTCTGTGGTACAGGCCGTTTTGTAGCGCATTTGGAACGGATGGCGTTTGATCCCGGCCAGAAAGCTCTCATCCCGGTCGAGCATGATGCGACAGGGCCGCTTGGTCAGCAGCGTGACCAACGCTAGGTAGCATTGGACAGTGATTTCGTCTTTTCCGCCAAACGCACCACCGGGCATCGGCATGATCACCCGCACGTCCTCGTTACTTAGGCCAAACGCACGGGCAATTTGCGTCTGGTCGCGTTGCGGATACTGGCCGCCAACCCGGACAGTCAATCGCCCCCCGTCGTCGTAGAACGCAGCGCCGGCTTCGGTTTCAAGGAATGCGTGCGCCTGCCGGCCGGTGTGGTACTCGTTCTCAAAGATTAAGTCGGCACTCTCAAACGCGGTCGCCAGGTCACCGCGACCGAAGTGCAGTTCATCAACCAGGTTGCCGTTTTCATGCACCCTGGGGGAATCCGGCCTCATCGCAGCGCGCGGGTCGCTGACCACCGGCAGAGCTTCGTACTCAACCTTGATCAGGTCACGGGCACGGTACGTGGCCTCGTCCGACTCGGCCGCGACAACAGCCACCGCGTCCCCTTCATAGCGCACTTGTTCTTTGCACAGCACCGGCATATCTTGGAAGAGAATGCCGACTCTGTTGGTACCGGGAACATCCTTGGCGGTGAACACGCGCACGACACCCGGCACTTGCTCGGCCGCGCGGGTGTCTATGGAAAGAATGCGTGCGTGCGGCCGGCCGGCGCGCAGCACTCGCAGCCACAACATGCCCTCCATGGCAAAATCGGATGGATAGACGTGCGCGCCGGAAGCTTTGGCAACGCCATCAATTCGGGGTGCGGAATCGCCAATCCCAGGAGTTACCATTGAAGTCAAGTACTAGCCTCCTGCGACAGGTTGAAAGAACGTGATCGACTCGCCGGGCTGGAGCGGCCGGTCCCGTTCGGCGGGAATGTGGTTTACCACCACCCACAAATCGGGAGCGCTGCCTGGCAGCCCCAGCTTGTCAATCAGCGTCTGCACCGTGTCGCCTTTTTGGATCTCGAATTCGAATTGGGGCTGGTTGGCGAACTGGCGGAAACGGCCGTACACCTTGATTGCTACCGTGTCCAATCCCATCACTCCTGGATCACTACCGGGATCAGCACGTGCTTTCTTGCGTCAATCAACCCCTTGTCAGAAATCCCCGCCTCTGGAATGGAAGGCAAGGAGATGAACGACAGGGTCATAAAGGGGGTTGCCAGTGAGCAGCCAAGCGAGCCGGCCGCGGTTCGCACCTTGCGCAGACCGGCATCCACGGCCTCCGGAGGGTCTTCGCTCATCAGCCCCGCCAGCGGGAGCGGCAACCGGCCCAACAACTCTCCGCCCTCGACGGCCACAAAACCGCCTTGGCTTTCCGCCAACGCCCGCACGCAGGCTGCCATGTCCGCGTCGTTGGTGCCCACCACCAAAATGTTGTGGTGGTCATGCGCCACCGAGCAGGCGATGGCACCGCGCTGCAGGCCAAACCCTTTGGTCCAACCCACGGCAAGGTTCCCATTCCGGCCGTGCCGCTCCACCACTGCCAGCTTGAGTACATCCTGCTCCACGTCTGGCTCAATCCGCCCATCACGGACCGGCAGCGTCGCTGTCCGCAGATGGTTGGTGATCTGGTCCGGGACGATCTCGATGACGCGGACTTGAACCAAACGACCAGCGGCCGGGACCTCAAAATCGACTGCGGCCGTGCCGCGAGTAACATGGACGGTCTGTTTGAGCCAATCGGGGAAGGCAATTTGCGAGATGTCCACTACCAACCTGCCGGACTCGGCTACCAACCGGCCGCCCACAAAGACCTGCTCTGGCTCAACTCGCTCGAGTGAGTCACACAAAATGATATCGGCAAAGCGGCCGGGAGCAATTGCGCCAATCTGGTGCTCCACCCGGAAGTGCTGCGCGGCATTGAGGGTTGCCATCTGGATTGCCTTCACCGGCGACAGGCCCAGCCGGATGGCCTCGTTGACGTTGAAATTGATGTGCCCTTCGGTCCGGATATCCGAGGGATGCTTGTCGTCGGTGCAGAACATCAGGTGGCGAGTGTCCAGCCCCTGTCCGATGACCCCGGTCATCAACGCCACCAGGTTGCGCTCTGAACTCCCCTCCCTCACCATCACGTCTATTCCCACGGCGAGCCGCTGGGTGAGCTGCTCAAAGGTCACGCACTCGTGGTCGTCGGACAGGCCGGCGGCCGCGTACGCCTCTAGCTCTGCCCCTTCCAGGCCGATGGCGTGCCCGTTGGCGACCTTGCCCCGTGACTGCGCTGCCAGCACCTTTTGCAGATGCTCGTCTGAAAGGTTCAGCACTTTGGAAGGGTCCAGCTCACCCAGACTGCGGGTGGCGTCCCAGTCCAGGATGCGCTCCACCTCCGCCAGACCCAGCTCCGCCCCGGTCGTTTCCAGGCCAGGTGCTGTCGGAACACGGGACGGCACCTGGATGAAGAGGCGACAGGGCAACGATTCTGCGCCAGACAAAAACGCCGCTAGCCCCTCGTAACCGGCGACGTTGGCGACTTCCATCGGGTCCACAAAAAGCGTGGTAGTGCCCAACGGGACGACTAGATCAGCGAGGTGGGCGGGGGTGAGCAGCGTTGTCTCAATGTGGACATGGGAGTCAATAAGGCCTGGCAATGCGTAGAGGCCACGGCCGTCGTGGGTCTCGGTCGCCGGGCGGTCAACCCCCGCCAGAATGGAGACCACCCGGCCGCCCTGCACGCCGATATCGGTGGCCACGATCCCACTGGTGTAGACGTTGACCAGTTGTACGTTCCGGATGAGCAGGTCCAACGGCCGGCGACCGAGGGCCGCCTCGATCTGTCCCCGGAGTTGCTGCAGAGCGCCCATCTGGTCTGTTTTTGTCAACTGAAAACAGGCCTCCCAGTGGACCAGACCTCCCAGGTCCCACTGAGACGTGGGAGGTCTATGCACCTGCTACAGGCAGACTATAAACCCCGCTGACCGCGAATGTAGGGTAGGCCCAAAGCGGCCGGTGTTCCAATACGCTTGCGAGTCGCTTCTCGAGAACCAATCACCAGCGCCAGCACCGTAAAAGCAAAAGGCAGCATCTTCATGAAGAACCCATAATGTGGGTTGAAGTAAAACGGATTGGCAAAGCCCAACAGCGTGGCTGGTCCCTGGATGTCCAGAACCAGGCGCCGCAGCGCGCCGAAAATGTAGGAACCGAAAGCAGCCCGCACTGGATCCCATTGGGCAAAGATCACCAAACCAATCGCAATCCAGCCTTGGCCGGCGGTTGTTAGCGCCCCAAACCAGCCTGGTGAAATGGATAGACTGATTGTCGCCCCGGCAAGGCCAGCAAACAATCCGCCAACAAAAACATAAAAGTAACGCAGCGCAAAAACACTGATACCCAGCGAGTCTGCCGCCGCTGGATACTCGCCCACAGCGCGCAGGTGCATACCGGGACGCGTGCGGTTGATGTAATACCAGGCCAGCGGGACGAACATGAAACCGATATACACCATTATGCTCTGGTTAGTGAAAAAGATCCTCCCCAGCCATGGAATCTGCGAAAGCAAGGGGATAGAAAACGAAGGCAAGGTAGAGACAACATCTCTCAGACTCGTCAGCCCCTCGCCCAGAATCAGGCTGATACCGACTGCCAGAAAGTTCAGCGACAGGCCGCTGACGACCTGGTCTGCCCGGAGCGTGATGGTGATAAAAGCATGTATCTGGCTGATCACTCCGGCAGCGATCATGCCAACGAGTAATCCCAACCAGGGGCTGCCCGTTGCCGCCGACGCCTTATAGGCTGACATTGCTCCAACCAACATCATTCCTTCCAGCCCCAGGTTCAACACGCCGGAGCGTTCAGCGTAGATCTCTCCCACAGTTGCATAAAGCAGCACTGTCCCGGTTGCAACACCAGAGGCCAAGATAATAAGCCAGTCCATGTTCACTCCTCCGTGCGGCGGGTGATGGACACCCGATTGCGCAGAAAGAAATCACTGGCAATCAGGCAAACCATGATAACGCCCTGGATCAATGTTGGGATGCCCGCAGGCTGGATTTCTCGCCCGGCCAGGATCAACGCGCCAAACAGTATCGAGGCCACAATAACAGCTAGGGGATTGAGCTTGGCCAACCAGGCAATGATGATGCCGGTATAGCCATACCCCGGGGAAATCGCACCCTGCAAGCGATGCACAACACCGCTGATTTCAGACATGCCTGCCAAACCAGCCAGAGCGCCCGAAATGAGCATCACCAGCACCACGTTCTTGCTGATCGATACCCCTGCATATTGCGCCGCGCGCGGATTATCACCGATCAGGCGGATTTCATATCCCCATTGGCTCTTGAACACTATCACCCAGAGGACTGCTGCGGCAACCAGCGCAATAACCAGTCCCATGTGCGTAGTTAGTCCCCTGAACGCCGGTGTCTTGTCGGCAAAATCGGAAAGGCGTGGTAGCCAGGCGTTTCTCTGGAACATACGGGACATCTGAAAACCGCCTTCAGACCAGACTGCGTAAATAAAGTAATTGTTCCACTCAACGGCAATGTAGTTCATCATCAAAGTCGAGATGATCTCATTGACATTGAACTTTGCCTTCAGGAAACCGGGAATGAATCCCCATAACGCGCCAAACAGGATCCCGGACAGCATCATGAGAACTACGAATTGCCATTTTGGCGCCTCCTCCGGCAGCACTGGCAACAAGACGACAAGACTGGCGCCGAACGCTCCCAGGTAGAACTGACCTTCAGCACCGATATTCCACAACTTCATCCGGAAAGCCAGTGAACACGCCAGCCCCACCAGCATCAGAGGGATGGCCTTCACCATCGTGTCCGAAAGAACGCCCACGCTTCCGAACGAATACTTGGCGATATGGGCATATGCCTTCCAGGGGTTGCCGCCTCCCAACCAGATCACCAGAGCGCCTACCAACAATGCCAAAACCACCGCGATTAAGGACAACAACGGAGAATACCAACCTGGCGGCTCCTTGAGCCGGGGTTCGATTTCCAATCTGAACGGCAACTTGAACCCTGAGGCAGATTCTGCTGAATCTACAGCGGTCATCTCAGACATCTCCTTGCAGCTCGACCTGCTCCAACCGAGTCCCCATCATCATCTGGCCGATCTTCTCGATGTTTCCATCTAGCACTTCACCCATGATCTCTCCTTCATAGATGACGTAGATACGATCGCTCAGAGACAGCAGTTCCTCCAATTCCTTCGAAATCAACAATACCGCCGCTCCAGACTCACGCTGTTCAAGCAATAGGCGCTGCACACCTTCTATGGCGCCCACATCCAGGCCCCGCGTCGGCTGGACAGCGATCATCAGCGTTGGCTCGCTGGATATCTCGCGCGCCAGGATCACTTTCTGCAGATTGCCACCGGAAAGCAAGCGTACGGATGTCTCTATGGTCGGCACCATGATGTCGTAGGCTTCTTTCAGTTCCGAAGCATGTTTGGCAGCCTCAGTGGAGTCAATCATCCAACCCTGCCCAATTGGCGCCTGGTCATAGCTCTTCATGATTACGTTGTCGGTAACGCTTAGATTTGGCGCGGTGCCCACGTGCGTGCGGTCTTCCGGTACGAGCGATATGCCATCCCGGATTCCAAGCTTTACTGGCTGATTGATGATATCCTTGCCGCGTAGAATCACCCTTCCGCCCGAGGCTTCCCGCAATCCGGCCAATGTCTCCGCCAGTTCGCTTTGCCCGTTTCCAGCGACGCCAGCAAGGCCTACAATCTCACCAGCACGAACGTTCAGAGTGACACCGCGCAGCGCCGGCAGCCCTTTGTCATTATCGGCTCGCACATCCTCCACAGAGAGCACAACGTCCCCAACCTCCGCTTGCTTCCTTTCCACCCTAAAGACGACATCCCGCCCTACCATCAACCGCGCCAGGTCCGCGCTCGTGACATCTTTGGTCGGGATGCCGGAGGAAGTCACCCTCCCCTTTTGCAGCACGGTCACGCGGTCCGATATGTCCATCACCTCGTGCAGCTTGTGACTGATGAATACAATGGACTTCCCCTGAGCCGTCATAGAACGTAGTGTTTTGAATAGCCCCTCGATCTCGCTGGGCGCCAGAACGGCCGTGGGCTCATCCATGATCAATATGTCTGCCCCACGATAGAGCATTTTCAGGATTTCCACCCGCTGCTGCTCCCCCACAGTAAGCTGCCAGATCTTGGCGGCCGGGTCCACGTGAAGCCCGTATTGCTCTGCTATTCCCTCGATTCTACGATTGTATTGGGCCAGGTGCATTCTGAAACGGGGCTCATCTAATCCCAGCAGGATGTTCTCGGTGACGCTCTGAGAGGGCACCAGCATGAAATGCTGGTGAATCATGCCAATTCCTGCCTCGATGGCATCGCGTGGTGAGGAAAAACTGACCGGCTTGTTATGCACCACTACCGTGCCGCCATCCGGACGATACAGGCCGGCCAGTATGTTCATCAAAGTGCTTTTCCCAGCCCCGTTCTCGCCCAACAAGGCATGAACTTCGCCCTGGCAAAGTTCGAAGTCAACCTGGTCATTGGCCAAAACTCCTGGAAAGCGCTTGACGATTGCTCTCATGCTCACAACATTTGCAGTTTCGTTCGTTTTGTGCGCTTGGTCCATAGTCTCTTGGCTCCGGTTTCAGGATTCCGCAGTTTGTGCCTGCCCATAAAAAGGCAAGAACGCCGTATCAAGCATAGAAAACTGTAAATGCCCCAATCACCAAGAAGGTGACCGGGTGAGTCAAGCTACCCGGCCACCTTTCGCTCTTGGAGCTAGTCTAGATCTGGCAACTCGGCCGTGACGTTCTCATTCCACCAGAACATGCAGTACTCACATTCCAGTCCGGGAGCGCCGGGCGGGAACTGGTCAATGTCGTTGTAGCTGAAGCTCTTGCCTTCCTCGATAATCAGGTTGCCCTGGTTGTCATAGATGGGGCCGCTAAACAGGTCGAAGCGGGTGAACTCGCCGGCCAACATCTTTGCCAGCGTGTCACGCACCAACTGAACATCCTCTTCCGGTAGGTCAGCAATACCCGGCTGTGGCTCCTCACCTTCCATGAAGCCGTACAGGCCCAGACCGCCGGCGTCGCCATCAAAGTAATGCCAGCCGAACTCGTAGGTGCCGGCCTTGACTTGCTCGGTGATGTCGGCAAAGACCGGACCCCATATCCAGTACGGCGCGGTCAGACACTCGTCCAACGTACAGGAGCCAGACCAGTCATAGGTGATGCCCCATACACCTTCGCGGTCTGCAGCTGCAAGGGCCGAAGCGGGCGTATCAGCCCCGGTGATGACCACCTGCGCACCGGCGTCAAAGAGCGAATCGGCTGCCTCGCGCTCGATGATCGGGTCGTGCCAGGTGTTAATCCAGCGCACATCCAGGGTGCACTCCTCGCAGGTCTGCTGCAAGCCCAGCGCAAAGGCATTGGCCAGGCGCAACTCCTCCGGTATTGTGAAAGTAGCCATAATACCGGTCTTGGGGTTGCCGTCCAGCTTGGCGCGCGATCCAGACAGCATGCCGGCCAGGTACTTCATTTCCTCCATGGCGCCGAACATATTGCCAAAGTTCTTCATGTTGGACTTGAAGCCGCTGATGTGAACATAGCCAATGTCGGGGAATTCCTCGGCGACGACTTCCATAGAGTCCATATAGCCGAAGGAACCTCCAAAGATCAGGTCAAAGCCCTTGCGGGACAGCCCCCGGAAGACCTGTTCTGCATCCGCGCCTTCGGCAACCAACTCCATGTAAGCAGTATGAACACCGTCGACATTCTCTTGAAGATATGTCAGGCCGTCATACTGCGCCTGTGACCAGCCACCGTCATCGTGGTTGCTGAGCATCACCAGCGCAACATTGAACTTGCCTTCCTGGATTTCAGGGATCTGCAGGCCACCTGCGCTGGGTTCCTCAGTCGGTTCCTCGGCCGGCACTTCGGCCGGCGCCTCGGTCGGCTCTTCAGCGCCACCGCAAGCGGCCAGCACCAGAACCAGGATCGTTAGGGTAGCCAGAAGCCACCGCACTCTATTCGAAAGCATTTGCACTCCTCCTTGCATCTAGTAATTGGTTCTTCACACGATTGGTCCAGGGGTAGTGAATAGTCTCTCTCTGGCTGGTGGGACATCACCTCCTTGCACAATGGTTCCGCTACCGGCACGAGATACCGACCGAGGGGTGAGGCATGGAAGACAGATCCGTTGCTTGCTGCCTGCTATATGCCACCCATGGCGCACTAGTTTACCATTGCCTTCCCTGCGTGCAAGTTGCGCCAATCAGGCCTCAATCCAGGTGCCACTTTCACCGTCCAAGGCTCGGGCGATGTTGGGCGGGTCAGTGATGAGAACCTTTCCGGCCGGGTGCGCATCCAGGAAGGAGAGCACGGCCTCAATCTTGGGCCCCATACTGCCAGGCTTGAAGTGGCCCTCAGCATGATAGGCGCGGGCCTCATCGGCCGTCATCTTGCCCAGCCATTTCTGATTGGGCTCGTTGAAGTTGATGGCTACCTGGGGTACGGCCGTCGAAACGAGGAAAAGGTCCACCTCGAGCTGCTGCGCCAGCAGGCTGGTCGCTCGATCTTTGTCGATCACCGCCCGTGTCCCCACCAGGTTCCCGCTCTCGTCTTCGATGACCGGGATACCGCCGCCTCCCACGCCAATGACGATGTAGCCGCTCTGCACCAGGGTGCGGATGGCTTCCAGCTCCACAATCTTGAGCGGCACCGGGGAGGCTATGACGCGGCGCCAGCCCCGGCCGGCGTCCTCCATCACTCGCCAGCCGTCAGTCTCGAACTCGCGCGCCTTCTCCTCGGTCGTAAAGCCGCCGATTCCCTTGGTGGGGTCCTGGAAGCCGGGATCTTCGCGGTCCACCAGCACCTGCGTAACCACGCTGGCAATCGGCCGGCTGATCCCGCGCTGCTTGAACTCATTGCCCAGCGACTGGGCGATCATGTAGCCGATGGAGCCTTGGGTATCGGCGCCTATCAGATCTAGCGGCGTAGCGTGCACCTCGTGTGCGGCCAGCTCGTTTCGGCGCAGGATGAAGCCCACCTGCGGCCCGTTCCCGTGGGTGATGATCAGGTTCCAGTCCCGCTCGATCATGGTGGCGATGTTTTTGCAGGTCTCCTGGACGGCTTGCCACTGGGAGGCCACGTCTTCGTGCTGCTTGCTCAGGATCAGCGAGTTGCCGCCGATGGCGACGACAGCGGTCTTGCGTTGTGCGCTCATAGGTTCCCCATCGTCAACGCCATGACCGCCTTTTGCACGTGCAGGCGGTTCTCGGCGATATCATAGATGGCGCTGCGCGGGCCGCTGGCGACCTCGTCGGTCACTTCAGCGCCCCGGTCCACCGGCATGGGGTGAGTGTAGATGCCGTTGTCGGTGCGAGCCATCCGCTCGGCGTTGGCGGTCCATCCCTGGTAAGCCATCGCCTTTTCGATTTCGGCCGGCTTTTGGAGGGCGCCGTCCTGGTAAGCATCGGCCGTTACCCAGTTGCGGCTATAGACCACGTGGGCGCCGTCGTACCCGCTTTCGGAGTCGTTGATGACCTCGAAAGCGGCTCTGTTGGAGGCACAGTTCTGTTTGGTCCATTCGTACACTTCTGGGTCCAGGTCATAGCCATCGGGCCGGGCCACGGTCACGTTCATCCCGAAGCGGGAGGCGACCAGCAGTGCCTCTTGTACGCTGCACCACGAGCGAGCCAGCGCGCCCGATCCCCAGGTCAGCAGAAAGTTCTTGTCCTTCAGGTTGTCAAAGTCGGGCCGGCCGGGGCCTTCTCCGAACCATTCCGCCCACCCCATGACGTCCGCCATTCCCTGGCAGGGGTGGTAGCGGTCATCCGCCATGTTGATGATAGGCACGTCCGCCCACTGAGCGTATTCGCGGAGCATTTCGTTGCCGGCTCCATAGTAGGGAACCTTGTCCTCTAAGATGCGGATGCCGATACCGCAGACGTAGCGGGCCATAACCTGGGCAGCGTCCTCAATGGTCTCGCCTGCCTGCTTTTCGGTCTTGAAGCGCCCGGCCGAGGGGGTCATGAACTGCGCGTGGCCCCCCAGCTCGGTGGCGGCCGCTTCGAACGACATGCGGGTGCGCACTGAGGGGTTGTAGAAGAACATCATGAAAGTCTTGTGGGCCAGTATCCTGGTCCAGCGGGGCGAGTAGCGATCCCGCTTCATCTTGGCCGCCAGGTCAAGCAAGGCCTTGAGCTCCTCCAGCGACCACTCTTGACTGACGATAAAGTCTTTGCCGTAAAGGTCCATTGGTTGTCTCCTATCTTGTGGTGGATTGAGTCGGTAGATTGGTCAATTGGTAAACTGGTAGATTGGCGATGTCAGTCGACCACAGCCTCGCTTGGGCTGGCGGCGAAGACGGGTCTGTCGTCGTGGAGTTGGTTCCCAAACTCGGCGTGCCCGCGCTGCTGCTTCCTGAGGTATCGGATGTAGCCGTTGAGGGATCGCAGGGCGGTGTGCGTCTGTTGCCGGAGTCGCTCCAGCTCGGCATCCTCGATGTAGCCGACGGCCGCGCAACTGACAGACGCGCTCAGGGTGTCGGTCAGCGAGCCCCGAGCGCAGTAGAAGAACCGTAGGCTATCGAGGTAGTGGTATCGACCATAGCCTTCGGCGATGTTCAGCGTCACACTCACCGCGGACCGCCGCATCTGGTCGGCCAGGTTGTACCGCTCGCTGGCAGGCAGCCGCTCAGCTAACGCGTAGGCCTCTTTCAGAACTCCCAACGCCAGTTGATAACAGTCCAGGTCCTCGAACCCCCGCCTGTCTCCCGTGCTCATGAGTACCTCGACCTACCGGTCTCCCAGTCTGCCAATTCCCAATCTACGAATCTTCCGTTCTACCGCATCAGCAGGCTCATCACCGCCTTTTGCGCGTGCAGGCGGTTTTCGGCTTCGTCGTACACCACCGAGCGCCAGCCGCTCTTGGGGTCGGTGTTGTCGATCACCTCGTTGGAGCATTCCCAGGCCCGGTCGGCCGGCAAGCAGTGCATGTAGATGGCGTTCCTGTCGCCTAGCTCCATGTACTCGCGGGTTGCCTTCCAGCTCTTGTAGCTGTCAAACACCTTCTGGGCCTTGTCCAGGCTGTCCTCGCCAACCGGGGGCTTGAAGATGGGAGTGGCCGCCCAGGCCTTGGGGTAAAGGACGTGGGCGCCCTTTGCTGCATCCGCAAAGTCATGCGAGATCTCAAAGCTGCTGCCGTTCATCTCAGCGTTGGCTTTGCAGGCCGCAACAACCTCTGGATCCAGTGCCATCTCAGGTGGGTGGGCCAGAACTGTGTCGCACCCCATCAGGGTGGCGGCTATGACGGCGCTCTGGGGCACCGCCCGGGGTTTGTGCGCGCTGGGCGAATAGGCCCAACTCATGACGAACCTGGTGCCTTTGAAGGTGCCGAACTTTTCCTTGACGGTCAGCAGGTCCGCCAGAGCCTGGAAGGGGTGGTATTTGTCATCCTCCATGTTGAGGATCGGAATGTCCGACCAGCGGGCGAACTCGTGCAGCAGTGCGTTGGCTGCGCCGTATTCCCAATCCACGGGGTCGCCGTAGCAGCGGATGGCGATTGCTTCGCCCATGCGGGCCAGCACCCGCGCCACGTCGCTGACTCGCTCGGTGCTGTAGGCCACCTCTTTGCCCTCCAGCGCCGGGGTGTACATCTTGCTGGGATCCAAAAAGTGAGCGTGACCGCCCAGCTGGTGCATCCCGGCCTCAAAGCTGTTGCGCGTGCGCAAGCTCTGATTGTAAAAGAGCATGAACAGGGTCTTGGCCCGCAGGATGTCGTCGTGCGGCCGGCCGATGGCCCGGTCCTGCTTCAAATCCAGTGCAAGGTCCAGAATCTGCCCCACTTCCTCCTTGGTCCAATCTAGCAGGGTGAGGAAATCCCGTCCTCTGAATGTGTCTGTTCTCATCTTTGTGTACCTCCTCAACTAGGGCTCTGTGAAACTGTTGTCAAGCTTCTAACACTGGGCCTGGCATCTCCAGACCACCATGCAACCTCAAAGCCATTTGCGGTCCTTTGCTGATAGCTCCTCCTCGTTACGTGCTCGCCAATCCTGTCATCTCGTTGAACTGCTCGATCAGCGCGTCAATCTCATCGATCTGGCCGTGGATGCTGGTCCAGTAGTCGGGGTCGTACCACTGGGCCTGGATTTCCTCGTAGGTTTTGCCTTGCTGCTCCACCCAGGTGTAGTACTTTAGGTTGTGGATCCGTCTCTGGTCCCAGTAGCCTAGTTCCTCTACATAGTCGACGGTGCAGCCGAGTAGATAACGGTGATAATCGGCCGCCGCGTCTATCTCGGTGTACTCCCCGTGCTCTTCGTGCAGCTCCTTCAAACGGCTCCCGTACAGCTCCATCGAGTCGGTCAAGACGGTGAGCACGATGTCGTTCTCACCCAGCTCGTACCACTTGGCGAACTTGATAGAGGAGAGCACGTTGGCAATGCCCGAGATGCCCAGCAGGTGGAGTCGGCTGACCAGCGCCTCCGGCACGCCTTCCTTGACCAGGCGGGCATGGCCGGCCGGCTCGTTGAACAGCCGCACTATGCTCATGCAGGCCTCGTCGTCGATGGCCATCACCATGTCGGTGTTCTTCAAGTTGTGAATCCAGGGAACATGCTTGTCGCCAATCCCCTCAATGCGATGCCCGCCGAAGCCATTGATCAACAGCGTTGGGCACTGAAGCGCCTCGCTGGCCGCTACCTTGCTGGTGGGAAAGAGCTCTTTGAGGTAATCCCCGCAGCCGATGGTGCCGGCGGAACCGGTGGTCAGCACCACACCCCGGTAGCTGTCGCGCGGTCCCATCTCCTGCTGTAGCACCTCCTCCATCGCGTGGCCCGTCGCGTGATAGTGCCAGAGATGATTGCCAAACTCGTCGAACTGGTTAAAGATGGCGATGTCCTCGCGGGTCTCCCGCAGTTCCCAGCACTTGTCGAAGATCTCCTTGACGTTGCTCTCGCAACCGGGGGTGGCGATGACCTCGCCGGATACTTTGGAGAGCCACTCGAACCGCTCGCGGCTCATCCCCTCGGGCAGGATAGCGACCGACTCGCAGGCCAGCAGCGTCGCGTTGTAGGCCCCGCCCCGGCAGTAGTTGCCGGTGGAGGGCCAGACCGCCTTCTGGGTCGTGGGGTCGAACTGGCCCGTGACCAGGCGCGGCACCAGGCAGCCAAAGGTG
>JAUVHW010000059.1 GCA_030593075.1 Ardenticatenales bacterium
CAGGCTGCAGAGCATGGTCAGGCGGGCCGCCTGTGCCGGCGCCAGTGCCGGCCGGAAGACGAGCGACATCAGCAGGCACGCGTTCGGCGGTGCAACCCAGTGACGCCGGTGGCGGCCCCGGCCGGCCGTCTGCTGGTCAGCGATCACCAAGGTACCGGCCGGCGCTCCCTCCTCTGCCAGTCGCTTGGCCTCGTCGTTGGTCGAGCCGATTGTAGTGTAGTAGTGTATGGGCCGGCCGATCTGCCGGGTGGTCAGCCTTTCGCGAATCTCCTGAACGGACAACGGGGCGGTGATCATGGGCGGATTCTACCGGTCGGGGGCTGGCAGTCAATGCTCCGAGCGCTATGGTTTCCCGGTCTTTCTTGCCTGGCCCACCTCCACAGTGTAGAATCTTCCCATCGTGCCGGTGGATCACTGGAGCACGTTCGAGGTTAGTGCCGGGAGTGTGTTCATGAAGGCGGTTGTGTTTCACCAGCACGGGGGGCCGGAAGTGCTGCAATACGAGGAGGTGGCCGAGCCAGTCGCCGGCGGTGGGGAGGTCCTGGTGGTAGTCAGGGCGGCTGCGCTCAACCGGCTGGACCTCTTTGTACGGGAAGGCTGGCCCGGACTCCGGCTGACTATGCCGCACATACCAGGCGCCGACGCCTCGGGCGAGGTGCTGGAGGTGGGCGCCGGGGTAGAGAACGTAGCGCCCGGCGACCGGGTGGCTATCAACCCCACCATCTTTTGCGGGCAGTGCGAGTTCTGCCTGCGTGGCGAGGACAACATGTGCCGGCGCCACTCAATACTCGGCGAGTTCCAGCCCGGCACTTACGCGGAGCGGATCGTGGTGCCGGCATCCAACGTGGTCAAGCTTCCGGACCACGTCAGTTGTGCAGAGGCAGCCGCCTTTTCGCTGGTGGGCATAACCGCCTGGCACATGCTGGTCACCAAAGGCGGTGTGCAAGCGGGGGAGGACGTACTCATCGTGGGTGCCGGCGGTGGTGTCAACTCGGCCGCCGTTCAGATCGCCAAGCTGGCCGGGGCGCGAGTGTTAGTAGTGGGGTCGAACGAGCAGAAGCTGGCCCTGGCCGAGGAGCTGGGCGCGGATGTGCTCATTGACCGCAGCCGGCCGCAGCGACTATGCCACGGTGATGGGTTGCTCGCCAGCGGCCGGCGCGAGAACTGGTCGAAGGCGGTCTACCAGCTGACCGGAAAGCGAGGCGTAGACGTGGTGGTAGACAACGTGGGCCAGGCTACCTGGATGGGCAGCATTCGGGCCCTCCGCACCGGGGGCCGGATGCTGGTGGTGGGAAACACCAGCGGGCCCCACCTAGACCTGGACATTCGCTACCTCTTTGCCAAGCAGATCAGCATACTGGGCAGCACCATGGGGAACCGCAGCGACTATGCCACGGTGATGGGGTTGCTCGGCAGCGGCCGGCTCAGGGCGGTCATCGGCCGCCAGATGCCGCTGGCGGAGGCGCGGGCCGCGCAGGAGCTGCTGGCGGCCGGGGAGGTCTGTGGTAAAATCGTTCTCGCCGTCGACCAATAGGGCGGCGCCATCTCTCTATCCTGCCGATCCGAGGAGGCCCATATGGCACATCTACCCGACGGAACCCCCTTGCCGGGGAAGCTGTTTGTCGTAGAAGGGATCGATGGTTCGGGAAAAAGCACCCAGTTGGACCTGCTTCGCAAGTGGCTGACCAACGAAGGGTACGCGGTGGTCTTCACCGAGTGGAACTCGTCCCCGATTGTGCGCAAGACCACCAAGAAGGGAAAGACTGCCCAGGCGCTCACCCCGCTCTCCTTCCATCTGATCCACGCGGCCGACTTTGCCGACCGCACCGAGCGGCAGATCATACCCGCTCTGAGGGCCGGCGCCATTGTGCTGGCGGATCGCTACATCTATACCGCCTTTGCCCGCGACGGCGCCCGGGGCATGGACCCGGAGTACATTCGCAAGGTGTACAGCTTTGCGGTCCGGCCGACAGTCGCCTTTTACTTCCGGGTGCCGCTCAAGGAATCCTTGCAGCGCATCCTGGCCGGCCGCCCGACACTAAAGTACTACGAAGCCGGCATGGACCTGGGGCTGGACCCCGACCCTTACAAATGCTTCAGGATCTTCCAGGGGCGGATACTGGACCTATACGATGCCATGGTGGACGAGTTTGGGCTCACGGTGATTGATGCAACCCGGCCGCTGGTGGAGCAGCAGCAGACGGTGCGCCGGATTGCGGAGCCCCATCTGGAAGGAGTGCTGGAGGTAGAGCGAGTGCCGTGGAGCAAGGCGCTCATCGAGAACCAACTCCACGGTCGCTATCTGGTAGACGTAGGGGGTGCAGGATGACCGAGGTAAAGCACTATGGATACGGGATTCCAGGCCTGAGGAGACGCACTCTACCTGGAAGGCTGATTGTTGTGGAGGGAACCGACGGTGTCGGCCGTTCCACCCAGATTGCTCTGCTGCTCGAATGGCTAGAGGCCAATGGCTATGCGGCCGTGCGCAGTGGGCTGGCGCGATCCAGCCTCGCCAGCCGCGGCATCCGGCGGGCCAAGCAGGGGCACACCATGGGGGACCTGACCCTCAATCTGTTCTACGCTACCGACTTTGCTGACCGCGTCGAGAAGGAACTCGTCCCTGCCCTGCGCGCCGGGATGGTCTGCTTAACCGATCGTTACATCTACTCGGTGATTGCCCGCGCGGTCGTGCGGGGGGTGGACGAGGAATGGGTCAAGACTATCTTTAGCTTTGCGCTGGTGCCGGACGCTGTGTTCTACTTGCGGGCGGAAATCGAGGATTTGCTGCCCAGGGTGATCAACTCTGGCGGGTTTGACTACTGGGAGTCCGGGATGGACTTCCTGCGGCTGGATGACCCCTACCAGGCCTGGACCGAGTACCAGACTCGCCTGATCAGCCAGATGGACGCCGTCATGGCAGAGTACGACAGCACCACGGTTGACGCCAGCCGTCCCGTGCACGACGTCTTTATCGACCTGCGCAGCCGGATTGCAGAGCTGCTGGTGGATATGCGGCCGGCCCGGCTGGGCAAGCGGTAGGGTCCAACACAGCTTCTGCAGTTACAGCACCGCGACCGCCAGTGCCAGGTTGCGGCGCATCTCTGGCCGGGCAAAGCGCTCCCAAACAGCGGGGAAGGTCTGCAGCAGCCGCTGGCATTCCTCGCGCCGACGCTGCAAATAGCCCGACATCCCCCTGCGGCCGGCCTCCGGCAGGTCGCTGAGCCGCTGCAAATAGCCCTCCAGGATCTGGGAGGCCACGTCGGCGTCGTTCAGGTCCCCCAGGTGATCCTGGATCCCCTCCAGCCCCTCTATGATCGAGCTCGCTTCTGGCCCTAACACAGGCACAAAGAACTCCAACGTGTAGCGCAGTCGCTTGAAATCGATCCGCAGGGCATGCAGCATCTCGATCGTGGCCTCCTCCAGCACTAGCTCGTACGCGCGCACCTTCTCGTAGCGCGCGTAGATGAGGCGGGGAGCCACGTGCCGCACCTGGTGCGGGACCGGCTTGCCGGGGGGGAAAGCGCGGGCGCCGGCCCCCTTGGTTGAGAGAAAAGCGCCGAACTGCTGCACAAAGCCAGAGTACACCTGGCTGTCCAGGTAGGCCAGCATCTGCCCGCGCGCGGTGTCCCGCTCTTGGGTCCGTTCTGCCAGCAGGCTGTCCAGGGCGCCAGCGCTATCGGCCGGCAGTTCGTCTATGTAAAGCTGCACCTTCTCTCCAAAGACGTCCAGGTCGCGGACCGGACCCAGTGCCCGGCCGGTGCGCTTGAGCCCCTGGAGATAGGGGGCTATCGCTTCAGGGTTCAAGTGGGGACCAAACACCCGGAAAGCGGCTCGCATCCTGCGGGTCGCCACCCGCATATCGTGCAGCTCCTCAATGTCCGCTCCTACGCGGGTGCCCGGCTCGTGGGCCAGCATCCGCTCAAAGTGCAGCCGCAAAGTCTTGCGGCCGGCTTCGCTCATAGGGTCCTCAGGCAAGATGTCAGCGTGTTTGGCGGACGTGCACGGCATAGGCACTGGTGAGCCAGACGCGCTGCCTTCCACCGAAGTTGCGAGACTCGCCATTCGCTCGTCCCTGAATGCTTCCAACCAGTGCATCACGCGCGGCTCGCTCGACCCGATGATGGCGGAGATGGTCTGTGGTCGCAGACCGGCGTCCCAAAGCAGCACCGTGTGCGCGGCGTCAACCTGCCCGGAGCCTTTCACCCGCGTCAGGGCTAGCCTCTCCTCGACCGACAGACGCTCGGCCTCCAGGCCGTCCCACCCCTCCAGCGCCCCCAGCCCCCGTTCGATCTTGGAGAGAGGGGAGGCGATCAATCCCCATTCGTCCGCCAGCGCCTGGATGACCTGGCAGAGTTCCTCCTCGGTCCCGCCCGGCAAGAGTTCGGCCTCCAGTTCGAGCACTGGCTCTCCGGGGCCAAGAAGCACCTCATCCAGGCTCAACTCGACCACCGGCCGATCGCCGTCGTTCAGAGGGTAGACGTGACGGGTCTGGTGCAGGATCAGCAGAATCTCGAGAGGACCACTCGCACCATGCTCGCCGCGCCGGAGCAGTTCTTCCACCAGCGCGCGGACGGGGCAGACCGGCCAGTACTGCATCTGCCAGAAACAGGCGGCCGGTGCCAGCTCGGCCGTGTGTTCTTCGCGCCTCTTGATCGTTTCGCCAGGGCGGCCCAGCGATTTGACCGTCAGAGTCTGCCCGGTTGCCTCTGCTCGCACCCGGCAGGCGTAACCGGCGGCCAAGATGGCTCGGCCGGGAGTGTCCAGGTAGTGATCGACAACTCGCTGGATGGTCCGCTCGCCGGCTGTGAAACCGGCCAGGCTCTCCACCGCCAGCAACTGGTCGTGAACCCGCCGGTCTGGGAGCGCGAACTTGGCCTCGATCTCAGGCTTGGGCATTCTCTGTTACGGACTGTGCACTATGGAGAACTGGGCGCCGATACCTCTGATCTCCGATGAGCCGTCACCCAGGCCAGGTCTACCCCCTAGAAGCCTGGCCGAAAAGCCCTCTGCGGCAGTCACTCGCCGTGACCGCTACCCACAGATGCCTTCGAGCCGGCTTCTTGAAGGCCTGGCCGGTCCACCACAGGCGGGTTTGGGTCGCTGACAGAGCGTCGGCTCCCCACCAGGACGCGAACACCAGGTTTCCGGCCAGGCCCCTAGAGGTCGGCCACCGCCATGGCAAGGTCGCGCCGGAAGCGCTGCGATCCGACCAGTTCCCACTTTTGCGGCAGCCGCTCCAGCATCTCTTCGTGCTCCGCCTCCTTGGCGGCGACGAACTCTTTGATCCCATCGAGCGGCCTCGACTTCTTCTTGCTCTCTTCCAGATACTCGGTGCTGACGTCGATCGCCAGCTGCACGTCGCTGAGATAGGTGAGGTAATCGTCCATCGTGAGGAGCGCCTGCAGGCAGTCGGCTGCCGATGGGCCCAGCACGGCCCGAAAGTCAGCCAGGAGATGGTAGAGGCTGCGGACCTGGCGGCGGAGGTCCCGCACCGCCTTTGCCTTTGCTGTCTTCAGGCGGCCTTGGAGGAGGCAGACCTGCTGGTACTGGTCCAGAACGGTGCCGGGAAGGATGTATCGAACCCGGTGGCGGGCAGCTGTTCTCCCAAAAATCCCGGCATTCTCGGTCTTGATCAACCTCTGGGCAGCTTCGGCAAAGTCGTGGTAGCGCTTGCTGCTGAACATGAGCTGCAGCTCTTCACACGCCTTGGTCCGTTGGACGCTCCACTGCTGCAGCATCGAATCGATTCCAGCCGTCTTTCCTCCGGCCGACGCGAGGTAATCCTCGGCCTGCGCCGCGAGCGCCTGCCACTGCCGCGGCGGCCGGCTGTTCCTATTCAGCCATCGCAGCTGCCGTGGGAGAGAAGCTACACCGGTGACGTCGAACTGCTCTCCCATGGCCCGGAATACGTGGCGCGCTGCCTGGACGGCGCGCTGAAAGACGGGGCATGCATCTGGTTCTTCTGGGCTCTCTCCAATGGCCTGGATCTGCTCCAGATGGAAGGTGAGAATGGCTCGCGCCGCCTGGTCGAACGGGGTGTCCGCCTTGAGCTCTGGAGCGCCTGCCAATCGCGCTGCCAGGTCGTGGGGGTGCAAGCCAGGGAGCAGCACCACTTCCTGGTGAAAGAGATCGGTCCACAACTTGGATGCCCTTCGCACCCCGCGAGCCTTCTTGAGCTTGCTGCGGACGTAGATTTCCAGCCGTCGCCGCCCTGCGACTATCGCTTCGATCTCAGAGTCGCCCAGTGGGACGGCCGCCCGAAGGATTGCCCCCAGTGCCAGCGCGTCCTGCCGCGTGTCTGGCGGCAGGTTGGCCCATTGGCGTCCTTGTCCCGGCCGGCCCTTTTTCTGGCTCAGCGTCGCCAGCGCTGCCAGGATGGCCTGCTCCTGTTCCGTGTGGTCGGCCAGCGGCTGGGCAAGGACATCCTTGGGTTGGAGCAGGTACAACAACGCGGCTGCCTCCAGAAGAGTCCGGTAATCGGCCGGCAGCCGGTGGGTGTCGGCCGTAGCGTCAAAGAGCGCTGCCGCCGCCTCGGCCACACGCCGGCAATGCTCGGTGTCCAGCCCATGCCGAGCTGCTAGCTCGGCCGGCGACATGGCGGCCGGAGCGGCGACCTGAGTGTCGAGCGCTTGCGCAGACTCGAGTTCCGCCTGCGCATCCTCGGCGCTAGGAACTCTGCGGAAGATTCCCATTCGCTTGAAGCGGAACTCGCGGAGCCAGTGGTAAACCCGCCGCTCGCTAATGCCAACCTGCTCTGCAATCTCGGCCGGTTCACGTCCCTGATTGGCCAGCAGAACCAGTTCGGCCCGCCGTCGCTGCACAGCTGACTCCTCGGCGGCGATGACCTTCAACTGAGCGATTTCCTGCTGATTCAGTGGGCCCATGGGCGCGCCTCCTCTGCCACGAAGGGGTTACCTGGCATTATAGCACAAAACCACTCGAGCTTGCGAACGAGTTACTGCTGCCGGAGTTGGTCCAGGGCTGCCTGCAGTGCCCTTAGCTCATCTGGGCTCTCCGGCACCTCTCCGTAATGGGTCTTGACGTAGGCTTCGGTGATCGCCTTCGTGTGTCGCTCCGAACCCGGCCAGACCTCCGCCAGCGCGGGGAGGTACTCGTAGGGCGTGTCGGAGGAGGCGCGCGGGTAGCCGCGCCGGCTGGCGAGAGCTGCCATCTGGGCATAGATGCGGCGGATGGATGCAGCTGCGTACCAGCGGTCCAGCGGCCCCAAACGGCCAACCAGCGACCTTAGCTGTTGGAGCGCTCGGTCTGCCAAACCGGCGCCTGGTCCACGCTCCCCACTAACCGACTCCGCATGCGCCTTGCCCAGCTGTCTGCGGGCCCGCCACAGCCGCCCGAAAAAGAGAGCTGCCACCAGGACGCCACCCAGCACAGCTAACCCGGACAGCAGCGGTCGGTAGGGTTCGAGCAGGAGGTGCGGCGACGAGAGTCCTTGGCGCTCGAACTCAAACAGCTGTTCCGCCGGCAACTCGGGCCGCAGCTCCAGCGCACCCTCCTCCAGCGACCCCGCCAACCACCCGACCAGCAACTGCACGAGCGGGTAGAGGATGGCGACCGCTATGAAGATTATGATAGCGAGAATGAGCAGCGCTGTGTCCCAGACTGGTCCCAGCAGCGCCAGAGCTTGCAGCATGGTCTCGCCGGTCAGGAGCGCGATCAGGCCGATGGAGATCAAGATCACCCCGGCGGCGGCAGCGGCGATTGACAGCAACCAGCCGATGTTGAAGGGAAACTGTAGCCCCTCCCGCCAGCGGCCTACTTCCTCGGCGCGGGCCAGAGCGATGGCTATCAGACTCAGAAAAAAGTAGCTGAACACAAACGGGGTAGGGCTCCATTCCAGAAGTTGGGAGCTCAGCGCCACCGCTCCCGCCATGACCAACACGCCGGCCCGGAAGTGGAATCCAATCGGGCCTACCTCCAGCGGCCGGCTTGCCAGTCTGAGGCCGCGCCACCAGAAGATCAGTGTGGCGACGATGATGGTCACGTCCTGGGGCCACAACGCACGGTCTCCCACGTGGCTGACCATCTCTCCAATCCAGCGGAGGCTGAGCAATGGATAGTAACGGTAGAGGGTGAAGCGCAGCGCAACCAACAGCCAAAGGAGTAGAAAGAGCAAGGCCGCGTCGCGCTGAACACGTTCCTTAAGGTTGAGAGCATCCAGCAAGCGGGTCAGGTTGAAGGCCAGCAGGGTGACGACGCCAAATGCCAGCGCTGCTCGCCCTGGAGGAAAGCGGACGGCGAACTGACCAAGGGCCAGCACGATGGGCAGCAGGAAGCAGACGTCCATTCCGGCCAATGCCAGGTATAGAGTCTCTCTGCGAGCCCCCTGCCATGCTACTTTCACGGCGCCTCCTTGGAGACGGTGGGTGCTGGGTCTCCGGCCTGGACAGCAGCCAGTGTGCCGGTTGCATCTGGTGTTTCGCCCCGCCGGGGACGAAAGGCGGGCGCATCCTCCGGCAGGTGGTGAACAATAATGCCCTCCAGTTCCGCCGCTGGCGGCTCATCGGCGAGGGAGACCAGCACCACCCGGCGGCCGGCCTTGTTGAGTTCGGTCAATGTGAACAGGAGAGTGTCTTTGACAACCGCGCTCACGACCACCAGCGTGGCCCCCAGGGGAATTGCAGGGCTCTCCAGCCGCAGTATCTCCTCAATAGGCCGGGTGAAAAAGGAACTGACGGCCGCCAGGGCCTCCAGTACGTGGGTCAGTTGGTCAGGAGAGCGGCCGGGCAGTACCTTGATCGGCTGGTCGGAGCGGGGTACGCCGTTGGAGAGCAGGCCCAGTGTCCACTTGTGCTCGGCCGCATAGTTGGCTATCGACGCTGCGACCGTCACCGCGCGCTCCAGCAGGTCCGGCCGCACGCCCATCCAGATCTTGGGCAGGGTCGCCACGTTCAGCGCCACCACCAGGTTCATGTCGGTGGTCGGCTCGTACACTCTGGTCTGCAGTTCGCCCCGCCGGGCCGAGGCCTTCCAGTGAACGTGACGAAAACCGTCCTCCGGGCGGTAATCCCGAATGCCTAGCGTGCGGGTGGGGTCCTTGATCAGGCTGTGCCTGGTTCGTACATTGCCAAACGGAGCCCGAGTGGGGAAGCCCAGCTCCCGCAACGGCCAAACCCGCGGATAGACAATGATCGGGTCCCGCACCAGTCGCTCTTCTACAGTGGTGAACAGTGTAAAGATGTCGCCCGATTCCGCTCTCACCGGTCCCAGGAAGTAATGCCCTCGTTCCCGGCAGCGCAACTGGTAGCTGCGCCGCACCCGCTCGTACCAGCGGACGGAAAAAGCGGAGCGCAGATAGCCGGAGGTCTCCGAGTAGGGCGAGGGAGAGAGCCTGGCGTTCTCCGGGGCCAGGTTGGTGGGGAACTCATCCTCAAAGCGGACCCAGCTGAGCGGCAGCAACTTGCGGTTGGTCACCTCCAGCGTCATCTTCACCACTTCGCCAGGAAAGACCCGCTGCCGGTCAAAGCGGCGCCGATAATCGAGACCCTTCAGCGCCCACCGGTTCCAGAGCCACGCGACCCCGATCACGGTGACCAGGCAGGCGGCCAACGCTAGAAAGCCAGCCTCGCGGGTCAGCAGGCCGATCAGGGCCAGGATGCTGGCTATCCAGAACCAGACATCCTTGAACATGCTCTCGGTTCGCAACCCGAGTACGCGGTCCTTCTCTGCGCTGTCCTGGCGCTGGAACCTGGATTCGGTCATCGAATCCGCCCTCGCGAGCGAAGAGGCGCCCCAGTGACGGGTCTCCCCGGATACGGCCGGGCCTCCATGGTCGGCCGGTCAAGTGGTGCAGAAGCCGTGGTAGAGAGGGATGGCGGAGGCCCTGTGAACGGTCACCACCACGCTCCACTCTGCTGTCCGCCCCTGGTACCACGGCCGCACCTGGCAGAACAACCACTGTCGAGCGAGAAATCATCCCGAGCTACTCGACCAGGATCGCTCAAGTCCGAGGCCAAGGGTTCAGCCGGCCTGTTCCACGGCGGCGGACGGCTCGTGATTGCCATCAGGCGACCATGAGCGGCTGTGGTACTATGCGGTTTCCACCGGCACCGCGACGCTCTCCACGATGTCGTCGATGACGTCCGCCGGGGTGCGGCCGCGCAATCGAGTCTTGGGGTTGATGATGACGCGGTGTGTCAGGACGTGGGGAGCCAGGTACTTGACGTCGTCGGGGATCACGTACTCCCGGCCGCGGATGGCTGCCAGCGCCTGGCAGGTGTGGTATAGTGACATGGTGCCGCGGGGGCTGACGCCCACCTCCACGTCCTGGTGCTCGCGGGTAGCCCGGGCTATTTCCACCACGTACTGGCGCACCGAGTCCTCCACGCGCACCTGGCGCACCTTCTCCTGCATCGTGGTGACCTCCTCGGCCTTCACCACGGGCTCCAGAGTCTCCAACGGATCGCTTTCCTTGAAGCGCAGCAGAATGGCGTTCTCCTCCTCGCTGGTGGGATAGCCGATGGCCACCTTCATCAAGAAGCGATCCACCTGGGCCTCGGGCAGCGGAAAAGTGCCCTCCAGCTCGATGGGGTTCTGGGTGGCGATGACCAGGAAGGGCCGGGGCAGGGGGACCGTCTTGACGTCCACGGTGACTTGCCGCTCTTGCATGGCCTCCAGCAGAGCGGATTGGGTGCGAGGGGTGGCCCGGTTGATCTCGTCGGCGAGCACGATCTGGGAGAGGATTGGCCCCGGCCGGAACTCGAAGTCCTGCTCCTTCTGGTTGTAGTAAAAGACGCCGGTGACGTCGGAGGGGAGCAGGTCGGGAGTGAACTGAATGCGGCGAAACGAGCAGTCCAGCGAACGGGCAATGGCTTTGGCCAGAGTGGTCTTGCCCGTGCCCGGCACGTCCTCTACGAGGATGTGACCTTCGCACAGTATGGCGACCAGGCAGAGGTCGATCACCTCCCCCCGGCCTACGATGACTTGCTGGATGTTCTCTCTCACCCGGGCGGCCTGCTGTTCGATCATACACACTCCTTGCTGGTCAGGTCATGAGCCAGCCGTGTCCCGCGGCCGGCCACTGTTCGCACTACCATCCAGGCGCGATAGAGGTTCAGTCTGGCCCCGTCGACCGGGCGCCCTCGCCCCGCATTCCTGCTGCCGCCACATTGTAGCACATGTTCACCGTCTCTCAAGCCAGCAAGCCGGCCGCCAAGGTGCCGCCGTCGGGCCCAAAGCCGCTGACTCGTAGTTGTGCGCTCATCCGCTGGGAGGCGGGCTGCCGCTGCCTAGACCTCCGAGGTTTTCGCCGTGATCAGACAGCGCCGGCAGGAGGCCAAATGGTCGGAGACAAGGCCACGTGCTCAGCGCCCAAACCTCGGAGGTCTCACGGCCTAACCCCGGCCGCGCGAATAGGCATCCGAGGCCTTGAAGCCCCGCGGCTGCGCCGCGCGGCTGGACGTGGCCGTCCAGCACGAGGGGGCCGCCGGCCATGCAGCGCAATCCGTGTATCCGGCGTATCCGCGCATCCGAAGGATACGCCGGATACGTTGACAATCTGTGTCGAGCGCTGCTGGTGGGCCGTCTTGAGCCAATGGGACGCAAACGACCGCTCAACTACTACGCTGCACGGTGATTCTGGTGATCGCTTACCTGGGCCGCGGGCTGCCCCTGCCGAGGTTCTGACTCCTGGGCGCAAAGGGGGGCGCCGACCAGGCAGCGCAATCCGTGTATCCGTGTGTGAATCCGTGTCTAGCCCCGCTGCGGCCGGGGAAGCGCGCTTTCCCAGCCAGATTCAGGCGGATTGCACTACTTTGGCTGACCAGTTCGAGGCGCACAGCCCGTGGCAGGCCATGGGGATCGACCACCAGGTCCGCGAGGGGCTAGAGAGGGCAAACGGCTGCAACGTCGCCCGCGCCATGCCAAAGCGGAGCCAGCAGGTCGGCCGGCCGATGAGCTGGGAGACCGTGGCAGTGGATTACTTGCTTCCGGCTCTGACTCGAGCCGGCTGGGGCCCTGGCCAGGGCTGCGCTGGCCCAACACTGCGACTGGCAAGTCGCCGCGGGTCAGGGGTTCCTGACCAGTGCCCGTGTGGTAGGCGAGGTGCGCACGCAACCCTGACTGCTGGAGCAGTCGCTGTTCTGCTCCGCCTAGCTCTTCAGGGTAAGGGGGAGATAGACCATATACTCCATCCCTGTCCCGTACCAAAAGCCCGAGCCTAGCTGGTGGCTGCCCGCAGACCAGCCGATAGCCGTCTGCCCCACCGTAGAGTCCAGAGTGTAGCCGCCGCCGCTGGCCGCTAGCCCGCCCCCGCCGGCGATCACCTGCCAGTCGATGGTGTAGCCTTCAGGCGACGTTCCGGCAAGCGGCACGCTGGGGAGGAGCAGGCAGCAGACAAGGGCGAACAGGAAGACAATCGCTCTGCGCTTGTCCATCGGTCCACTCCTCAGTCTATGCGCCAGATGCGGACGCGGTATTCCCTGTTGCCAGCATAGTTGGTGACCCAGATGCTGGCGTCGCCGAGTCCCCACCACCGGGTATGAATGTCATCATCGCACTGGTATATCGAGGTATCCATGCCAGTCCCGCGACATAGCAGCTCGACTATGTAGTTGTCAACGTCACCGCCCAGACCGTGGGTGAGTTTGTTGCTACCGCCAGACCCCGAATTGTACACTTTCCATCCACTGGTGTAGTGTTGCCTTGGAAAGCGGTCAACGTACTCGGCGCGGAACGCATAGGGCACGGTCACGAGTTCGAGGTAGGGCGACAATGCTGTGCCGCCGTCGACGCTGACGCGAAGCTGCTTCCTGCCTCCCAACCCCCAGAGGCCGCCGAAATCACCTGGGTCCAGGTCGTTCACGGCTCCAATGACCACGTTGAACAAGCCGTTGTCGACTTGGATGGTCTGCGTCTCGCTATAGACTTCCGACCACTTCCACCGACCGGGCCAAGGGAAAGGGATAAAGCCCCTCGTGTAGATGCTGAAGGTGAGGTCGTGGGTGCCGTCGATGGGGTTGCCCGCGTCGTCGCGCAAGATGCCCTGGTAGTTCATCTTCTTGGGGACGGTGGAACTCCAGCTAATCGGCTCCCATTCGGGAGCCGCCACCGAGCCCTCAGGCGGATCCTGGGCCCAGCCCAGTGGTTCGGCCAGCACGACGGCCGCGACCGACAGCAGCGCCAGCACGGCTACAACGATTCCTAGTACTACAACTGCTTTCTTTATCATCGTCTCTCCTCAATATGTGGTAGGCGCACCTCGCCTGGTGCCTACAGCAGAGTGTATCCGCAACAAGACGCGTGTCAAGTTGATTCGTCAGCAATTCTCAATATGTCATTGCGAGTATCTCCATGGCGGCTGGCCGCCACTCAACAAGAAAGAAACGACAAGGATGTCATTGCGAGGGAGCGCCAGCGACCGAAGCAATCCCCACGATCTGACGCATCTGAGATTGCCGCGCCCCTGCGGGGCTCGCAATGACATGCATGTTTCTTAGTAGCGCAAGCGAAGCAATCTCCTGGGCTGCTGGGGATTGCTCACCTGCACTCCCTGGCACTGCCCGCCAGGGCATGTGTGTCACCGCAGGTGCAAGTGTCGTCGCTGCCGCTCCTCGCAATGACGCCCAGTAGTCGCCAAAATGAGAATTGCTGCTTCTTAAAGCCGCTGTTCCCCTGCCATGGCGAGGACACTGTCCGAGGGCCTGGTGCAGGGCCCAGTCAGTGCCTGCGAACCTGAGACCTTCAGTTCCTTCAGTCAGGGAATCCGCGGAGATCTTCAGGTCAAACCCCGGCCGCGGGGAACCCACTCGGTGGGGTTGTCCCAGTCGGCCGCCTTCCAGGGCATCTTCTCCGGCCGGACCAGCGGCAGGATGTCACGGAAGAAGGCCAATCGCTCCTCGTCGGTCATCGGTTGGAACGACTCGGCTATCGCCAGGTTCTGCTCCAGTTGGCTCATGCTCTCTATCCCTACGATCACCGTGCTCACCGGCAGGCCAAGGGCATAGCGCAGAGACCGTTCCACCTCGTGGATGAGACTGCCCAGCCCCAGCACCTTCATAGCGATGGTGGCAATCCCGGCGGCGTTGGCAACCGGCAGGAACTCCTCGGCAAAGCTGAGGATGAAATGGTCCAATGCCGAGAGGGCGATGAGCGTGCTGTCAAAGGGAAATCGGTCCAGCGCCTCTATCAGAATCTGCGGGTCGGTGTGGCAGCTAATGCTGATGTGGCGCACCATCCTCTCCTCGCGGGCCTGCACGGCCGCCTCCAGCGCGCCCCCCTTGCCGGTGAACTCGTCCAGCCGCGCATAGTCCCACACGTTGTGCAGCCGCCACTCGTTTACGTGGTCGGTCTGCAGCCGCGTGAGGCTCTCCTCCAACTGGCGCAGCGCGCCATCGCGGGTGGCGTCCCAGGTCTTGGTGGCGATCCACATCTCTGATCGCCGGTGCTTGACCACCTTGCCCATCCGGGTCTCCGCCTGCCCCTGGGAGTAGATCCAGGCAGTGTCGAAATAGCGGATGCCCCGGTCGATGGCGGTGTTGACGATCTCAACTGCCTCCTCTTCTGTGCAGTTGTGCTCGTCCACAATCCTTTGCCCGCCGAAGCTCAGGATGGGAAACGACTCGCCGGTCCTTCCAAATGGTCTGGTTTCCACGACAGTTCCTCCCTTGGTTGATGCAATGGTCACTGAAACGACCTCAGTTGCCTGGCTGCCCCGCGTTGATCTATTCCTCCTCCAGGGCTGACAAGAAGGCAAGGTCCTCTTCGGTCAGGGCGGTGGTGTGCAGCAGCTCCGGCCGGCGCTGCCAGGTGCGGCGCAGCACTTCTTCCCGTCGCCAGCGCTCGATCCGGGCGTGGTCTCCGGAGAGCAAAACCTCGGGGACCGGCCAGCCGCGAAAGACGGCCGGCCGGGTATAGTGCGGCCCCTCCAGCAGGCCCGTGGCATGGGAATCGTCCTCGGCCGCCCACAGCGCGCCCAGCACTCGAGGGACCTGCCGGGCGACCGCGTCCACAATCACCATGGCCGCCAACTCGCCGCCCGTCAGCACATAGTCGCCGATAGACAGTTCGTCGGTAGCCAGGTGCTGCCGTACCCGCTCGTCCACACCCTCGTACCGGCCGCAGACCAGCGCCAGTCGCTCGTGCTGTGCCAGTTCGGCCGCCACCTCCTGGGTAAAGAGCCGCCCCTGGGGTGTCAGGAGGATAATCGGGCAATCCGCATCCGCGCCCAACACCGCTTCCACCGCCCGGAAGATCGGCTCCGGCTTGAGCACCATACCTCCCCCGCCGCCATAGGGCGTGTCGTCACACACGTGGTGCTTGTCTGTGGTGTAAGCGCGGATGTCGTGCAGCGCGATGGTCAGCAGGCCTGCCTCCTGAGCCCGTTTGAGGATGCTCTCGCTCAGGGGGCCCTCGAACATCGCCGGGAACAGGGAGAAGATGTCGAATTGCACCCTGGCGAGATTGTAGCACAGGCGCCGGCCGGCGGCTACTCGCGGGCAGGACAATAGAGTATAATACGCGCTGCGCGTAGGTTCGAGGAGCTTCTGTGCGAGTCTATATCACCGGAATCAAAGGGCAGCTGGGTCGAGCGCTGGCGCGACAGTGGGCGCCGGCCGCTCAGGTGGAGGGGAGCGACCTGCCAGAGGTGGATATCACGGATCCCGCCAGCATCCGCAACGCCATCGCTGGCGCCCGGCCGGACGTGGTGGTCCATTGCGCCGCGATGACCGATGTGGATGGCTGTGCGCGCGATCCGGAGCTTGCTTTCCGGGTGAATGGACTGGGTACCCAGAACGTCGCGATAGCCTGCCACGACGTAGGCGCTGCTCTGGTGCACGTCAGCACCAACGAAGTGTTCAGCGGACGGGAGGTCCGCGCCTACCGGGAGTTCGACCAGCCGGACCCCATCAACCCCTATGGCCACTCCAAGGTGGCCGCCGAGTGGTACGTCCATCACCTGCTCAGCCGGTTCTACATCGTGCGCACTGCCTGGCTCTACGCCGCCGCCGGCCGGAACTTTATTCACACCATCCAGGACGCCGCGGACAAGCATGGCGCGCTCAAAGTGGTGACCGATGAGGTCGCCAACCCCACCTACGTCGAGGACCTGGCGGCCGCCATAATCCGGCTGGCGGAAACCGGCCGCTATGGAGTCTACCATCTGGTCAACCAAGGGGCCTGTTCCCGTCTCACCTTTGCCAGCAAGATTCTGGAGCTGAGCGGCCGGGGCGACGTGCCCATCACTCCCATTCTTCAGGCCCAGTGGCCGCGCGCT
>JAUVHW010000121.1 GCA_030593075.1 Ardenticatenales bacterium
AAGAACGCCATCAGTCAGGTGCCCGGTGTCACGAGACAGACCATCGAAGTGACAAACTACGTGCAGGCGCCGCTCCTGACAGAGCTGCTGAACGAACCGTGAGGATGGAACATGTGCGAGGCCACGGTTCACCTGAATAGCAGAGACCATGCGGGATGTGATGCGGGGGGAGTTTCTGCCCGAGGGGGTAAGGCTGAGCGCTGCTTTTGAGGAGCCGGGGGTTGTTCCGGCCGTCATTCGCGAGATTGATCTCGTCAACCCTCGCGTGATGCTGGAATCGCCGGAACCAGAGAAGGCACAGACGATCGGGAGAGACGCCAGGCACTGGTCCGAACCTGGACTGGACATCGCGGGGGCACTCTGAAGGACCGCGGCGCTGGACCACAGCGGAAGGGACGGTTCCTAAAGAGCGAAGCAGAGAAGAGCCGCACGTGCGCGGGGGCTGTGGGATGACTTGTGGTCCTACCGCCATGGCGCGCAGGGGACTTGGTTGACCCGGAGGAGCCATGAAGGACAAGAAGGTGCTGCCACCAACATTCTTGCTGGTGTCCATAGTGGCTATGCTTGGACTCCATTATCTGTTTCCGGTGGAGAGAATCATCCCTTCACCGTGGAACGTTCTCGGCGCTATCCCGCTAGCCTGCGGGCTGGCCATCAACGTCGTCGCTGACAACGCTTTTCGCAGGGCCAAGACCACCGTCAAACCCTTCGAGGAATCGGCCGCCTTGCTCACCAGTGGCGTGTATCGAGTCAGTCGCCATCCCATGTATCTCGGATTCGTGCTAATCCTGTTTGGCGTAGCCGTCCTGATGAGATCGTTGACGCCCTGGTTTGTCATACCCGTTTGTGCTGTTGTGATGGACAGGGTCTTCATCAGGGTCGAGGAGCGGATGCTCGATGAGAAGTTCGGTCGGGCGTGGTTGGATTATCGGAGCAAGGTGAGGCGCTGGATATAGGATTGCCGCAACCATCTGGTGCAGCAGAGGCAGTCGGCCGTCGGGCAGCCGCACCGGCTGAGACAAACGGCGACGGAGCTTTCGAGGCATTGGATGGGGCCCGGGAGGCCCTGGAGCGCCTGACTACCAGGCCCTGGTTGGTTTCGCAGCCTGCACGTGAAAAGTCATCCGAATCGGATGTCAATCAGGAGGCGACCAGCGCACCCTAGCGCCAGGGACCATGAGCGACTACTGGGAAACGTTGGCCGAACACGAACGAGAAATGCGCCAGGCGGCCGGAACCATGCGCGACAAGGCTCTGCGGGCGCTGACGGAGGTCCACGCCAATCTGGCCTATAACATCCGTTACTCTTGCAGCGATTGCAGAGCCAAGCGGTCTCGGAGGAAGATCGGCAGAAAGCTTGCTGCCAGGTACCAGGCCAGGATGCCGGCCGCCAGTACGCCGACCTGAACTGCAATCTCCATCCAGTGGGGGGTGTAGCTGGCTCCTTCTACCACCTTCTGGCCCACGAGTACCGTGTTGAAGCGGTTGAGGACTGTCCCCAAGGTAGTCAGCAGCGCCGTTCCCAGCAACCCTCCCTGGCTCTTGCGCACCCACGGCTGCGCATACAAGATAATGGGCAGCAGCACGCCGATGACCAGCTCGGCCAGGAACCAGACGCTCTGGGTGTCAAAGGCAAAGGCTTCTCCCAACTGGCCAGCCATGAGCAGGTCCTCTAGCTTGAGCAAAAGGTAGATCCCCCAGACAAAGATGGAGGCCTTGCCCATGCTATCCAGAACGCTCATTGTCTCCCCCGAAATCTTGTGCCCAAGCGCCCTGTGGCCCACCAGCGTCGCCAGGACAACGGTGGAGAGTCCCATGCCAACGGACGAGATGAGGAAAAACAGGGGCAACATGGCGCTGTGCCACAGGGTGTGCAGCTTGGTTGGCATGGCCAGGTAGAGAGTGCCGAGGGTAGATTGGTGCATCATGGAGAGCGTGACCCCGATGATGGCTATTGGAACGGCAAAGCGATGGATGGCGTGAGCGGTTTTGGGCTTTCTAAGCCCTTCGAAGACGACCGGCGCAAACTCTAGTGTCAAGACAATGGTGTAAAGTAGAATGCACCAGCAAACTTCAAATAGGGGAGAGTGATGGTTAAAGTACATAATAAAGTGGTAGAAGCGGTCCGGCCGCCCCAGGTCCACCAGCAGGAGTACCAGCACTAACACGTACCCCAGCCAACCGGTGAGCACCACCAGTCGTTCAACTGCTTCACACCGTCTCTGGTTAAAGATGACGATCAGCGCACAAAGCGTGAATGCGCCGCCGGAAAAGGCGATCAGGGCAAAGTCAAAGTCGATCCACAGCCCCCACGGGTAGGCGTCTGATAGATTGGTGGTGGTACCCAGACCGGTGAGTAGGCGGTAGATTCCAGTTCCGACTCCCAGGAGCGTGAGTGATCCCAGAATTCCGAGGGTTATCAGGCCTGTGAGGGAAGGCCTTTTCGTTTTCATAGCGGTGGTCGCCATGACTCCTCCTTTCTTTCCGACAGATTCTTGCCGAACCAGTGGATTCCGCTAAAGATCGCGAGGGCCATTGTGATGACAACTGGGCTCGTGTTCATCACGTTGACACTCCCCTGGGTCACTGGCTCTGGACCAAGGTCGGGAAGCCCCAGCTTCTCAAAGGGAACGGCCGAAAGAGCAAGAATAGAGGTTCCTCCTCCTTCTGTCTCGCCGTAGACGCGGTCCACATACCGGCCGGGGTGTTGCTGGATGCGGTCATAAGCCTCCTTCAACAGATCGGGCCGCGTGCCGAAGGTGAGGGCCTCTACCGGGCACGCCTCGGCACAGGCCGGAATCTGCCCCTCGGCCAGGCGATTGGCGCAAAGGGTACACTTGCCAATCAACCCCAATGGCTCATCCCACTGGAACTTGGGGATACCGTAAGGGCAGCCGTATTGGCAGTAACGGCAGCCGATGCATTTGTAGGCATCATAGACCACCGGCCCTTCTTCTGTTTTGCGCAGCGCACCCACGGTGCAAACGGAGACGCATCCTGGATGCAGGCAGTGCAAGCATTGAACCTTGCGGAAGGATCGGGTTGTTCCTTCCTGGTACTGTTTGATGAGCGTCCAGGTGTTGGCGGTGGTGTCTGTGGGCGGTTCTTCTTCTGTTGGTAGGTTGTTCCATTCCTTGCAAGCCGCTTCGCAGGACTTGCAGCCCACGCATCGGGTCGCGTCGTAAAGCATCGCGGCCGCATGTTCGGTGTTGCCCGCCCCGGATGCGGATGTGGTCTCCGGCGCGCTGAGCGCCAGCGCGCCAGCCGCGGCCACTCCAACCAGCTTGAGCAGATCTCCCCGGGATAGCGAGTCTTGTCTGTCTGTCATGGTAACCTCTCTTTCTCCCTATTCATCTTCTTTGCGCCGCAGCGCCAGGGGCGCCCCGGCCGCCAAGACGATGACCAGCCCTATCCCTAACATCCAGATGGGGTTGGAGGTAGGGTCTACACGCTGTTTGCTGTCCGGGTACTCTGACCAAACAAACTTTGCTGCCTCTTCGGTGCTGTAGCCAGCGGCCGCCCAGTCGAAACTGCCTCCCGGTGCGTGGCAATCTTCACAGGCAATTGCCTTGCCGGCCGGTTCGACCAGGTGGTAGAGGGTATGGATGTTCTCGTTGGACAATCCCCAATCCCTTTCGACTGCGTTGGGGTGACACTCTGTACATGCCTGGGGGTCGTATGCCTCAGGAACGATGTGTATGGTAGTACTGGAGGGTATCTTCTCCACAATCACGCTGGCGTTGGCCTGCTGTCTGGCTGGATCGACGTCGTCGGCCGTCAAAAAGAGCTCCGCATTGCCGTGACAGTTGTCACACGTGGCGTTCTGCGGCGTGATGCGCTGGATATTGTGCGGCGTGGCGTATTTCCAGGTCGGCAGGTTGTCAAAGCTGGACAGCAGAGCGTCTCCATAGAACGCGAAGGTGTCCGGCTCGACCGGAACGTGGCGCACCAGCACGTACTCCCATGGCCGCTCCTCGCTCTGGAACGGGTTGCGGCCGATTTTGAACTGCATCTGACTCTCCTCGGTTTCAAAGTAGGGCAGTCCCTTCTCATCCGCCCCCACGTGGCAACTGTAGCAGTTCTTGTATGGCCCGGAGGTATGGCAGACACTGCAGGCTACCTGGCTCCAGTGGAGAGCATGCTCCAGCACATCGGTTTCACCAGGCGCCGCTTCGGGGTGACAATCAATGCAGTTGGGTGATGCCTCGCCGTCGTAACGGTGAGCGCCGGTCAGTTCCGTGCCGTCGCCGTGATACTCGCTGATATCGTGGCACTCAAAGCAGGGCATACCGCCTTCCAGCCAGTGAACGCTTCCCGGTACTCCTTCATTCTTCCCTCTATACTCATTGGCCACCCGAGCGCCGTGGCAGGCCATACAGGTATCGGCGATAGAAGCGATCTCTTTTACCTTGTGGCCGGCGATCAACCCGCCGTTGGTGAAATTCGGCCGGCTGACATGGCATTGGCCGCAGGTGGTGTGACAGGTGTAGCAATGGTTATCGAATGCCTCTTGCATGTGAGGGTCGCTGAAATCGGCGCCGCGCTGCTCCAGGGTGGTGCGATAGCCGGCGAGAGTTTGATGCAGGCCGGTGGATGCCATTTCGACCTCAGTGCTGTGGCAGCCGGCACACACCTTGTCGGGATCGCTGGTCGGGTCACTCGCCATTGCTTCGTGGGCCAGGTCTTTGTCCATCTCCCCGTCCACACCGCCGTGACAACTGATGCAATTCTGCAAGTTGTGGATCGAGGCCAAAAAGCCAGCGTCCCCAACGTAAACCTTCTCCCATGCCTCCAACGGAGGCAACTCCCCCGCTCAACCTTCGCCGGAGGTCTTGTCCGATTTCACCTCCCTTTCTACCGCCAAAGACTGCAGGCTCTCCTGGTCAGTGTGGCAGGACACGCAGTTGTTGGCGCCGGTTGTCACCGGCACCTCGGCTACAGGGGCGGGCGTGGGCTCGGGGGCCGGTTGGGGCGCTTCCTCAACTAGCGGCTCGGGCCTGTCGTAGGGTCCGCCTGGTTCATGGGCTTCCAGGTCAACGGTATAGTCGTGGGCATGGGCGTCGGGGTTGAACCGTTTGACGTAGACTTCGGGGTCGCTGGTCCAGGAGGACATGCCGAACTTGAGCGCAAAGGCATCGTAGCCCAGCATGTTCAGGGCTAAAGTCGCCTGGCTGGCTGACTGACCGGTGTAGCAGACCAACACCACGCTTCTATGGGGCGGGATGGTCGCCAGCCCCTCGGAAGTGAAGAGGGTCTTGATGTCCGCGGGAACCGCACCGGGGATGTGCCCCTTGGCGTAATCCTCGGCCGAGCGCAAGCTGATGATGGTGGGGTCGTTGTCCGGGTCGCCGTCGTTCAGGTTCTCGTACAGGGCGTCGGCCGTCATGAAACGAGGGCCGCCCTCAAAAGCGATCTGCGCCAGCTGCTGGATGGGACTCTGGTCCACTCCTTGAGATGAAACCTGGCGAGTGATCCCCAGAATCAGGACCACAGCCAAGCCAACAAAGATGGCTCCTTTTCTGATCGTTGGCAGTCTCGTGCCAGTTCGTTCTCCTCTTTTCTCCATGCGTCAAACACGACTAAGACTTGTTCAATCGGCCGGCTGCAACAACGCCTGGTTGATCGGGTCAAGGGCAAATTCCCAAAACGCAAGTTGAGCTCCACTAGCCGGCCGTTGAAGGTTGCGCCCTATGTAGAGTTGCTGTCTCAGATTGAGATTGGCTACCGGTACCTGTACTATCCGTCCCAATTCGATGGCACTAGCTGCCACCAACCGAGAAATGAAGGCAACCCCGATCTTTTCCTCGACGGCCGTCCGGATCGCCTCAGAACTGGCGATCACCATCACAGTCTGCAGTTGATCCACGTGCAGGCCATGTTTCGCCAACCCCTCTTCCAGGACGCGACGGGTGCCGGCCGACGTTTCCCGCAGGATAAAGTTCTCGGTGAGCAGCTCCTGGGGCTCTATCCCACTCCGGGCTGCCCAGGGATGGTCAGCAGGGACGACAAGAACAACAGCGTCAGTGGTAAAAGGCCGGTACTCGATCTCTTTGCTGAACTCGCGGGCGCTGGTACCAGCCAAGTGCACGACGCCGTCGAGAAGCGCTTCCAGCACGCTCCTGCGGGTCGTGATGGTGCAACTCACTCGGACCCGAGGGTGCTGGGCACGAAAGCGCGCGATCAGGCGAGGCAAGGTGTACTTGCCCACGGCCGTGCTGCAACCAAGTTTCAAGTGCCCGACGACCGACCCCGCCAGCGAGGCCATGGTCTCCTCAATGTGGATTGAGAGGTGGACCATCTCGCGGGCCAGTGGCAGTAGGAGCTCTCCTTCCTCAGTCAGGGAGATGTGACGGCCGGCACGGTGGAAAAGCTGGGTTCCCAGCAAGCGTTCCAACGATTGTATCTGGGCGCTGACGCTCGGCTGAGAGAGGTTCAACTGACGGGCCGCTTGGGTAAAGTTCTCCAATTCACCGGCCGCCAGGAAGATGTTTAATTGGTGAGCGTCTAACATAGGCTCTGTCTATGGAAGCAGATGCTTCTGAAATCCGGAGCACATTCTAGCACGGCACACCCAAGAAAGCAAGCGGGTAAGCTGTTGCTTGGATAGGATGTTCCTATAATTGACTACAGAAGAAGGCTATGGAAGAAGCGTTGAATGGTCGGTTTGACCTCTAGACGCGATGATGATGACAACGACCAGAACTCCGGCGGCCAAGGCGAAAATACTGCACTTCTTGTTTTCCTTCTCGACGCTGGAAGCAGGTGGGAAGCGCCCGCGTAGACCAATGCGCCAGCCGAGATGACCAGCAATATGCCCAAAGTGGACAGCTGAAGGAGCGTCCCGCAGTAGGCTGCAACGAACAGATCAGCGGTCGCTTTCATTAGATGCGCCAGCATGCCCGCAGCTTGCTGCGGGGTGGTTTACTCTTGAGGGGGAAGGAGCATCATTTCACCGCCGGGCCCAGATGCGCTAGGATGGCCGCTACCGGGTCCTCACCTGGATTGGGCACACCGGGGGCACACTGACGAACCGCGGCGCCGGACCGAAGTGGGCGGTCCTCACTGGCGGGCTTTACGTCAGCAGCGCCCCCTGTAGGCCGCCTGCTGGCGACGGTGCTGGGACAGCAGCCTTGACTGTGCAACCATGCCTGGTCAATTGACCGGGCAGCAAACCCTACAGCCCGCCACACTCCGAGCAGACGAGGCTCGTATCAAGCCCACAACCACAACCTCTACACGTCCCTGGCCTGCCGTGTGTTCAGGTATGATAGGAACTCATCGCACACCAAGCGATAGGCTGGTTTGCCTGCCATTGTGTAGCGTGCAGAATGATGGACGGGCGGGTAGCCTTGCTCCTCGAGCCAGGCGGAGAAAGCCAACACCTCGGCCGCCGGGAACCCCTCCCAGGTCCCTGCCCGGCACAACTCGACGAAGGTGGCCCACGCCACTCGCAGTTCCTCTGGCGTTCCCCAAGTCCGCTCCGCTGTCTGAAGGCAGGCAGTGATGAGCCGTTCCACGTCTCCCTTTCCGGCTTTGAACGGCCGCAGGTTCAAGCGCATCAGCTCCCCGCCCGGGCGGATCGCTTCCCGGAGTGGCTCGCCCTCGTCAGGGAACACGGCCTCGTACTCTGCTCGCAGCCGAGCGGCGAAATCCTCCGCTGAGGCGACAAAGTGCTCCGACCCCAGTACGCCCTGGTAAAGGACCTTGTACACGTCGCGGGGTTCCATCGCCCGATGCCGGGCCAGGTGTCCGTCAATCAGGCGGGTTAGAGAAGCGCGTTTCCACATCCCTCAGCCTTTTCACCTTTCGTACCTTCTCCCCTTGGCTTCCACGGGTTCTCGCAAGAATCACAGCAGTCCTGCGTAACCACTCCCGAGCCAACGCGGTCTTGCAGCGCGGTCAAACGCCAGGCGTACACCATCGCCAGCCAGGCTCATGCCCAACGTGGTCAAGAATATCGCCGTGCCTGGCACTATCATGGTCAAGGGTACCAGTTCCATGTAGTCGCGCCCTTCACTTAGCATCATTCCCCACTCCGGAGTGGGAGGCTGCGCGCCCAAACCGAGGAACGAAAGACCAGCAACCGCTAGTAGGTTCTGACTGAACCGCAGGAAAACCATCGCCAGCAATGTATTCATCACGTTGGGTAGGACGTGCATGGCAGCGATGCGCCACTGCGTCGCCCCGATGCTGACGGCTGCCTCCACGTACGCCATCGAACGCACCTTGAGGCACTCGCCCCGCACTACTCTGGCAAACGGTGACCAGCCCACGGTGACCATGGCCGCTGCCAAGCTCCCGAGACCTGGCTTTTGCAGACCGGCGATGGTCAGCACCAATAGAATTGAAGGAAATGCGATGACGACGTCCACGACCCGCATGATGAATTCATCAGCAAATCCGCCCAGCAATCCTGATAGCAACCCAATCAGAGTGCCCACCACCGCAGTGATCATAACCACAAAGAGCGTCATCCCCAGAGACAGCCGCCCGCCGTACAGCAATCGGCTGAGCACATCGCGCCCTAACAAGTCTGTGCCAAGCGGGTGCTCCCGCGACGGTCCCTGCAGCCGATCACTCAGGACCTGCTCGACTGGGTTATGCTGCGTAAACAGTGGAGCAAACAAGCACAGCAAGACGACGGGAACCACGATGACTAGTCCAACGACTGTATGGGGATTGAGAAGGACCGTCTTCAGGACCCCTCCCTGACGTAAGAGATAGCTGGGTTCAGCAAAACGTAAGTCACGTCAGCCAGCGCATTCGCAGTGACCGCCGTCCCGACAAAGATCAGCGTGCAGGCCTGGATCATTGGCACGTCGCGCCACAAGACTGCCTGGTACATGGTGCTCCCCATACCAGGGACCGCGAAGATCGTCTCCACAATCACCGATCCTGCCATGGCACCCGCAATTCGAAGGCCCAGTACTGAGGCCAGGGGAACAAGCGCATTCTTGAAGGCGTGGCGCACCAGAACCACGGGCGGCGGCAACCCCTTGGCACGGGCCGTGCGGATGTAGTCCTGCCCCAGGACTTCTAGCAATCCAGATCGCACCATCCGGGTAAAGAACGCGAGCGGCATAAGAGATAGCGTCAAGGCCGGCATGACCAGGTGTCTGGGCGTCCCCCAACCCGCCGTAGGCAAGAGGCGAAGTTTGACCGACAAGACCAGGATCAGAACGGGCCCGATCCAGTATTGTGGGATGGCCACACCCGTGTTGGAGAGGACTATGCTCAGCGTATCTACCCAGGAATAGGGGTGCGTAGCTGCCCAGGTCCCCAGAGGCACCGCTACCAACAGCGCCAGAATCAGGCTGACCCCTCCAATCTGCAGGGTGATAGGAAACCGCCGCGCGAGGGTTTGGACGATCGGTTTCTTGTCAATGAAAGAGCCTCCTAGGTCTCCGCGCGCCAGCCTGCCCAGCCACCTGAGATACTGCAGCGGGAGCGGACTGTCCAATCCTGCATCGGCCCGGATCTGGGCCAGGAGTTCAGGTGTGGGCGCAAAGTCTTCGCCATATCGAGCCCAGAAAACATTCATAGCAGGATCGCCGGGCGTAAGATAGGTGAAAGAGAACGTGATGATAGACACGCCGACAAGAACAATCGGCAGCCAACTGAGCCTTCGCAGGAGCATCTCACCCATATGCCAAGGTATACCCCTTCATGGAGAGCTTGCCATGCACGGCCGGCCCGTGCTTTGACGAACCCGTCGGAGCAAGAACGTAGGGTGGCGGGCTCGTTATCCTACATCAACCGATTGCGCGTGCTGGCCTAGTGGATGTCGAGGACATGCATCGGGCTGCCCATCTCAAGCGGATGCGGTGCAAATCCAGTCACGTTCTTGCGAACAGCGTCGAGGCCGACATAGTAGTTAAGGAATACGCCTACAGCCTCGTCAACCAAGGTCTGCTCTAGCTGCTGGCAGAGCGCGTACCGCGTTGCAGCATCGTCCGTCGCCTGTGCCTCGGCCAGACGGTTATCAAAACCTGCGTTGTGGTAGATGCTCCAGTCAAAGCCACCGCCGGTGCTGTAGTCACTGGCGTACAGGGTGGTTGGATCATACCCTCCATAGAGGGGGCCGCGGGCGATCATGACCGCCTGGTGGGTCCTTTCGCTCACTGCCTTCTTGCAGGCCGAATACTCTCCGACCTG
>JAUVHW010000007.1 GCA_030593075.1 Ardenticatenales bacterium
TCCTGGATCAGGCGGAGAAACTCCTGACCGCGCTTACCCTGCAAATGCTCGTGTTGTTTCATGTTGGCACCTCCTTGGTGAGAAACTGTTAATAGAGGTACCCTACCACAATATGCAATTCATATCATACCAGGGGCGGGGTCTCCCCGCCCTGTCACCCGCGCCGGGATCGACGTAGGCACGGAAACCGCGCCCCTACCACGAACGGTGGCGACGGCCAGTGCGGCCGCAATCGGGCAGGCACAAGGCCTGCCCCTACACGGTCTGCGCGATGAAACACCCCCCAGAACCAGCAGTGACCGGCTATTACCCCGGCGCGCCGGTGGAGCGGATGCGGCTCGACACGCCGTCAATCGCCGCCTTTAGGGTGTCGAGAACCCCGTACCCCTCGGTTGCCACCGACTGAAGAACGGGAAAAGTACGGCCGTCGAGGCGCATGATGCGCCGCATGTAGGCCACGGGCGCGGCGTCGCTCAGGTCGCGCTTGTTGAACTGGATCACCAGCGAAACGCGCTTGGCATCGGTCCCCGCGTCCTTGAGATTCTGGTGTAGGTCCAGCAACGAGAGCAGGTTGTGCTTCATCCGGCCGATCTGCGAATCGGCCACAAACACCACCCCATCCGCCCCCTGCAGCACCAGTTTGCGGCTGGCGGCATAGACAACTTGACCAGGGACCGTATACAGATTGAACTTCGGCTGGTAGCCTTTGATCGACGGCAGCTCTAGCTGCATATAGTCGAAAAAGAGGGTCCGGTCGCCGTAGGTCTTGAGCGCCACCATGTTGCCCCGCCGCTCCGGGGGTGTGTGCTTGTGGATGCACTCCAGATTGGTCGTCTTGCCGCTGAGAGCCGGGCCATAGTAGACGATCTTTAGGTTGATTTCCCCCGTTTCACGATTTACAAACACGCCTGCGAACTCTCAGCACCCAGCGACCGACAGACTCCTCTGAGGGGCCGAAAAAGCCCACACCGCCGAGAACGTGGAGAACGCAGAGAAAAACCACTGAGTCTGCGGTTCTCTTGCATGCTCTGCGGCCGGAATACGCTGGCGTGGGTAGCGCAAACCACCACAACTCTGCGGTCTCTGCGATCTCCGCGGTGAAACTTGCTTCCTACAGTAATCAGTGAAATCCTCATAGTCAGTGTAATCAGTGGTTCAATCAGCGCAATCCGTGTAGCCAGTGCAATCCGCGGCTCCTACCAGACCGCCTTGATCTCCTTGATAGCCCGGTTGGAAATGCGGCGGTAGTAGCGGTTCGCAGGTACCATCAGCGCCAGGATAAGCTCTTCGCCGTCAATCTGCAGGTAGCGGCAGACCAGCCGCCGCCGGTCCCGGCCGACCACGGTCACCTCGTCCACTCCGGACATGCCCAACTGGTCGTGCGCTTCGTTGCTCACGCTCTGTAGCAGGGCCACCATCGCGGCCGCGGTCTCGGCATCGTAGGCCGAGGGCACGGTGGCGATGGGCAGGCCGTCGCTGCTGGCCAGGACCGCCCCTTCTAGCTGCCCCCGGTCGATCATGTTCTGCAGCGCCTCGTCAAAGGTCGCCGGGACCTGGTAGTCACTCATGCGCATTCATCTCCTTCTCGAGGAACGCCGCTATTCCCAATCGCCAAAGACGTTCTCTAGCTCATCGGCCAGGACGGCGCCAAAGTCGTTGTCAACGGGCGGCCGGGGCTGCGCCTGCACCGTCTCGAACCTCTCCGCGAGCGGGATCAGCTGCTTGACCGCCTGCTTGGTAAAGAGGCGCACCAGCCCCAACTGCACTTTCTGGTCAAAGATGACCACCAGCAAGAAACTGTCGCCGACACCGGAGAGGTAGCTGTTCTGCCGTTCGCCCTCGTGGAAGAGCAGCTTGAACGCCTTCTCCTCCCCGATCTGCCGGGCGATCTCGGTGGCGGCGGCCATGTTGCTGGCCGTCAGAGCCGAGAGGATCACCGGGTCGACGTCCTCCCTGGTGCTCTGGGTGGCGATCAGCTGGCCACCGATGTCGGCCAGTAGGATGCAGCCGGCCTGGGTCTTGCTCTGGAGATGAGCCAGCACACCCTCGATGTCCTCCACCAGATCGGCCGGCACCACTAGTCCGCTCGTCATCTCACTGCTCCCTCCTCGAATCCAGCGCGCCCAGCAGCCGTCGCGAGGAGGCGTCGAGATGCCCTTCCGCCAGCAGGTCGGCTCTCTCGCCAGCCCGCGCCGCCAGGCTTCGCCGCACATCCGGGTCGCCCTTGATGAGACCGGCCGCCGTGTCCAGGATTATGCGGAGCGAGGCCAGTTCTACCCGGGGCCCGCAGAGCACGACCAGCGCGACGTTCCCCAGGACGCGGGCCACTATGCGCGCCCTCTCATAGCAGAAGCAGAGCTCCTCGGTCGCCTGCCCAGCCGCTTCCAGCGCAGCCCAGGCAAAGGCAACCTGGCGGCCGACGCCGTGGAAGGCCACCGCATCAGGAGTGGCCTTGGTGGCGCTAGCAATGACCGCGCCCTGCTGGCCGCAGAAGAAGCAGCCACCCACGCCCGCGACGGCGTTGACGTCAGAAAGGACCCTCTCCATCTACACTCCGACCTGCGGCTTCTCGCCGCGGTGCCTCTCTTTCACGGCAGAGACCGCGTGGGGGCAGGCCTTGTGCCCGTCGCCTTTCTCACCGCGGAGATCGCAAGGTCTGCCCGGTTCTCTGCGGGCGCCGCGCCAAGAGCGTTGCCGCCAAGGGCGGCCGCCCCTAACGGCCGACGAAGGACGGATATTGCGTCGGTCATTCGTCATTCGTCGTTCTCTCTGCGTTCTCTGCGGTGCGATCTGTTCACTCGTATCGCCGCAGGGTCGTGCGGACCGACTCGATCAACGCCTCGACCGGCGCGCGGCGGCCAAGAACAAGCCCCAGGTAGTTGCTCTCGCGGCAGGGGACCACCATCGCCTTGCGCGCTTGACCCGAGAGAATCAGTCGCTCCCACTGGCCCGCGCACAGCAGGAAGCCCAGCTCCTCGGACCGGCGGCCCACAAAGGCGGTGAGAGCGGCCTCCTTGGCCGGGTCGCCGGCCATCTTCTGGCCCAGAACCTCGCCCTGGCGGGAGCAGATCAGCGCGCCGTCGATGCCGGGGACTCTCTTCAAGGCCCGGACGATGCGTTCGGCGGTCTGATCCGTTTCGCTCATTTCGACTTCGTCCCAGTCCACCTCCGGTCCGGCCGCGCTCTCGTCCATGCGGCGCATCCCCTCCAGCAGCAAGCGCGACCAGCCAGTGGTCACCGTGCGCTTGGGCGGCGCGACCCCCTGCTCCAGCTCGAACTCGCCCTCCTCCCAGGTCAGCAGCTCATAGATCGCCTCCTCCCCCTCCTGAGAGTCCAGCACCACGTGGGCGATGTTGCCGTCCGCAAAAAAGAGCGCCGCCTCACGCCCCTGGTGTCTGATCGTAAGCCGGGCCTGGTTCATCTCGTTGCAGTTTATCGAGATGAGGCTCGATAAGCTCATATCCTTCAAATCGCCCTTGAGTGCCACAGTGCGCCTACCTTCTCGCCACTAACCCAGCTTCTTCACTACCTGGTTGATGATGGCTTTCAGCGTATCGAACACGCCCACTCCTTGCACCGCCACCGCAGGGAGACAGGTGGCGCCGTTCTGCCCCAGGCGGTCCTGCAGCTCCGCGGGACCGTAGACGTCGGGTAGGTCCTGCTTGTTGCACTGCAGGACAAAGGGGTAGCTCTCCGGCCGGAAGCCCATCTGCTGCAGGTGAACCAACAGCCCCGCCAAGGTCTCTTTGTTGTCGGGCAGGCGGTCGCGCACGGAATCGGCCACAAAGACCACCCCATCCGCCCCCTGCAGCACCAGCTTGCGGCTGGCAGCATAGTAGACCTGGCCCGGCACGGTATAGAGGCTGAACTTGGGTTTAAGCCCCTTGATCTTGCCTAGCTCCAACTGCAAGAAGTCAAAGTAGAGGGTGCGGTCATCGCGGGTCTTGAGCGAAACCAGGTCCCCGCGCATGTCCGGGTTGGCGCGAGCGTGGATTATCTCCAGGTTGGTGGTCTTGCCGCTCAGAGCCGGCCCATAGTATACGATCTTGAGGTGCAGCTCACCCAGCCGCTGGTTGATGAACATCTCGCCGCGTCCCGCTCAGGCCTACTCGTCACCGCCCAACTCGGGCGGGATTAGCCCCTGGGCGATGGCGTCCTCGATGGTCATCAAGCCGCCGCCGATTCCATCATAACCCCCTTCCAGCAACTGGTCGAGTCCCGCATCTATCGCCTCGGCCAGATCGTCCTGAAAGCCGGTAGCGACCGACGAGGCATCAGGCATCAGGGGAGCCAAGGCGGCCGCCGTCTGCTCGGTGTAAAACCAGACAATGCCCGGTTTGCTCTCCTTGCCAAAGACGACCGCCACCAGGAAATCACCGTTCACGTCGTAGGCATAGACGTTATAGTCGGCCTTGCCGTGCCCCTCGTGATAGCTGGACTTGAACACCGATTCCCGGCCCAGCAGCCGGGCCAGTTCGGCCGCGGCCGCAAAGTTCGCCGCCACCAGCGTCCCGATGGCCGAGACGTCCATCGAATCGACCGCCCCGGCCGTGTCCACCGCGTAGCCGGTCGCAGTGAGTAGTATTACACTGTAGGCGCCGCTATCGGCTTGCAGGCTATCCAGAAGCTGGTGCACCGCGTCAGTTGCCACCAACTCAAGCCGGACCTCGGGCTCGACTCCACTCGCCTGCTCCACGGCCCCTGCGACAACCTCCCGGATCTGATCCATGGTAAAGGGCTTGTCCAGGTACCCGGCGAACTCGCGCCCCGCCTTCTCGCGCAGTTTGGCGGTACCATAGGCGGTCATCAACACGATCTGCGTGTCGGGCGAGACCCGCTGCACTTCCAGCGCCAGGTCCATACCCGACATCCCAGGCATCTGAAAGTCGGTCAGGATCAGCGCATAGGCCTCTTCCTGAATCTTGGCCAAGGCCTCGTCGCCGCTGGAGGCAGTATCTACTATGTAGGAATCGCCCATGCGGCTGAGGCCGTCCGCCAGCGCCTCGGCCACGCGGGGTTCATCGTCCACCACTAGAACGCGCGTCGGCTGCTCCTTTGCCACCGCTACCTCTCCGCCCTTCCGATACCTCCAGCCAATATGGGAGACGCAGATACACGCAGATAGATGCAGATTGACGCAGGTTTTCCTGTTTTGTCAGCGTTCATCTGGGTCCTATTCAGCGCGCCCACGAGGGGCCATGCTGCGTGCTCTGCCGAGCCCGTGCCCCTTCGCGCTCATCCGCGTCAATCCGCCTCCTGCCCCTCTCCCAGCATCTCCACAGCCACCCGACGAATCTGGGCCAGCCTTACCGGCTTGTCCAGCACCTGCCGGATGGCGACGCTGTCCGCCTGGTCCCGCAGCCAGTCGCTGCCATAGGCGGTGAGCATCACCACGGCCGTCTGGGGATAGAGGTGCCGAACCTGGTCCGCCAACATTATGCCATCCACACCCGGCATCTTGTAATCGGCAATCAACAGGTCAAATGGCTCCTCCTCCAGGAGCCGCAACGCCTCCTCTCCGCTGTTGGCAGCGACGACCTCAAAGGTCTGCAGCTTCTCCAGGCCGGCCTGCAAGGATTGGGTGACGAACTCCTCGTCGTCCACCAGCAGTATGCGCCGCCGGCGCGGCCGGCTCTCGACCGGCCGGTACGTCTGCTCGGCGGACGGGGCCAGCCGGACCGTGAACTGGCTGCCCGCGCCCGGCCGGCTCTGGACCTCCAGCTCCCCGCCGTGCGCATCCACCACTGCCTTGGCGACGGTGAGGCCCAAGCCCAGCCCGCCGTAGCGGCGGGTGGGCGAGCCACCGACCTGAAAAAAGGGGTCAAAGATGTGTTCCAGCTCCTCCGCCTCCATGCCGATGCCGGTATCCGTTACCGCCAGGCAGACCGCTCCGGACTCGGAATAGGTCCGAACCTCCACCCGGCCGCCCCTGGGCGTGAACTTGAGCGCGTTGTCCAGCAGGCAGTCAGCCGCCTGCTTCAGCTGCAAAGGATTGCCCGCGACCAGCGGGAGGCCCTGCTCGACTCTCGCCTCCAGTTCCAGCCCGGCCTGCGCCGCGGCCGGGCGCCTGGTCTCTACCACGGCCGTGACCAGGTCGCCCAGCGCCGTGGGCGCCGTGTCGGCTTCGGTCTGCGCCTGGACCTCCATCAGGGTCCCGATGCGCTCCACCACGGTGTGCAGCTGCTGGGCGTGGCTAACGATGGCGACGACCGCGTCGCGCTGCTGCGGCTCCAACGAACCCATGTCACCGTTCTGCAGCATCTCGGAGAAGCCCAGGACGACAGCCAGCGGCGCCCGCAGCTCATGAGATATGTTCTCGATGATGCTGAACTGCAGGTCGTTCATTTCTGGCTTGGTCTGGTCCGAGCGATCTTTCTGCATTACGCGTTCTCGTGCCCGTTCAACGGGCGCCCACGGGCACCCATCTGGGTACCCCTACATCGGGTGCCCCTACTCGTCATCGCCGGCCGGCGGCGGGCCTTCCACCGGCAATACGACGGAAAAGGTACTGCCCTCACCCTCCTTGCTCTCTACCAGAATGTCGCCGTCGTGGGCCTCGACGATGCCGTAGCTGATATAGAGGCCCAGTCCGGACCCCTTTTCCTTGGTGGTGAAGAAAGGCTCAAAGAGGCGCGCCTGGCGCTCCGGGGACAGCCCCACGCCCTCGTCGACGAAATCGATCCGGACGGCCGGCTCCCTCTCGCCCGTTTCGACAAAGCTGGTGCGCAGTTGAAGCGTGCCGCCGCTCGGCATGGCATCCGCGGCGTTGAGCACCAGATTCAGAAAGACCTGCTTGAGGTGGTCCGCGTTGGCCCGCACCTCGGGTAATTCATCGGCCCACTCGCGCTCCACGGTCACCCCGCAGTGCTGCAGCCTCCTGTCAGCCAGGGCCAGCACGCTCTCCAACACCGGGTGCAGGTCGGTCGGCTGGACTCGGGCGCGCGCCGGCCGGTAGAAATCGCGCATCCGGTGCACAATGGTCGACACCCGCTCGATCTCAGATTCCACAATGCCCAGGTACCGCTCTACCCGGTCCCGGCCCCCGGCCTCGCTCAAATCCTCCTGGGCCAGGGTGACGTAGGTCTGCACCGCCTGGAGTGGGTTGTTGATCTCGTGGGTGATAGAGGCGACCAATCGGCCCAGCGCGGACATTTTCTCGCTGTGGATCAGCTGCGCCTGGGTCTTCTGCAGCGCCTCCATCTGCTCGTTCAGATCCTGATAGAGGCGCGCGTTGGCGATGGCGATGGCGGCCGAGCTGGACATGCCCTCCAGCACCTCAACGTCGTGCTGGTCAAAGGGGCCGGTTGCCTTGTTCAGCACCTCGACCACGCCGATGATCTGGTCCCTGTACCTCAGCGGCACTGCCACCAGGGTGCGCGTTATCATGCCGGTGGACTCGTCGATGCCGCTGTAGAAACGGGGGTCCTGCTGGGCGTCTGCCACCAGAACCGGCGCCCCGGTCTGCACGGCCGCGCCCGCGATGCCGGCGGTGCTGGGAAAGCGGGCGCCCACCAGCGCCTCGGCGGCCGGGCTGTCGGTGGCGGTGAAGGCCAGTTCGCCGGTCTCGGGCTCGTAGAGCAGCACCGAGCCCGCTTCAGCGTCCAGCAGGGTCCTGGCTTCGGCGATGGTCTGGTCCAGCACGGTGCTCAGGTCCAGGGTGGAAGTCACCGCTCCGGCCGCTTTGTTGAGGGCGTCCAGCTCTCGAGCCCGCTGCTGCACCTCGCCAAAGAGGCGCGCGTTCTCCAGCGCCACCGCTGTCTGATCGGCCAGGGTCTGCAGCACCTGCAGGTCTTCGGCCGCAAAGTGGTCAGCCTCCGTGCTGTCAGCGTTCAGGACCCCAATCACCCGGTCGCCAACCTTCAAGGGGACACACAGCTCGGAACGGGTCTCGTCCCCGGGGAAAGGAACGTAGCTGGGTTCCTGGCTCACGTCGGGCACGTTGAGCGCATCTCCGCTGCGGACGACGGCTACGCAGAGGCCCTGCTCCCCACCCAGCGGCAGGCGCAGGTCCACTTGCTCCAGCTCGCCTTCCTTCAGCCGGCGCCGGTAGACGATCTCGCCGGCCGCCTCGTCCACCAGACCACAGGCAGCGTACTCGCACCGCAGCACCTGGGCGGCCGTCTCCAGCGCCCTCTGGATGAGAAGCTCCTCGTCGCGCAAGAGCGTCAGCTCTCGGCCCAGCTGGTAGATGGCGCCGAGCCGCTCTTCCATCCGCACCCGCTCGGTGATGTCCAGTGCAACTGCCCGCAAGCCAACGGCTTCCTCAGCGAGGATGATGGGGCTGCCGTATATCAGAGCCTCAAACGTGCTGCCATCCTTGCGCGCCGCCGTGTACTGGTAGCCGGCGATCATGCCCCCCGCCATGGCGTTTTGCATCTGCTCGGTCATCCCTTCCCTGTGCTCGGGGATGACCAGGGCAAGTGCGTTCAGACCCTTCTCCAGGTCCTCCTGCGCGTAGCCGGAGGCCTCAAACCCGGCGGTGTTCGAATAGGTGAAATTGCCCTCTCGATCACACTCAAAGACCGGCAGCGGCAGCAACTCCGATAGCTCCCTGAATCGCTCCTCGCTCTCCCGCAACGCTTGCTCGATCCACACCTGCTCGGTGATATCCAGAGCTATCCCCCTCAACCCGGCCGGCTCGCCGTCGCGCAGGATGAGCCCGCTGTAGAGAAGTACGGGGTACGTATTGCCGTCCTTCTTCAGGGCGGTGTAGCGGCGGTCGTGGACTATGCCCCCCATCAGCAGCCGGTGGACGTCCTGCTCGACTCTCTCTCTGTCCTCGGGGCTGAACAGCTCGAGGATGTGCAGGCCCTTCTCCAGGTCATCGCGACTGTACCCAGAGATCTCGAGCCCGTGGCGGTTGGTGTAGATGAGATTCCCCTCCCCATCGACCTCGAAAACGGTTTGCGGCAGCAGGTTGGCCAATTGCCGGAAGCGCTCCTCGCTCTCTCGCAACGCCTCCTCCGCCTTCGTCCGGTCGGCAACCTCCTGGCTCAGCTTCTCGTTGGCCTGCTCCAGTTCGGCCGTGCGCTCCTTGACGCGAGCCTCCAGCTCATCGTGGGCCTTCTGCAGCGCCTCCTCAGCCTGCCTCTTCTCCTCCCCCAGCCTCTGCTGCTCCAGCAAGCGCTCGATCACGGTGGGCAGCAGGTCGAGATACGAGCCCTCCGCGTCCTTGACCACATAGTCGCCGGCGCCAAGCTTCATGGCCTGCACGGCGATCTCTTCGTTGCCGGTGCCGGTGACCATCACCGTGGGCGGCAGGGGCTCCTCGAAAGCCAGCGCGCGTATCACGTCCAGACCACTGCGGACCGGCATGGTTTGATCCACGAGCAGCACGTCGTAGGAGCCGGCGGCCCACATGCTCAGGCCCTCTTCACCGTCCGCAGCCACCTCAACAGTGAATCCGGCCGCGGTCAGCGTTTTCTTCGTGAGACGAGCCAGGCCGGCGTCGTCCTCCATGCACAAGATGCGAATGCGTTTCGATACTGCCATCACACTCTCTCCCGGTCCGGTATTGCGACGATCGACAGGAACAGTCCTAGCCTGCGGACGGCCTCGGCGAGATCGTCATACTCCACCGGCTTGCTAATGTACGCGTTGCACCCCATGTCATAGCAGCGGGTCACTTCGCGACGGTCGTCGGTAGTGGTCAGGATGACCACCGGGATGCGCCGGGTCTCGTTGTCTTCCTTCACACTTTGCAGCACCTGGTAACCATCAACCACCGGCATGTTGAGGTCCAGCAGCATCAGCAGCGGCCAGGCGCATTCCCTCCCCGCCCAGTCCCCCTCCGAGTGCAAGTAATCCAGCGCTTGCCGCCCGTCACCAAAGACGAGTATGTCGCCGGCGACGTCGGAGCGGCGCAGGTTCTTTTCAATCAGCCGGGCGTGGCCCGGATCGTCTTCCACCAGCAGGATGGTGACCGGGTGTGGCTGGGACACGACTCACTCCTTCCAGTAGAACGCTAGCGGCAAGTTTGCGGATTATCGCACAATAGGCGCAAAACTTCAAGTGCCTGACCCCTGACCCTGGTAGTGTCATCGGAGCCTCCTCCGGCCGGTTCTCGGGCTGCGGTCCCCTGGATACTATCAGGATACCCCGTGGTCCTCAGGGGCGCCGTGGATAGCTTTGGCGCCGCTTTATCGCGCGCCGGTATCATTCGCTCCGTCTGGGGTACAGCGCTCAATGGTGAAGAAGAAGGTGGTCCCCACGCCCGGTTCAGATTCACACCAAATGCGGCCGCCGTGCCGGTGCACGAGGGTTTGCACGTAGGCCAGACCCATGCCTTCGCCCGGCACGTCCTTTTCACCAGCCCGCCGGAACGGCGCAAAGACCTTGTCCATGTCCTTCTCGGCGATGCCGCGGCCGTTGTCCCGCACACGGAACGTAGTTCCATCACCGGTACACTCGCCGGTGACCTCGATCTGCGCGGGCCGCGCGGGATCGAGGTAGATCACCGCGTTGTTGAGCAGGTTCCCCATTATCTGCTCCACCGCGGTCCGGTCCGCCACCACTTCGGGCAGGGTACCCACCCTCACCTCCACCTGGCGCTCCTCGATCTGGTGGGCCAGCGTGTTCAAGGTCGCCTCGACCAGGCTGTTCATGTCGATCCGCTCGAAACGGAGTTCCCGGCGTCCCATACGGGCCAACTGCAAGACGGCGCCGGTGAGGTGGTCCATGCGCGTCAAGGAGTAGTCGATGAATCCGAGCGCCTCAGGCACGTCCATGCCCAGGGCCGTGATCGCCGCCGACCGCTGCTCCTCGTCGAGGTGAGGCGAAGCGGCTTCTATCGCCGAGCCTATCGGCTCCATTGCCCGTGCCAGTTCCTGGGCAAAGCCCCTGATGTTACCCAGCGGCGGACGGAGATCATGGGAGATAACGTAGGCGAGCTGCCTGACCTCCTCATTGCGCCGCTTCAACTCGACCGCATTCCGGCTCAACTGCTCCTGCGCCCGCACTCGCTCGGTGATGTCTTCGGTGTGGACCATAACCAGATCCGGGGGCACAAAGGCATACTTGGCCGCCAAATGCTTCTCCTCACCGTCAGGCTCGAACCGGTAGCGCAACTCCCGCTCAATGGTGGTCCTCTCTCTGAAGCAGCGCCACAGCTCCTCCAGGATGTCAGGCCTATGGCGCAACATGTCACGGGCAGCGGTCCCTATGAACTTGGCGATCGTTCCTCCGGTGATGGCATCGGCCGCATCGTTATAGTCCACCAGCGCCAGGTGGGCGCCTTTTCGCTGGAAGGTGAAGGTGGGGACCGGGACGCCTTTGTACTGCGCCCTCGACATCTCCTCCTCGTCTCGCAGCACCTCCTCGGCCCAAACCTGCCCGGTGATGTCGACGGCGATCCATCTCAGCCCGGCCGTTTCGCCCTCGCGCACGATGGGCGCACAGTAGGTGAGGACGGGATAGGTATTGCCGTCTGTTCTTAGCGCCTGGTACTGATTGTCGTGGACAATGCCCCCCATCAGCATCATCTGCACGTCCCGCTGGACCCTCTCTCTTTCCTCAGGGCAAAACAGCTCGAGAGCACTCAGACCCCGCTCAATGTCCTCCTGAGTGTAGCCAGAGATCTCAAACCCATGGCGGTTGACATAGGTGATGTTGCCCTCCAGATCGACCTCAAAGATCGTCTGCGGCAGCAGGTCGGCCAACTGCCTAAAGCGCTCCTCGCTCGCCCGGGCCGCCTTCTCGGCGCGTTCCCGCTCGGCGACCTCCTGGCTCAGCTTCTGGTTGGCCTGCTCCAGTTCGGCCGTGCGCTCCTTGACGCGCATCTCCAGCTCATCGTGGGCCTTCCGCAGCGCTTCCTCCGCCCGCTCCTTCTCGTCCACCAGCCGCCGCTGCTGCAGCAGTCGCTCGACCACGGCGGGGATCAAATCGAGATACCCGCCATCGGCGTCCTTGACGATATAATCACCGGCGCCAAGCTTCATGGCCTCTACCGCGACACGCTCACCGCCGGCGCCGGTCACCATGATGGTAGGCGGCAGCGGGCCCCGGGATGCCAGCGTCCGGATCACCTCCAACCCGCTGTAGACGGGCATCTCGTGGTCCACCAGCAGCACGTCGTAAGAGGCAGCAGCCCACATGATCAGGCCCTGTTCACCGTCGTTGGCCAGGTCAACGCTGTACCCGGCCCGGCTCAGACGTCTCTCCAAGAGACGGGCCACCCCCACATCGTCCTCCATACAGAGGACGCGAACAGGCTCAGATTCTGACATAGCCCTTACTCCTAGTGTCGAGGTGCGGCCAGCCCCTGCCCGTCACTCCGCCAATTCCACCAACTCGTTTACCGGCATCCGCTCGCGTCGCCGCTTGAACCGACCAGTGCCCAGCGATCTCACCTTGGCCCGCTCACCCAGCCGATTCCGCAGCTCCTCCCTGATGAGGATCTGCCCCGCCTTCGCCTGGCTGGAGATGTGAAAGGCAACGTTGGTGGTATCCCCCAGCGCAGAGTACTCGTACCGGTATTCGGTTCCCTGGTAGCCGACGATCACAGGGCCGGTACTGAGGCCCATGCCGAATCGCAGCACAGGCAACCCAGCCGCCTTACGCTCGGCCGCAAACCGCTCCAGACTCTCGCGGACCTCCAACGCCGCCTTGGCCGCACGGTGCGGATGGCCGGGCTGGTCGTTGGGCACGTCAAAGGCTCCCATCACCATGTCGCCCACGTGCTCCATCAACGTGCCCCGGTGCTGGCGGATCGCCTCGGTGACCACCCGAAAATGGTCGTTGAGGATCTCCAGGCTCCAGGGCTTCGGCCGTCGCCGTAGAGCTGCGCACATCGGCAAACAGGATGCTGGCCTCGCGCCTCTCCCCGCCCGGGTTCGGCGGCTGAGGGGTTTCCTCCAGCTTCTGGGCCACTTCCTCGGGCACAAAGCAGTGCAGCAGGTAGCTGAGCCGGTCCTTGGCCTCATGAAGCTGAGCGTAGAGAAGCGTCAGCTCGTCGTGGGCTTTTCGCAGCTCCCTGTCCTCCCGCTCATTCTCCTCCCGCAGGCTTCGCTGTTCGAGCACCTGCTCGATGACTGTGGGGACCAGATCGAGGTAGCCACAGTCTACGTCCTTTACGACATAGTCGTCCGCCCCCAGCTTCATGGCCTCCACGGCGATGTCCTCACTGCCGGTGCCGGTGATCATGATGGTGGGCGGCAGCGGGCCCTCCGAGGCCAGGATCTGTATCACCTCCAGCCCGCTCTGAACCAGCATGGACTGGTCTACCGCCACGACGTCGCAGGAACCTGCGTGGTACGTGGCCAGGCCCTCCTCGCCGTCGCCAGCCAGGTCCACGCTGTACCCAGCCTGCACCAGCCTCCTCTTCAGGAGAGGGGCCATGCCCACGTCGTCCTCCATGTACAGCACACGGACCAGCTTGCGCTCAGCCACAGTGGCACCTACTCCCCGTCTGCAATGGTGATGATCGATAGGAACAGCCCCAGCCTGCGAATTGCCTCTGAGAACCGCGCATAGTCAACAGCGGCCGGGCGGGCTCGCAACCCTCGTACTGGCCCTCGCCTCCCAGATAGTCCAGCACCCGCTGCCCATCGCCGAGCATAACGATGTCGTAGGTTACGCCGGACCGGCGCAGGTTCTTTTCGATCAGCCGGGCGTGGCCCGGGTCGTCCTTCACCAGCAGGATGGTCGCCTCTCGCCTGGTAGACATGCTTGCCCCTCGTCTGCGACACCACTGGCTGGATTATGGCACAAGTGGCCGCAATCATCAAGCACAGCAGGCGGGCATCCTGCAAACCCTGCAAAGGTCCCGAACCGCCGGCTCGCAACCTTCGCAGGGTTGTACGTAAGAGCTTGACGGTTGTGCCGAGGGCAGCGGTGTGGAGCGTCCTCCAGGTGCCAGGCACTTTGAAAGTGCCTGGCACCTGGACAAGCCCCTAGAAGCCTGGCCGAGAAGCCAGAATCCATGACTGCTGGTCAGAGCTCCCCAACCAGCGCGATAGGTCTGGCTTCTGCAAGGCCTGGCCGGACCACCGCAGGCGCGTCACCGTACCCATCACTATGCCGGATCCCCCACCCAGCAGGCTGCGTTCCCGGCCAGGCCCCTAGCTGCCCAGGCTGCTCAGGGCCAACCGAACCCGCTCTTCCAGGCCCTCAGGCTCGTCGCGCGGGAGTGACTGGACAGCCCGCTGCGCTTCCACGAGACTGTACCCCAGCGCAGTGAGCGCCGCGATCACTTCAGCGTCCACGTCGGTAAGCGCGGAAACCCCAACCGGGATCTCCTCCAGCTTGAGCTTGTCGCGGAGGTGGAACATCAAGCGCTGGGCGGTCTTTCGGCCGATGCCCGGTACCCGTTCCAGCACCTCAGCCTCTTCGCGGGAGACTGCACCCGTCAACACCTCGGGGCTGAGAGTGGAGAGAACCGCCAGCGCAATCCGCGGGCCTACACCCGAAACCGCCAGCAGCAGTTCGAAAAGCTCCAGCTCGGCCTCGCTGCCAAAGCCATACAGAGTGGCGCCCGTCTCCCGCAACTGCAGGTGGGTGTGCAGCGTGATGCTCCGGCCAGGCCCGCCCGCTGTCTCCAACACGCTCTTGGGCACCGAAACTCGCAGGCCCACGCCCCCCACCTGGACAACCAGAGAGTCCTCCCGGATCTCCTGTAGGGTTCCGCTGACGGTAGCAATCACGGCACCCTCAACCGCTCCTCCACCCTCATCGCGTGGAGATGGCAGATAGCAACCGCCAACGCGTCGGCCGCATCGTCCGGCCGGGGAACCTCTGCCAGGCCCAGCAGCGTCTTGACCATGTGCTGCACCTGATGCTTGTCCGCCCCGCCATAGCCGGCTACCGCTTGCTTGATCTCCAGCGGAGTGTACTCGCCGGCGAGCAAGCCGGCGTCCGCCAGCGCCAGCAGCGCCACGCCCCGCGCCTGGCCCACGCTCATAGCAGTGCGCACGTTCTTGCTGAAAAAGAGCTTCTCCACCGCCCCGGCGGCCGGACGGTGGGTTTCGATCAGTTCGCGCAGACCCCGGTAAATGGCCTGCAGACGAACCGGCATGGGCTCGCCGGCCGAAGTGGTGATCGCCCCAAATGCCACCATCTCCAGTTCGCCGTCGCTCTCCCGCACCAGCCCATAGCCGGTGGTGGCAGTGCCGGGGTCAACGCCCAGGACAATCACAGCGCCTACTGGGCAGTCTCGTAGGCCGCCATGAGCTCGTCCGAGATGTCCAGCGTGGAGTAGACCTGCTGCACGTCGTCCAGCTCTTCCAGCGTGTCGACGATGCTCATCACCTGGAGGGCGTCGTCAGGCGGCAGCGCAACCGGCGCATCCGGGATATACGATAGCTCGGCGCTCTCGACCTCGATCCCGGCCGCCTCCAGAGCCTCGCGCACCTGCTGGAACTCGTTCAGCCCGGTGATGACCTCGATAAACTCCTCGCCAAAGGTAACGTCCTCCGCATCTGCTTCCAGGGCAACCTCAAAGACCTGGTCAGGGTCCTGTCCTTTGGCCGGCAGCGTGAGGTACCCCTTGCGCTGGAACTGCCAGGAGACCGCGCCCGGTTCGGCCAGGTTTCCCCCCTTGCGGTTAAAGACCTTGCGAACGTCGGCTACGCTCCGATTCCGGTTGTCTGTCACAACGGCGATCAGCATCGCAACGCCGTGCGGACCATACCCTTCATACAGAACCTCTTCCAGCGCCTCCCCCGCGAGTTCGCCGGTGCCCCGCTTGATCGCCCGTTCGATGTTGTCCTTGGGCATGTTGGCGGAACGCGCCTTCTCTATCGCCAGCCGCAGACCAAAGTTGGTGGCCGGGTCGCCCCCTTCGCATGCAGCGATCTCGACCTCCCGCCCCAGGCGAGTGAACAGCTTTCCCCTCTTGGCGTCAGTAGCGGCTTTCTTGTGTTTGATAGTGGACCATTTGGAATGACCCGACATGACGCTTCTCCTACCGGTGGCTAGTATAGACCATTATATCACCGGTGCGGCCGGTTTGGCAACTTGACCCTCACTCGCGGCCTGCTAGAATCCCCACCGCACGAATCGCTCACCCGGGCCTGGCAGCTGCTGCTGCGAGAGCCAAATGAGATTAGCAGAGATCCACACCATCCCAATCGGCCCCCTGCAGACCAACTGCTACCTGGTTATCTGCCCGGAGACCCGCTCCGCCTGCGTCATTGACCCCGCCTGGTCAGGCGAGGATATCGACGGCCGGGTCACCGAGCAGCAGGCGGAACTCGAGGCCATCCTGCTCACCCACGGGCATTTCGACCACTTGGCCGGCGCGGCCGCCCTCAAGCGGATCTGCGGCGCGCCGTTGCTGGCCCACGCGGATAGCAGGCCATTCCTGACTAGCGCCCAGCATCACGCCAGGTTGTGGGGGTTTCAGATAGAGCCCCCTCCCGAACTAGACGATGAACTGGCCGAGGGCCAAGTGCTGGAAATCGGCACGCTGCGACTGACCGTGCTTCACACACCGGGCCACGCGCCGGGTCACGTCTGCTTCTACGAACCGGCCGCCAACCTCCTCTTTGACGGCGATGTGCTTTTTAGGGGGGGAATCGGCCGGGCCGACCTGCCAGGCGGGAACTATGACCTGCTGATGGCCTCCATCCGCGAGAGACTGCTCACGTTGCCGGACAGCACGGCCGTCTACCCCGGCCACGGGCCAGCCACCACCATCGGCGACGAACGGCGCTGGAATCCGTTCTTGAGGTAGTGCTACGGGGCGGCCGCCTCGACGACCACCAGCCGGTGGTCCGAGGCCAGAGAGGTCGAAACCTCAGCGGCGACCGGCTCCAGCCCTCTCACCCACACAAAGTCGACCCGTCGGCTCGGGTGCACCGCCGGATCTGTAGACGCGGGCAGACTGCCAGTGACTACAAAGGGGTCGGAAAAGCCGGCCGCCTGAACGGCCGCGTAGACGGGGGAACCCGGCTCGCTGTTCATGTTCCCACCCAGAAGAGCCAACTTGGCGCCCCCGATTATGTCAAGTGCGGCCCTCACCTGGTTCATCCGCTCGGCCGGATCCAGCCCCAGCCATACACCGTAGGCATCCACGGCCTTCCCTTCCAGCCCCAGCCGGCCGTGCACGATCGCTGTCTGCTCCAGCTCCGAGGGTAGCAGTGCCCAGTCGCTCTGCTGCAGGGGCAGCCGCGTGAGCAGCGCAATCCCAGAGAGACCCTCCAGCGTCGGCGCAAAGACGGCCCGCATCTGTAGACGCCGCGCCAGCCAGAGGGCATTGTCGACGCCATAGCTGGTAATCCGGCCGGCGTCTACCTCCTGCAAAAAGACTACGTCGGCACCGCTGGACTCAATGGCCTGGGCCTGCTCCTCCAGAGTATACCTCCAGTAGGAGTCGTATCCATAGTGGATGTTGTAGGTCGCCGCCCGGAAGCTGGAAGCGGACTCGCGCAAAGGCAGGGGATCAGGTGCAGACCACAAGGCTACCGCCACCACCGCGGCCGCCAGGAGACCGAGGACCTGAGTGTTTACCGGGGCTGCCTCAAGCGGCGCGGGGTCCGGCGGCCGGAATGCGGCCGGCAGCAACGTGAGCCCAGCGCCGATCAGCAGAACGGTGAGCCCCGCCCCCCGGAATGCGGGGATAGTGTCGGCATAGGTGAAGGCAAAGGCAAACGCCAGGTGCAGAACGAAAAAGCAGGCCATGCCCAGCGCCAACGCTGCTCCGCTCCGCTCGCGGCCGTTCAGCGTAGGCGGGGCAAGCAGCAGTGGCAGCGCCGCCAGCAGCAGCAGTTGGGCCAATAGAAAGGCCACCAGCGCCAACGCCCCGTCGAGGCGGCGTCCCACGATCAGGCCCAGCAGAGTCCCGCCCGCCAGCAACCCGGCGCGCCACACAACGCCCCACCCCGCCAGCATCTTGGCAGGGCGGCCGCCGAAGCAGCCAAGGCGACCTGCGGCCACCGGCAGCAGAGGCAGCCCCGTGACCACCAGCAGCGCGGGAGCAGCCCACTCGTACGGGCAGTCGCTCCAGCGCGCCAGTACGTTGGGATGAGCCAGAGCGGCTGTCTCCAGAAAAAGGAGGCCTCCTATCGCCAGCCCTCCGCCCCACCCCAGCCGGCCCTTCAGCCCGTCTTCCTGGCCCGGCCGGTCGACCAGCGTCCAGGCCACACCCAGCAATCCCAGACAGAGCACCACCTGGAAGGGGAAGAAACCTGGCTGCAAGGTGGCATCCCAGGTGTCGCCGTAGGCGCGGGCTATCTGGTCCACCAGCAGCGCCAACACCAGCGCCACCGGGAACAGCTCTGCTCGCCTCCGCAGCAGGAGCGCCAGATAGACGCCGGCGGAGCCCACAATGACCACTCCGGCCGCCAGGCGAAGCCAGGGGTCGTTGACGGTGAGGGGAATCCGGGCGATGAGAGCCACCAGGATGTAGGTGAACGACCTCGCCCTCGAGCGCCGAGGGGCGACAGCCGGCGCCAGCAGCGCCGCCAGCAGGAACGCGACGATCGCTCCCACGACCAGAAACGAGAGTTCAGCGTCAATCAGCGCGTCGTATATCACGCCAAAGAGCACCGAGAACACGACTCGCGTAGCCTGCAGCCAGAAGAGGAACGCCGCCGTCGCTTCGACCGTCCTCCAGGTGACGAGCTGTATCCTTTTCACCGCACTCGCCCGTACCTTCGGCCTATCACCGCCTGCCCATCCCGGCTCAGCAACCAGGTCACGAAGGTGCGAAGTGGCCCCACCGGTTCCTGGGGTGCGACCAGGTAGACCGGGTAGAGCAACGGATAGCGCTGCTCAGCCAGCGTCTCTGGCGAGGGATACTGCCCATCCACTGCCAGCAGATTGACCCGGTCGTCGAGAGAGGCAGCCGGCACGTAGCCAATGGCCCAGGGATGCAAAGCAACATGGTCGAGTGTGGCGGCCGTGTCGGGCTTGACCACTGCCGTCAAGGTCACCCGGCGACCCTGCATCACGTTCTCATCGAACAGGTCCCACATTGCCGAGCCTTCTTCGCGGGTCACCACCTCAATCTTGGCGGCCGTCCATCCCATATCGTCCCAGGTGCTGACCTGCCCCTGGAAGACGGCCCGCACCTGCTGGAGAGTGAGCCCCGTCAGCGGGTTGTCGGGGTTGGCAACCAGCGCCAGCTGTTCCAGCGCGACGGGGCTCTTCCACCACTCCTCCTCGCCGGCCGGCTCGCCAGGCACCAGGATGGCATCCACGCGTCCCATCCGCAGGTCCTCCAGCAGACCCACGGTGTGCCCCACCTGGGTCTCGATGGTCCCTGCGGCTATCTCGTCCCAGTAGACCGGCATGACGGCGTCCATGAGCGGCCGAGTCGACTCGGCATAGCCCACGCGAACCACAGCCGGCCCTGGAGTTGGCGTAGGGGTAACCTTGGGGTAGCACCCCAGGAGGAGCAGCGACAGCAAAGCCAACTGCCAGGCCAGAACAGGCCGGCGGAGACCGGCAGAGTAGCGCCTACCCGCGGACAACATATAGCGATAGCGAGACCACGCCCAAGAGAAAGCAGTAGGCGGCAAAAGGATAGAGCGGCCGCCGTCCCACCAGGAACAGCAGCGCGTGAATCGCCAGGTAGCCTACGACGGCCGCCGAGAAAAAGCCAACGAGCAGTACGCCGAGCTGTTCCGACAGATTCCCAGCCCGAAGCAGCGAGGCCAGTTGCAGGGCGCCTGCGCCTGCCACGATCGGAATGCTGAGCAGAAAGCTGTACCGGGCCGCCGCCTCCCGCTTGATGCCACCCCGGACCGCAGCCGCGATCGTCGCGCCGGAACGCGAGATGCCGGGCAGGATAGCCAACGCCTGCGCCAGTCCAATCACCAGGGCATCCCGCCAGTTCATCGCGTCCAGCTTGCGCTCCTGACGAGCGCCCCTCTCGGCAAAGAAGAGCAGTCCCGCAGTGCCGATGAGGCAGATGGCGGCCGCCTGGGGGTTGCCGAACATCCTCTCAAACCAGTCTTCCAGCAGCCAGCCGGCAAGCGCGGCCGGGATACTCCCGACCAGGATGAACCACGCCAGCCGGCTGTCAGGTGACCGCATCAGATCCCGCTGCCGGACACCGTTCCAGGCAGCGACCAGGATTCGCCAAACGTCGCGCCAGAAAAACGCCAGCACCGCGACCAGCGTTCCCCAGTGGACGACGGCGCCAAAGGCCAGATTGCTCCCTCCCGCCTCCTGCCAGCCAACAAGCCAGGGAACCAGCACCAGGTGTCCCGAGCTCGAGACCGGAAGGAACTCGGTGGCACCCTGAATGATGCCGAGGAGCAAGGCCTGTACGACCGTCACGCGGGGTTCCATCTGCTCAGCTGAGAGACCGGTCCAGATACTCGGCCGCAAAGGCGGCAAACGTCCCAGCCAGAATGGCTTCCCTCATGCGGTGGGCGAGACTCACGAGGAAGCGGATATTGTGCAATGAAAGCAACTGATGCCCCAGTATCTCGTTGCTCCTGGTCAAGTGGCGAAGATACGCCCGGCTAAAGTGCCTGCAGGCGTAGCAGGCGCAGTCCTCCAAGATGGGAGCCGGGTCGGCCGCGAACTTTGCATTGCGGAGGTTGATTCGCCCGCTGCGCACCAGCGCTGCGCTGTTCCGGCCCAGCCGCGTGGGCAGCACACAGTCAAACATGTCCACGCCGCGAATCACGCCGTTCACCAGGTCCTCCGGTACTCCGACACCCATGAGGTAGCGCGGCTTGTCTTCCGGCAGCAGCGGGGTCACGACCTCCAGCGCTGCGTGGGTCTCGGCTTTGTTCTCTCCCACCGAGAGCCCACCGATGGCATAGCCAGGGAAATTCAGGCCGGCAAGGAATCGAGCTGATTGCTCCCGCAAGTCGCCAAAGACCCCACCCTGCACAATTCCAAAGAGAGCCTGGTCCGAGCGGGTTTGAGCTGCCTTGCAGCGCTCCGCCCAGGCGTGGGTGCGGGCCAAAGCCTCCACGTTGTAGGCATAGTCGTGCGGCTCTGGGCACTCGTCGAAACACATGATGATATCGGCGCCCAGATTCTCCTGGATTGCGATCGCCCTCTCGGGGGTGAAGCGATGCTCGCTGCCGTCGATGTGGTCGCGAAACGTGACCCCATCAGCGTCCACCTCGCGCGTCTTTCCCAGACTGAACACCTGAAAGCCGCCGCTGTCGGTCAACAGAGGGCCATTCCATGCCATGAAACGGTGCAGCCCGCCCAGGTCACGGATCAGGCCATCGCCCGGCCGGAGATGGAGATGGTAGGCATTGGCCAGCACGAGGGTGGCGCCCAGTTCCACAAGATCGCGCGGGCTGACGGCCTTGACGGTGGCCCCGGTGCCGACGGGGGCAAAGACCGGCGTCGGGAGCGGGCCGTGCCGGGTATGAAAGACGCCGGCCCGCGCGCCTGTGGCCGGGTCTGTGGCAACCACCTCAAACGTGAAGGACATGGGCGACATTGTACTCTACCCCGGCCGGCCTGGCAAAAACCGGCGGCCCTTGTCGCAGGCCTACGTATGGGGCTTCGGCCTGGCTGCCGCCATCTCGGGTGAGGACTCGACGGTTGGTGCTCGCCTCGCGGGTGCAGCGTCACCTCCCGGCGGATGGCCCAGCCTCAAGCCTAGGCTCGTTGACAGCCAATTGTGGCTGGGGTACAATGCGCCCGATTCAGGCGGCTCAAGCCAACGACACCTGCTCTGGCTCACGGCCAGCGGCCACCGGCGCCGAACCGAAACCCAGAGCACCAACATCATCCCAGGAGGCCAAGTGATGAACATCCCTGCTGACTTGCGGTACACAGAGCACGACGAATGGGTCCGCGTTGACGGCAAAGAGGTCGTGACCGGCATCACCGACTTTGCCCAGGACCAGCTTTCCGACATAGTATACGTAGAACTGCCCGACGTCGGCGACCATTTCGGCCAAGGTGAGGCGTACGGCGTCGTCGAGTCGGTCAAGGCGGCATCGGACGTATACATGCCGGTCGCCGGTGAAGTCATCGAGGCAAACACCGAACTCGAAGACGCTCCGGAAGTCGTAAACCAAGACCCCTACGGCAAGGGCTGGTTCATCCGCATCCAGCCCGACGACCCCCTCCAGATTGGTGGGCTCCTGGACTCCGACGCCTATCAGGCGCACATTGAGGCCCAGCGGTAACGGTCCCGGGCGGCAGGTGAGACCGGGAGCCGGCTGCGCGTTCGGCTGGCGTCCATATCCTGTGCACAAAGGAAGGCATTCATGAGCTATATTCCCCACACCGATGCGGACCGCGAGGCGATGCTTCGCGCCATCGGAGTCGAGAGCATCGAGGCTCTGTTCGACGACGTGCCAGAGGCGGTTCGCTTCCCGGAACTGGCCTTGCCGGAACCGCTGACAGAGATGGAAACCGCCGAGGAGCTCGACGAGATCGCCAGCTACAACTTGCCGGCCGGAGAGGCGGCCGTCTTTCTGGGCGCCGGCGCCTATCATCACTACATCCCGTCCGTCGTAGACCACATCTTGCGCCGGGGAGAGTTCCTGACCGCCTACACCCCCTACCAGCCCGAGGTCAGCCAGGGCACTCTACAGGCTATCTTTGAGTACCAGAGCATGATCTGCGAGCTGACCGGCATGGAGGCGGCCAACGCCAGTCACTATGATGGCGCCACTGCCCTGGCAGAGGCGGTCATCATGGCGCTCAACGTCGGCCGCGGCCGGCGAGAGCGCCTGGTGCTTTCGCCGGCGGTCCACCCCCAGTACCGGGAGGTGGTGCGCACCTATACCCAGGGGATGGGTCTGGAGATCATCGAGCCGGGTCCCAGCGGCGATGGGACGCAGAGCTTGGTAGCTGCGATAGACAAGGACACGGCACTGGTGGCGGTCCAGACACCCAACTTCTTCGGGCAGCTGGAGGAACTGGCCGGGCTGGCAGACGCCGTCCATGCGGCTGGCGCTCTGCTCTGCGTGGTCACCAATCCCATCAGCCTGGGGCTGTTCACGCCGCCCGGCGAGCTTGGCGCGGACATTGTGGTAGGCGAGGGGCAGCCGCTGGGCATCCCGCTCAGCTACGGCGGCCCCTACCTGGGCTTTTTCGCCACCCGGAAGAAGCACGTGCGAAAGACGGCCGGCCGGATCGTCGGCCAGACGGTCGACACGCAAGGCCGGCGGGCGTACGTGCTGACACTCTCCGCCCGCGAGCAGCACATCCGACGGGCCAAGGCCACCTCCAACATCTGCACCAACCAGGGACTGATGGCCTTGGCGGCGACAGTCTATCTCTCCCTGATGGGGAAGCGCGGCCTGCGCGAGGTGGCCGAGCTCTGCTACCACAGGGCGCACTATGCGGCCGGCCAGATTGACGAGCTGGAGGGGTACTCTGTCTTCCAGGATCGGCCCTTCTTCAACGAGTTCGTGGTACAGTGCCCTCAGCCGGTGTCAAGAGTCAACCAGTACCTGATGGACTACTGGGGGATAATCGGGGGCTATGATCTGGAGCGAGACTATTCGCAGCGCGCCAACCAGATGCTCGTTGCGGTGACAGAGATGAACAGCCGGGAAGAGATCGACATCCTGGTGACGGCCCTGGCGGAGGTGCAGAATGACTGAGCCATTGATCTATGAGCTGGGAGCCCCCGGCCGGCGCGCCATCCGATTGCCGGAGCCGGACGTCCCTCGAGCAGACCTGCCGGAGGCGATGCTACGGAAGGACCTGAATCTGCCTGAGGTGAGCGAGCTGGAGGTGGTGCGCCATTTCACCCGGCTTTCCACGCTCAACCACTCAATTGACCGGGGGTTTTACCCACTGGGATCCTGCACCATGAAGTACAACCCTCGCGTGGCTGAAGACCTGGCCCGGCTGCCCGGATTCGCGCGGGCACATCCGCTGCAAGATGAAGAGTCGGCGCAGGGTGTCCTCTTTGTGATGCACATGTTGCAGGAATGGTTGAGGGAGATAGGCGGCTTTGCCGGAGTGTCACTCCAGCCGGCCGCTGGCGCCCACGGCGAGTTCGCCGGCATTCTGATGATGCGCGCCTACCACCTGGACCAGGGCGACACCAAACGCACCAAAATCCTCATTCCGGACAGCGCTCACGGAACCAATCCTGCCAGCACCACCATGAGTGGCCTGGACACGGTGGAAATCCCCTCGGACGGCCGGGGCAATCTGGACCTGCAGGCACTCAGGGCCGCCTGTGATGACACCGTGGTGGGCCTCATGATCACCAATCCCAACACGCTGGGTCTGTTTGAGGAACACATCCAGGAGGTGGTGGAACTCATCCACGGTTGCGGCGGACTGGTGTACGGCGACGGAGCGAACATGAACGCCCTGCTGGGTGTCGTACGGCCGGGTGAGCTGGGGTTTGACGTGCTCCACTATAACCTGCACAAGACTTTCGGCACACCGCACGGCGGCGGAGGACCTGGTTCGGGTCCGGTGGGCGTGGCGGCCCGGCTGGTCCCCTTCCTGCCAGGTCCGATTGCGGTAGCCCTGATGCCCGAGGACGAGCCAGACCGGTCCAAGGCAGAGGATAACGGCGAGGAAGGAGACCTGGAAATGCCCATCTACCGCCTGGCGATGCCTGCCAAGAGCATTGGCCGGATGAAGGCTTTCCACGGCCACTCTGGCATATTCGTGCGGGCGTACACCTACATTCGGATGTACGGCTCGCAGGGGATGCGCAAGATAGCCGAGCACTCGGTCCTCAACGCCAACTACCTCCAGTCCAGGGTGGGCAGAACCTTCCCGATTCCCCACGACAACCGCACTTGCATGCACGAGTTCGTAGCCGAAGGGACAGTGGAAGGGTCTCAAGTGCGAGCTCTAGACATCTCCAAGCGGTTGATGGACTTTGGCTTCCACCCGCCCACCAACTACTTCCCGCTCATCGTTCACGAGGCACTGATGATCGAGCCAACGGAGACAGAGAGCAAGGCGACGCTGGACGCTTTTGCCGAGGCGCTGGCAACCATTGCTCGGGAGGCATTGGAAGACCCAGAGTTGGTTCAGACCGCGCCCCACAGCACGCCGGTGACGCGCCTGGACGAAGTCAAGGCAGTCAGGGAGCTGGTGCTCCGCTACACAGCGCCGTAGGAACAGCAAATGCCCGCGGCCCAGGGGTGCTGAGACAGCGCCCGCCGCTGGCGGGAGAGGGGAGAGGCGTGTGGGGGGAGGCAAGCGAGAAAACGAGAAAGGAGCACCGCCTGGCCCTGGCGGTGCTCCTTGGAGGAGGGCCGGTCAAGAGGTGACCGACCATTAGGAGGGAGGGTCCTGATCACTAGCATAGCACAGACCTCTGCGGCCGGCTTGACGCCAGCTCGATGCTTGCTATGCGTGTCCGCTACGGTATAATCCGCAAGCGTGGGACACGTCAAGAGAGCCCTTCTGATATTCGGCCTGCTATTGATGCTGGCCGGCGTACCTCCCGGCGGCCGGCCAGCACTCGCCCAGGACCCGACCCCGGAGGAGTTCCCCTACCAGGAACAGGTAGCCACGCTGATGGCGCAGATGAGCGGCCGCGACCGAGTGGGCCAGCTCTTCCTGGTCACCTTTGTGGGCGACAACGCTGGCGCCGACACCACCATTGCTGACCTGATCCTGACTTACCGCATTGGGGGTGTTGTCCTGCTGGCCGCGAACGACAACTTTACCGACCAAGTTGATCCGCCCGCCCAGATCGCTGGCTTGGCCAACGAACTGCAGGCCCGGGCCCACGAGGAGCCGCAGGGGGAGGAACCCCTCGGGGAGGAAGCGGAATCCCCTGCTAGCTCCCCTCCAATTCCCCTCTTTGTCGCCATTGACCATGAAGGCGATGGCTACCCGTTCACCCGGATTCGGTCCGGGTTGACCCAGATCCCAAACAACATGGCTATCGGCGCTACCTGGAACCCAGCACATGCAGAGACGGTGGGGCGCATTGTGGGAGAGGAACTCTCTGCCATCGGGATCAACATGCTGTTAGGGCCATCGCTGGACGTGCTGGAGGCGCCTCGGCCGGACAGTCCCGGCGGCCTAGGAACCCGCACGTTCGGCGGCGACCCATACTGGGTTGGGGTCATGGGACAGGCGTACTCCAGAGGGGTGCATCAAGGCGGCGGCGACCGCGTCGCCGTAGTCGCCAAGCACTTTCCCGGGCACGGAGGGAGCGACCGCCAGCCGGACCGGGAAGTCTCCACAGTGCGCAAGTCGCTGGACGAACTCAAGCTAATTGAGCTGGCTCCCTTCTTTGGCGTCACCGGAGATGCACCCGGACCCGACGAGACCGCGGACGCGCTGATGACCTCGCACATACGGTACCAGGGCTTCCAGGGAAACATCCGCGAGAGCACACGACCCATCAGCTTTGACCCGCAGGCCCTGGACACGATCATGGAACTGCCCGAGTTCGCCGCATGGCGCGGCAGCGGCGGGGTGATCGTCTCGGATGCGCTCGGCGTTCACGCGGTAAAGCGCTTCTACGATCCGCAGTTGCTCGATTTCCCGCACCGGCAGATCGCCCAGGACGCGTTTCTGGCCGGGAACGACGTTCTGCTGCTCTCCGAGTTCGCCTTGTCCTCATCGTACGCGGCGCAGGTGGCCAGCATCAAGGACACGCTGGACTGGTTCTACGAGATGTACGGCGAGGACGTTGCTTTCCAGGCAAGGGTGGACCAGGCGGTGGAGCGCATCCTGCATCTGAAACTGAGCCTCTATGGCGGGGACCTATCTCTGGAGAACGTGCAGGTCCCGGTGGACGAGGTCGCAACGCGTGTCGGCGGCAGCCGAGACAAAGTGGTGCTAATGGCCCAGGACGCGATCACTCTGATCTCTCCCGGCCCGGAGGAGCTGGCGGACCGGCTCCCCAGCCCGCCCAACAAGAGCGATCGCATAGTGGTTTTCACCGACGTGCGGATGGCGCGCCAATGCCTCACCTGCTCGCAGCGACCGGCAATCAGCGTCGGTGCCCTGGAGCGAGCCATCCTGCGCTTGTACGGCCCGGAGGGCACCAACCAAGTCCTGCCCGGCTACTTGACCAGCTTTTCTTTCCAGGAGCTGGAAGCGTTTCTGCAACAGCCGCCCTCCGAACCGCCTCCCACACCAGAGGGCGAGGCAACCCCGGAACCTCCACCACTGATTCAGACAGCGCTGGAAGGAGCCGATTGGATAATCCTCGCCATGCTGGACGTGCTGCCAGAGCAGCCTCAGTCAGATGCCGTCAAGACGTTCCTCTCGAAACGGCCGGACATTGCGAGCGGCGCCAGAATCATCGTTCTGGCATTCAACGCCCCCTACTACTTGGACACCACGGATATCAGCAAGCTGACCGCGTATTATGGCGTATACAGCAAGATAGAGCCTTTTGTGGAGACCAGCGTCAAGGCGGTCTTTCAGCAGTTCAAGCCGCGGGGCGCATCGCCGGTCTCCATTCTGGGAACCGGATATGACCTGAACCAGGCCATGTCACCTGCCCCCGGCCAGATCATACAGCTCTACTTTGGCGACCAGGAAGCAGACACGGGAGGGACACCTGCACCTCCTGATCTGCGAGTGGGCGACTCGCTCAGGCTGCGTACTGGCGTCATAGTGGATCACAACGGCAATCCGGTTCCGGATGGCACCCCAGTCCAGTTCACTATCAGCTACCTGTCTGAGGGATTGGGGTTTGACGTCCCGCAGCCCGCGGTTCCGACGAAGAATGGAGTGGCGCAGACAGACATTCCGCTCAACGTTCCTGGGCAACTGCAGATCAAGGCCAGCAGCGGGGAGGCACGAGCCTCGGTGGCACTGGCGGTCAGCGTGTTTGAGGATCAGCCCGCCATTATTGAGGCGATCACGCCGATCCCCACCGTCACTTTAACGCCGCCGCCCACCCCGACCCCGACCCATACCCCCGCAGCCACAACCCCGCCAGCAACAGCGACCCCCACCCCAACCGCGACACCGGTGGCCAGCGCCGAGAGTCCATCGGCCTTGCACCCAGGCTTGGAGCAATTGACGCTCGCTCTTACTGGGGTCATGCTGGCGGCCGGCGCCGGCATCTGGCTAGGATGGACGACGAGACGCGACAAACCAAGCTGGGGACTGCGTCTGGCTCTGCTTACGGCCGTAGGTGGTCTGTTGGGCTACAACTACTGCGCTCTGAATCTGCCAGGATCGGAGCACCTGCAGGGCTGGACGGGCGCGTGGAGTGCGACTGGGCTCGCCTGGGCAGGAGGTCTGCTGACGCTGTTAGCCGGCGGGATGTGGTTCAACCGCCGCTAGCTTGTGGCCGAGTGGGTGGGTTGCCTACTCGGCGGCCCGGTGCGCTCATTGTGCGGGCCTGGCCCGACACCCGGCCCCCTGGTCTGCGTGGGCGCTGTGCAGCATCTGCGCCGTGCGGGCCAGGTCCTGCAGAAGTCATTGCGCACGCGCATGTGGGTGACGCATCCAGCAACACTGCCCAAACGGAGTTGTCTACCTGGGTTCCTACGGCACGGGAGCGGAAGGCGGCAGCAAGGTAGCCAGTACAGCAACGATCAACAGCAAGGCAGCAGTGACGCCCAGCCAGCGGTTCTCTCGCAAGGCGTCGCTCCAGCCAGCCGGCTCCTCTCTCGGATAGGCAACGGCGGCTGGTCGCCGTCCCTGCATGGCATCCCAGAAATCGCCGACCGTGGGCGGCCGGTCGTCCGGGTGCAGAGCCAGGGCCCACTCGATGGCCCGCGCTGTGTGCCTGCTCACCTTTGGTCGCAGGCTGCGAACCGGCCGGAAGCAATTCGGCCTCAGGAATCGCTGTTTCGCCTCGGGCGGCGGCTCGTTGGTCAAGAGATGATACAAGGTGGCGCCCAGGGAGTAGATGTCGGAGCGGGCATCGGTATGGCCGCTTTCACCACCGTACTGCTCAAGAGGAGTGTATAACGCAGTGCCCCGGCCCTGCAGGACAGTGATAGTACGGGTTTCGTCAGGCGCCAGCAGCTTGACAAGGCCAAAGTCAACCAGCTTGACAAGGCCTCCTGGCGTGAGCTTGATGTTGCCTGGCTTGATGTCGCGATGCAGCACTGGAGGATCCCGTCGATGCAGGTAGGCCAGCGCCCCGCACAGCTGCTCGGCCCATTCCAGCACCCGCTCTTCCGGCAGCTGAAGCCCCTCTCGACGAGACGCATCCATAATCTCCTTCAGATCGTGACCGGGCACGAAATCCATCACCAGGAAATCCCGCGATTCCTCGGAGAAAAAGTCAGAGACCTTGGGCAGATTGGGATGGTCAAGGCGAGCCAGGACGCTGGCTTCACGGTGAAACTGCTCATGAGCCTGGCGCTGCTCTTCCTCCTCGACCGTGAGATCGGGCTGGACCTCTTTGATAGCGCACACGCGCCCCTCCAGCCTCACATCCTCGGCCCGATAGACGCAGCCCATGCCACCTCGGCCCACAACCTGGCTGATTCTGTATCTTTCACGTAGAATATGTTCTGGCAGCAGCGGGGCTAGCATAGGGAGTGCACCTCATGGAGATGAGCAATGTTCCGGTCCTCATTATGCACGAGGGTCAGCTGAGCGGGCAACGGTGGACGCTCGAATCGGACGTGTTGAACATCGGCCGGGCCGCAGACTGCGACATTGCGCTGCCGGAAAGACAGGTGTCCCGCTATCACGCTCGGATACTCCGCCAGGGTGACCAGTACCTGGTGGAGGACCTGGGGAGCAAGAATGGCACCCATCTCAACGGCGCCCCGGTCCACGGCACCGCCAAGATCCAGGATGGAGACGAGATCCAAGTAGCCCTGTGTGTCAAGCTTCTCTTCGTCGGCACTGAAGCGACCGTGCCGCTGCGCCTGGACCGGCCCGCTCCGGTCGGCCGGCTGGTGCTCGATAGCGAGCGGCGCGAAGTGTGGGTCGGCGGCCAGCGGGTCGAGCCGCCGCTCTCGCCAGCCCAGTTCCGGCTCCTGGAACTCCTCTACCAGGCCGCGGGGAGTGTCTGCAGCCGGGACCAGGTAATCGAAGTCGTGTGGCCGGGCACCCAGGGCTACGGCGTCTCCGAGCAGGCGATCGACGCGCTGGTGCGCCGGCTGCGGGACCGGCTGGCCGACGTGGACGATTTCGGTTTCGTCGTGACCGTGCGAGGACACGGCTTCCGCCTCGAGAACCCTCAACGCTGACCACTCGCTCATTCCGAACCCCTGCCGCCCGCCCCTTCGGACAGGCACGACTTGACCAGGTTGGCGACAGTCTCCAGTCTACCGGCAATGGACTCCTGCCCGCGGGAGCGCATATCCCCGAGCATCTCTTCGATCAGCCCCGCGACGGCCGGGGTCAACTCCCCTCGGCGTCGCTCTAGCTCCTGGCGAACCGCATCGTCGTCTTCCAGCTCCATCAACTCATTGATCAGTCGAATCTCCGGTGGGGCACTGGCCTGCAGCTGAGCGACGATCTTTTGAAACAGCTGCTCCAATCGCCCGCCGGTATCCTGCTGCTCAGCCTTGGCCGCCATCTCGATTCTGCTGCCCAGGAGCGACAAAAAGAACTCGTCAACTTGAGGCAGCAGGCGCTCGATGGCTGCGTCCTGCTCCTCGGCAGCCAGCAGCTCTTCTATTTGATGAGACACCTGCTCCGCCCGGGCTCTGCTGGCCTCCTGCCATGATTCTGTCAAGCTGACCAGCTTCTCGCGAAGTGCGGAGAGCCGCCCGGCCTCCTTGTGGTCACCCTTCTTTTCCGCGGCCTCGATCTTGTCCGCCATCAAGATGAAAAAGCTATAGTCCAGCACCAGACTGCCGGCCAGAGCCAGCGCCTCAACGGCCGCATCCCCGTCGGCCTCGATGATCTGCTCCAGGAGAAGTTCCCGCGAGAGCCCGCCGGCCGAGTCGGCCGCCGACTCTAGTCCCTCTAGCGCCTCTTTCCCCTCTTTGAGATCACGGCCGACGGTAGTCAGCTCTGCCAGGCGGTCACGCAGTTTGCGCATCTGGGTGGCCTGTTCGTCCCGCGCGCCTTCTGCCAGAGCGGTGAGCAACTGGAAGAAGAGATAATCCAGCTGCTGGTTGTGCTTTCGCGCCAGCTCGGGCCACTCTGACTCCTCGGCCGAGAGGAACTGCTCCACCAATTCTATGCGGACCTGCTGCTCATCCAACCTCTCTGGGGTGATGCCCCGCTCTCGGCTCCACGAAGCCAGAGAGAGCAAGCGATTGCGCAAGCCGGTCAGCCGCTCGGCTTCGTCTTCCCGGCCGGCCTGTCGGGCCGAGTCGATAGTGGCCGCCAACAGCTGAAAGAGGAGTTCGTCCACCTCATCGTCGTTCGCCTTAACCAGCGGCTCGATCTCAGCATCACTGGCGGCGACCAGGCGAGCTAGCAGACGGCTCCGCTTGCGCTGCTCCTCCAGCACCTCGGCCGGCACCCCTCCAGCCCTCAGAACCCGATCTACCAGGCCCTCTCTGGTCAGCACGGTCTGCGGGTTGAACAGGTAGCCCTTTCGCCCTTCTGCCGGCAGGCGCGACATCAGGGTGCGGGTGAGACTGCCAATCAGCGCCTCACGCTGAGGCTGAGGGAGATTCAGCTCCACCGGCACGTGGATCAAGAGCAACTCGTGCGCCGGCTCATGGTACAGGAGCGGAGTCGCGAATGCGCTGGCCTTGCCACAGCGTGGGCAGGTAGCTGCGTTCAGCCGGCCTGAAAGCAGCCGTTCCCTTCCGGCCGGTTCGGCGCCTACGTCAACAATCTGCTCCAACTGAGCGGTGAACTGCTGGCCACAAAGCGGGCAGCGCACCGGGGTCGGCATCAGATATGGCACTTGGCTTCCTCTACATCATACACAGACATCTGGTTAGTTCCGGGGCAAAGAAACAAGGAAGGCGGCACCCTGGCCGGGCGCGCTTTCCACCCATACCCGCCCGCCATGCGCTTCAACAATCGCCCTCACTAGATAGAGTCCCAGCCCCACTCCCTGGGTCTTTCGGCTCAGCGCGTTGTCCACGCGGGTGAACGGCTGAAAAACGCGCTCCTGTTCCTCGGGCGCCAGCCCGATTCCCTCATCCTCCACTGAGATGACCACTTGTTCCGGCTGCACGCGGCCGCTGACTCGGATTGTGCCGCCGTCCTGTGAGTACTTGAGCGCGTTGTTGAGCAGGTTCGCCAACACCTGGCGCAGCCGCTCCTCGTCACCGGGCACGGCCGGGAAATCCGGCGGAAAATCCGTGATGAGCATGTGGGCGCTGGTCTGGGTGCGGAACTTGTCCACCATCGAGACGGCGAGCTCGTCGAGCGCCACCAGGCCGGTCTCCAGCTCGAGGGCACCGGCCTGCAGCCGAGAGGCGTCCAGCAGGTTGTTGATGAGACCGTTGAGCCGGTCGCTCTCCTCCTCAATGACCGCCAGACTCTCGTCCAGGGTTTCGGCATCCCAGTGGGCATCTTCGCGCCTGAGAGTGCCGGCGTATCCTTTGATCAGCGCGACCGGCGTCTTGAGTTCGTGCGATATCACCGAGATGAAGGTGGATTTCATCTCTTCTGCTTCCCGGAAGCGAGTTATGTCGCGCACGTCTGCTATGATGTTCACCAGCCGGCCGTCTGAACCCCACAGGGGCGCGTAGGTGATGCCAATGCTCAGCCTGCTGCCATTAGGGCGGTCCAAATCCCCCTCCACATACAGGGGGGGTGAGCCAGGGAGGGGCCATCCACGCGCCCCGGCCTGGGATAGATTCAGCTCGGTCGTCAACCCGGTCAGCTTGACGACGTCGTCGTGCTCGCGTCCGATGGCGTCGGCCGGGCTGAGCCCGGTCATCCGGCTGAGCGCCTGGTTAAACACCGTGACCCGATGGCCCGGAGTGAGGATCATGACCCCGTCCGCGCTGTTCTCCAGAATAGCATCCAGCCGCTGCTTCTCCTGTTTCACCTGCCGGTAGAGCTGTGCGTTATGGACGGCGATAGCGGCCTGGTCCGCAAAGCTGCGCAGAATCTGCCGATCGTTCAACGAAAAGGTGGCGCCTCCGCTCCTGAAGATCAGGACCGACCCCAAAAAGTCCGACCCCACCCCCATGGGCAGCGCCACCGCATGGGTCAGCCCCAACCCAGATGCCTGCACCAACATGCGCATCTTGCGGTCGAAACTCGGCACGGCGGCCGGATCCGATCGCTCCAGATCGGGGATGGCGGCAATCAGCGGGGAAAAGAGGTCCAGGAGGGGACTCGGGATCCCAAAGGCGGCCCGGATGTGAAAACCTCCCTCCTCGTCACGGAGCGCGATGATCCCCGCCCGACCAGCCAGGATTTCCACGGCCGACTGCAGTATCAGCCGCAGCACCTCCTCCAAGTCCAGCTGGGCGGTCAGAGCGCGGCTGATTGCCAGCAGGTATTCGCGCTGCCGCACACGATAGTCGATCAGCATGTACTTAAGGGTAGCGGCCGAAGGGCGAGAGGAAGCAGCTGCCGCCTCGCCAGCGAGCCCTCATTGGTCGGCGTCGCCCGCCCGAGAAACGTGACAAACGGCTGTCTACCAGAGCCTATTCTAGCATAGCGAGGTGAGATGGCAAACAGTAGGCGGTCCGTGGCAAGGACCGCTAGCCCCGAGCAAACACTACTCTGAGCACCCGGTTAGTCCGTTCGGTGACCTTGGCCCGTTCGTCCAGACGCCAGCCAGCCACCCAGAGGAGGTGTTCCGGCTGGGCCAGAATAGGCACCCGGTCCCGCCAGCCGGCCGGAATCCGGTTGTTGATCATGAAATCAGTCACCGAGCTGCTCTGGCCGCCCATGCCGAGAGGCTGGAATCGCTCGCCGGATCGGCGCGGGCGCAATGCAATCTCTTCCCCCACAAGGTCGGCATCCAGAAAGGCCTGCCACCGATCCAGGTTGGCCCGTGCGGCGGCGTACGTTTCGGGATCGGCGGGCAGCAGAATGACTTCAGCCTGCCAATCGGAACCGGGCAGCGCGGTCCGGCCCGGCAGGGCCAGGGTCACAACGGCGTCGGAGCCGAGCATCGGCCAGTCCGGGGGTGGCGGCGCGACATAGTCGCCCGGGGCTATCAGCAGCCGATCATAGGCTACGCTGAGCCGGAGGCCACCTGGCAGGGTAGCCTCCACACCGGTCTCGCCCTCTTCCGCGACCCGCCGGGCGCCCTCTACCTGGCCGAAAGCCAGATCCCGCAGCGAGCGCCCGAGCTGCCGGACTCCCCTGCGCAGCGAACTTCGCCTCAAGCTGAGCGGCAACCCTCGCCAGGCAGCAAGATCCAACCAGATCGCCTTGCTGGATTCGCTGACGATGAGGTTCGCCCACCTCTCATCCAGCGCGCTTTCCAGCAGGGCATGGTCGGCCGATGCCAGCTCAGCCAACTGACACAGCCGCTGTCGCAGCCCAGGACTGACCTCTTCCAGAGAAGGCAGCACCTCGTGGCGCAGCCTATTGCGGTGGAAGGATACGTCGAGATTGGTGCGGTCGAGGCGAGGCTTCAGCCGGTGCCTCCGGCAATAGGCGTCAATCTCCGCGCGAGTGACCTCGAGCAGTGGTCGAATCAGGGTAACGACAGCGCCATGGGTTTCGCCAGCCTGCGCGCCGGCCGCCAGCAGCCAATCCCCCAGCTCCTGCGTGGCGAGCATGCCGCGCAGGCCTGCCAATCCGGCCCCGCGCAGCAGGTGCATGAGCACGGTCTCGGCCTGGTCGTCTGCGTTGTGACCGACGGCAATCTTGGCCGCTCCAACCTCGCCGGCCACCCGTACCAGAAACGCGTACCGGGCCTGCCGGGCTGCCTCCTCCACCCCCATGCCACTCTCGGCCGCCTGGGCGTCAACATGGACCTCGGCGATGGTTGCCGGCAGACCCCATTCGGTGGCCTGCAGCCGCACGAACTCGGCGTCCGCCTCCGCCTCCTTTCCTCGCAGCCCATGGTTGAGGTGGGCCACGTGCAGGGCCAATTGCAGTTCGGGCTGCAGCCGGGTCAGGAGGTGCAGCAGACAGAGGGAATCCGGTCCCCCCGAGACCCCCACCGCAAGCCGGTCTCCGGGCTGCAGGAGCCGGCGCCGGCCGATGGCCTTTCGAACCGCATCCAGCATCTCTACGCCTGATCCCCCACCCGGCCGTAGAAGCAGAGCACGGTGCTGCCATAAGTGCGCCGGTCCACCAACTGTAGATTGGTCAGCGGCAGCTCCTCATACTCGGCAGGGTGGATCTGGGCAATCGCCAGACCGCCGGCCGCCAGCCAGCCGGGCCGCGCGTCCAGCAGCATCAGGGCCTTTGCCCACATCCCCTGGCCCTGGGGCGGGGCAATGTAGACCAGGTCAAATGGAGTCCCCGCATCGTTGCTCAGAAAGACAAGAGCATCCGTCCGCTGGACCTGGGCGCGGTCCTCGAGGCGGCAGTGAGCTAGATTGGCATCAATGACCGAGATGGCGGCGCGCGCACTGTCCAGGAACACAGCCTCGGCCGCGCCACGACTGAGCGCCTCGATGCCCACCGAACCGGTGCCGGCAAATAGGTCCAGGAAGCGGCTGCCTGCCACCTCCCACTGGATCAGATTGAACAGGTTCTCTTTGACCCGGTCGGTGATGGGGCGGGTGCCGCTGCCGGGCACCGTCTTGAGCTTGCGGCCCTTGGCCTCACCGGCGATCACGCGCACTAGGCGGAGGTCTCCACTCCCTGCCGGACGGCGCGGAGATTACCCGCCGGTGCTGTGACCGGCGTCACGCACCCGGTGCCGACTATCAGCCGGCGGCCGCCAGTCTGAGCAATGGCGTCCGCCACCTCAGCCCTGACGTCCTCCGCAGTTCCGTACAACAGGGTCTGCTCCTGGCGCACCCCGCCGCAAACCGCGCCGGGGAACCATTCCTGGCCCCCTGCCAGGGAGGGCGGTGTCTCGCGATCGTGCCAGTTGATCACCTGCACGGGATAGTCGGAGAAGAGGTCAAAATGGACGTTCTCCCCGTGCAGGTGCAGCACGTTGAGCCAGCCAGAGCTGGTCCGCTCCAAGATCGGCCGGTCGTACGCGCAGCCAAACCGGCGGTACTCGTCGGCGGCGAGCAGATGGGCCTGGGCGTGCTGCACCGCGTAAAAGATACCGTCGATCTCCAGTTGCAGGACAGCTTCCACAAAGCTACGCGTGGTCCCCTGAATGGTGCGCAGCCCGGCCTCGATAGCCTCCGGAGCCTGGCGCAGGTGAGCAAGCATACGCGGCTGCCCGGCCAGGTTCTTGGCCTGCGAGAGCGGGCCAAAGACGGTCTGAATGATAGGCACGTCAGGTCCCAGGCCCTCCCGGATCAGCCGCAGCGCCTCTAGCTGAGCGCCCAGGGCGCCCTGGGTCGGGTCTAGAGGCTCCAGCCGGCGCCAGTCCTCGGCGCTGGTCACCACCCGCGGGTCATATTCGCGCGTTCCGTGGTAATGGCCGCGCCATTCGTCAGTCGCGCCCCAGTCCCGTACACAGAAGCTGCTGGCTGGAGTGACCTTGACAAAGTCAAAATCGTACTGCTGCTGGAACTTGACGGCCGCCCAGGCCAGGTCCTCGGGCCGCTGATCATCCACCGGCCAGTGGCGCCAGAGCGCCACCGGCGGCCGGTCCACCGGCCGGCCCTCAATTGCGGCCGCCAGCCTTTCACGTTTGGCCATCACAGTCATGATGTCCCTCCATTGGCTCAGTAGCTCACCGTTACCAGGAAAACACTATCACCCAATTCGCGGCCGGCAACGTCCCGGACCGGCAGGCGCTCGCCCTCGGCCATCAGCCAGAGCCCCACGGCCAGACGGTACTCGCCCGATGGCATCTCGGCAGGAAGCGCCAACCGATGAGGGTCTCGCACGTACTGGTCCAGCGGCCATCGTCGGGCCGGGTAGTCGCCTGGGTTGAGCCTATCGGATTGAGACACAACCGCACCGCTCTCGTCCCGCAGGTGAACGAACACCTGATAGTTGGTGGGAACCGGCCGGAGCGCCTTCCAGTACAGGGTCACCTCGGCCGCCTCACCGGGCGTCGCCGGCCGCCAATCGTAGCCAATCAGCGCGACCTCCTCGCCAACCTGATAAAAGACAGTCTGGTCCGCCCGCTCCACCTCCAACCCCTGAGAGCGCAGCCGGAACCAGCCCAACGGGTCCGCCACGCCGACCTTGAAGACCAACACGGCCAGGGCAACCGCGGTCACGCGATAGAAGAGGGGACGGCCAGGGCGGGGGACGATCGCTTCATCACTCCGCGGGAAGCGGACAGCTACCAGGATGCACAGCACCAGCGCGACGCCGCTGACGCCCCAGGCGACCCGGCGCGCGGGCGTGTCGCGGAACGAGACGCTTACCTGACGTTGGCCGGAGGGAACCCTGAAGGTGACAAGGCCGTCCGGCTTGGCCGGCTCAATGGATACCGGCCGGCCATCCACGGTCGCGGTCCAGCCGGGGAAGAAGAAATGAAACAGCCGAAAGACGAATCCTTCGTCGCCGTCCACCTGGAAGGTCCACGAAAGGGGTCGCTCTCCGACCAGGGTCACCGAGGTGCCGGCCGGGAGTGTTGCCCGGTTGACCCGGTCCACCGGGCCGCCTGCGCGATACGACTCTAGCACCTGCGAGTTGGCGGGCGGCAACGCCCTGACGTCGATGGGCAAGAAATCCCCGCCCGAGGTAGTACCCAACCATCGCCCCTCCTGCTCGCGCGCCAGGATCCCGGCAGGATCGGTTGGGCCGAACTCGGCCGGCCATTCCTCAGGGTAGGTGAGAGGCATTGCCAGCAGCAGAATGAGCGCGACGACGCCGGCGGCCGCCCAGCCTACCGACCGGATTCCGTCGAACGCCGCCATCGCGGCGCCGGCCAGGACTGCCAAGCATGCGGACAAGGGACCGACCAGCCGCCAGGGGAACTGCAGAAGGGGCATCAGCGGGACCCGCTCCCAGATGGGGGCGGAGACCGGCAGCACCAGCAGTACAAGCGCAATTGACAGCAGTGCGTAGAAAACGGCTGCCGGCCGGCCTGGGCTCCTCCGCCAGAACAGGCTGGCCGCTCCCGCCAGCCCCAGCAACCACTGAGCCACCCCCAGGCTGAAATGATACTGGGGTTCGGTGGCGCCTAGATCGAGCAGCGATGTCGGCCGGAACAGCTCGGAGAGGCTGAGAAAATGGTTCCGAAAGTCAAAATGCCCGCCCTGCGAAACCAGGTTGCCCAACTGCACGGCGTCCCACTCCAGCAGTACCGGCAGCCAGAAGAAGGCGGAAAGCGCCATACCCAGCAGGAATGGGGCCGCCAGGGACACCAGCAGCGTGCGACGCGGCGGTCCAGAGGCGAGACTGGACGGGCAGCAGCAGAGCTGCCACACCACCCAGGCTCCAAGGACAGCGGTGAGCACCAGCGCCATCAAGTTGTGAGTGCAGATGAGGGCCGCCA
>JAUVHW010000026.1 GCA_030593075.1 Ardenticatenales bacterium
CACTCCCGTCCGGCGCTCGGTCTTTGATGGCGAGCAGGCCTACCGGCTGGTTGTCAAACAGACCGAATTCGGCTTCCGGCCGGCAGGCTCGCAATCCGGGTGGGCCACAGGCGACTGGATCATCGAGAACCTAGAGGAACTGGGCTGGGAGGTTGAAGCGCAAGAGTTTCCCTACCAGGGAGTCAAGTGCCGCAACATAATCGCCAGGCTGCCAGGGCCGGCCGGCAGACCAATAGCTCTGCTCGGAGCCCACTATGACACCCGCATGCGCGCTGACCAGGACCAAGAGCACCCCGAAGAGCCGGTGATGGGCGCCAACGACGGGGCCAGCGGGACGGCCGTTCTCCTGGAGCTGGCCCAGGTGCTGGAACCTGGCAAGATTCCCTACCAGGTCTGGCTGGTCTTCTTTGACGCCGAGGACAATGGCCGGCTCGACGGTTGGGAGTGGATCGTAGGAAGCAGCTACATGGCCTCTCACCTCGCGGTCCGGCCGGATTTCGTGATCGTCGTCGACATGATAGGAGACGCAGACCAGCAGATCTACTACGAACGCAACTCCGATCCGAGACTGATGAGGGCAATCTGGCAGACAGCCGCCCGCCTCGGCTACGGGGACACCATTGTCGCCGAGTACCGCTACTCGATGCTCGACGATCACACTCCCTTTGCACGCCTGGGAATCCCGGCCGTGGACATGATTGATTTCGACTATCCCTACTGGCACACGACTGGCGACACAGCTGACAAGGTGAGCGCAGCCAGCCTCGAGCGGGTGGGACGAACGTTGGAGACTTTCTTGGAGTCCGGCGAACCACCTTACAGTGCCCGCGAGTAGTGTGCGGGGCAGCCGGTCGAAGCAGAGCTGGTTGGCGGGCGGGCCGTGCCGGACGCGCTTGCTGGAGGCCGCGTTTCGGGATAGAATCCTGGAGTCGAGCGCAACGGACAGAGTGCGCATGGCCTGCGGTCAGGCCCACAGGCCGCTTGGTGGAAGACCCATCCTCCTGGCAGGACTGGCCCAGGGCGACGCCTCAGCCACTTGTCGCCACCCAGATAGCTCTTCCATAGACGCAGTAGCAGAGGGACACAAATGACGGAAATAGAGACCACCATCAGTCAGGTAACGGTGTACCCGGACCGGGCGCGCGTCTTGCGGCGCGGGAAGACCGAGCTGCAGCACGGTCCGCACACCCTGGTCATCTCAGATCTACCCCACGGGCTGGACCCGGATTCAGTGCGCGCCGCAGGTCGGGGCCAGGCCCAGGTCCGCATTCTGGGCGTCAGCGTGGAGCGGGTGCATTTCCGGGAAACCCCGGCCGAGCGCGCGAGGGAGCTGGAGACGGAGATCCAGAATCTCGAGGATGAGGACGCTGCCCGCGAAAGCGAGTCGGAGGCCGTCCAGTCACAGCTGGCGCACCTGGAGGAACTAGCAGGCCAGACTGAGATCTTTGCCAAGGGGCTGGCCTTCGGCCGCACGCAGGTGTCAGATCAGGCTGAGCTGCTGGACTATGTCCGCGCGCAGGGATCCATTCTCAGGTCCGAACTGCAGACCATCAAGGTAGAGCGCCGCGAAACGGCCAAAACGCTAAAGAAACTGCGCCAGGAACTGCAGCGGCTGTCCGGCGCCCGGCCGCGCCGGCGATTCGTAGCCAAGATAGACGTGGAGGTGACCGAGCCGGGGCAGTTCGAGGCGGACGTCACCTACACACTGGGCAATGCTTCCTGGCGACCGCTCTACGACGTGCGCTTCTGGGAGGCGACGGCTGAGAGCCAGGAACCCAAGCTGGAGATGACATACCTGGCGCAGGTGCAGCAGAAAACCGGCGAAGACTGGACTAGTGTCGAACTCGTTCTGTCGACTGCCCGGCCGGCGGTCACCGGCACACTGCCCGAGCTTGACCCCTGGTACCTGCGTGTTCGCCCACTGCCGGTCCCTAAGGGCCGGCCGCTGGCTCAGGCCCTGCAAGCCCCGGCGGCCGCGCCTGTGAGGGCCGAGATGGCCGCTCGCGTTGTACCGGAGGCCGGGGCGGTCGCAGTAGCAGAACCTTACCAGGCTGAGGTCTCGACCGCCACGGTAGACACCACCGGCGCGGCAGTGACATTCCGCGTCGGCGCTCTGGCGAGCATTCCTTCCGACGGCGAGCCTCACAAGGTGACCGTGGCCAGCTACTGGTTGGAGCCCGAACTGGACTATGTGACCGCCCCCAAACTGGCTGAGGTTGCCCATCGCCGGGCGCGGGTCACCAATGCCACCGAGGCGGTCTTCTTGCCCGGCCGGGCCAACGTCTTTGCCGGTGAAGAGTTCGTCGGGCCGACCGAGCTGGAACTGGTAGCTCCCAACGAGCAGTTCGAACTGGCCCTGGGAGTGGACGACCGGATCAAGGTCAAGCGCGAAATGGTAGCGCGGCAGGTAGACAAGACGATCATCCGGGACAAGCGGCGGCTGAGCTTCGGCTACCAGATTGAGGTCGAGAACCTCAGACCGGTCCCCGAGACCGTCATCGTGCGCGACCACTACCCGCTGCCGCGCCACGAGCAGGTCAAGGTCCGGCTAGAGTCTGCGCATCCAAAACCGACAGAGGCTACTGAGATGAACCTGTTGGAGTGGGATCTGACCTTGGAGCCAGGCCAGAAAGAGGAGATCCGTTTCGACGTGCAGATCGAGCATCCTCGCGTCATGATCGTGGACGGGCTGCCCGACTAGTCGATCGGCCGCGGTTCCTGCACCCCATAACTGCGATAGGTATGACCATCCAGACCAAAGATCGGGAAAGCGCGTTCCTCATCGGTGTAGAGGTCAAGCGCAGCAAGCCCCTCCTGAGCGTGGAGGAGAGCCTGGCCGAACTGGCCCAACTGACGGAGACGGCCGGCGCCCAGGTTGTCGGCCAGATTCATCAGCGTGTGAACCGGATCGACCCAGCCACCTTTATGGGATCGGGCAAGGTCAGAGAGGCCAAGCTGCTGATCGAGGAACTGGACGCCGATCTGGTGATCTTTGACGACGAACTCTCTCCGCGCCACCAGCGCGAGCTAGAAATGGCCTTTGGCGAGAGAGTCCACCTGGTGGACAGGACCGCGCTCATTCTGGACATCTTTGCCCAGCATGCGCGGACCCGCGAAGGGCAGCTTCAGGTAGAGCTAGCTCAGCTGCAGTACCGCCTTCCGCGCCTGACGCGCATGTGGACTCACCTGGCCCGCCAGGCTGGAGGCCGAGCCGGAGGCGGAACTGGCGGCGTTGGGCTGCGCGGGCCAGGCGAGACTCAGCTGGAGACCGACCGGCGTATCATTGGCCAACGTATCGGCCAAGTAAGGGAGGAGCTGGAGAAGGTACGGGCCCACCGGAGCCGGCATCGTGCGCAGCGCCGGCGCAGTGCAATCCCGGTGGTCGCCATCGTCGGATACACCAATGCCGGCAAGTCCACTCTGCTGAATCGGTTGAGCGGAGCAGAGGTGCTTACGGCCGACAAGCTCTTTGCGACCCTCGACCCGACGACGCGCCGCGTAAAGCTGCCCACCGGGAGCGAGGCCTTGTTTACGGACACAGTCGGCTTTATCCAGAAGCTGCCGACAATGCTGGTGGCCGCCTTTAGGGCCACGCTGGAAGAGATCGCCGAGGCGGACATGCTGCTCCACGTTGTCGACGCAGAGCATCCCCACGCGGCCGCTCAGGCCGAGGCAGTGGAGGACACGCTGGCCGAGCTGGAAGTGGATAGGCTGCCTTCAGTCGTGGCCCTGAACAAGACCGACCTGCTGGCCGACGATGGGCAGCTAGCGGAACTGGCTGCCCAGCGCGGAACGGCCATCCCGATCTCCGCTCTCACCGGTCTGGGCGTGGACAGGCTGCTGACAGAGATCGAAGCCGTACTGTCTGCCACCTGGATTCGTGTGGACGTCCTGATTCCGTACCAGCAAGGAGCGCTGACGGCCCTCTTCCATGAGCAAGGATCGGTGGAGCAGGAGACGCACACGGCCGAGGGCGCCCGGCTGGTGGGCCGGATTCCCGGCCAGCTCGCATATCGATTTCAGCGGCTGGAGAACCAGCCGCCGAATAGCCTGCCCGAACCCTGAGCTTCCTGCTCAGGGTGCAACACCGCGTGCGCCTTCTGGCGCGAACAGCGGTCCAGGTCCCCCCACCTGAGCGTCACTTGAGCGTCGACTAGGGTCCGATGACACGCATCTTGCTGGCGGCCGACCTGGCCGGTGGCCAGGCGCCGCGCCTGATCACCTCTGGCGACATCTGCATCGACCTTATCAAGGTCATGTCGTGGATGGCAGACCCGCGGGGGTCCCTATCACGACCGGTGTTGCTGCACGTATCGGAAGGTGTGGTGTGGCCTGGCCGCGCACGACGCGGTGGGCTGCAGAGCGCATAGCTCGTGCCCGCCGGTTGAGCGCATTCTGGGTTTCGACACACCTCGAGCTGGCCTGGTCACTGCTGGGCTACCACTGGCCGTTTCCTGCCCTGGTCCCGCGGCCGGTCGCCAGGAGGCAGGCGGTCAGGGTCCTGGGTCATTGGGCAGCCAAGTCTCCGGCTCCCATTCTGGCGGAGAACATGCCTCGCTCGCACTGCGGGGGTCACGCGTACCTGGTCGACCCAACGTTCATCACGCAGGTGATAAAGGAAACCAGCTGCCGCCTGCTGCTCGACATGGCCCACGCTCGGGTCTCGGCAGCCCTGCTGGAGCAGCCAGTCCGCGCATACATCGAGCGACTTCCGTTGGACAGACTGATGGAAGTTCACGTCAGCGGACCGCGCCCGAGGGTGAGGAGGCAGCAGCTCTCGGCCGCCCGTGGAGCGCCCGACCCCGGCCGCCTGGCGGCCGCTCACGAGCCGTTGCAGGATGAGGACTATGAGCTGCTGGCCTGGTTCTTGGGCGTGGCTCGGCCGAGGGCGGTCACCCTGGAGTATAGGCAGGACGCCACTATGATCACAGAGCAACTCCAGAGACTGCGTCAGGTCCTGGACCGCTCCGAGTGATGACGGAGCGACCGTGGTACCTCTATGTCGTGGAGTGCGCCGGGGGCACCTTGTACACCGGCATCTCCATTGACGTTGAACGCCGGGTTCGGGAGCACAACGCGGGTCGGGGGGCCAGGTACACCGCTGGTCGCCGGCCGGTGATACTCCGCGCAGTCTGGCGCTTTGCAGGCCGAAGAGCTGCTATGCAAGCTGAGAGGGCTTTCAAGCAGAAAACCCACACAGAGAAGGAACGACTAGTTACTGCGGCAGCGCAGCTTGGCGGAGGAGAGTGGCAGGCTCCCCGCCAGAGCCCGGCGGGCTGCGTTTCCGGCGAGGCCCCTAGGCTCCCCCTACGGCCAGATCGAACCGCTCAACCGCCTGCTCAGAAAGGGGATGGCGAGCCATCTCCTTGATCACGTCAAAGGGCAGCGTCATGTGGCGGGCTCCAGCATTGAGGGTCGCCACAGCCTGGGATGGCGACTTGATGTTAGCGGCCATCAGCTCAGCAGACCCACGGGCGCGACTCTCCAGCGCCATCGCCAGAGGGCCGATCAGCGCGGCAACGTCCCCGATCACCTCGGTACTCCGATTGACGTAGGTGATCACGTACTGCGCCCCGGCTTCCCGGGCCATGAAGGCCTGGGCCGGACTGAAAACCGCCGTTACCGCGCATGGTATCTCCAGCGAGAGGCGAGCCACCGCCTGAAGTCCGTCCAACGTACAGGGCACCTTGAGAACCACCTGGCTCGGGCTCACACTGAAGGCAGCCTGCGCCTCAAGCAGCATAGCGGGGTGCCTACGGGCGGTCAGTTGATAGAAAACCTTGCCAGGCACGAGCTTGCACAAAGGCTTGAGCGCGTCCAGGGAGATGTCTCCGCTCGCAGCCAGCAGCGTTGGATTGGTGGTAATGCCGGCAACAAAGCCCCATTCCATCGCCTCGCGCACCTCATCGTGGATTGCGGAATCAAGGTAGATCGCCATCTGGTTCTCCCCTAGTGACTCGCCGGGCAATGCCACGCGTGACGTGCAGCGGTCTGGCCTGGCACATCACGCATCACCTCACCCGAGAGTGGGTGAGGATGCCCATCAGGTGGAGATGCCGGGAATCGAACCCGGGTCCGAAGAATTCGGGCACGGACATCTACAAGCATAGTCAGCCTATTTCTCTCTCGTCGGAGGCGCCCGGACCAACACGGTCGCTCACCGACCAGCCGACGGGATCTTGGTCCCCGCTATCGGCGTTGCGAGGCTGCATGCCGGTTTTTCTGACGCCCGGTCGCCGGCTGACCGGCCAACAGCCGCCGGGGGCGCGGCCCCTCGCAAGGGACCAGGCTCAAGCCTCGCTTATGCGGCGAGGGGGAGAGCCGCGTAGTTGGTGTTCTTGGCACCTAACTATGTTGCTCTGGTTTAACGAGGAAAGAGCACCTCGGCTTGCCGTCCATGACCAGCCTTCCCCGTCGAAGCCTGTCATCCCCAAGTGAACTCATTATACCAGATTAGACCTCCTGGCGGAAGAGGATATCAGAGGATGTAGTAGAACACACGGAACGCGGTTCTCGGCTACAGGACCAAGAGCGGGTGGGGGTGGGCCGGCGGTTCCTCCATCCGGGCCGCACTGGAACGCCAGTCTCGGTCCCGGATTCTCACTCGGCCGCTACCGGGTTGCTCAACACGCCGATTCCCTCCACCTCCACCGTCACCACATCGCCGGCCGCCAGCGGTCCAACCCCGGCCGGTGTCCCAGTCAGGATCACGTCGCCCGCCTCCAAGGTCATGACGCTGGAAATGTATGAAACCAGCGTGGCTACGTCAAAGACCATCTGGCGAGAGTTGCCACGTTGTCGGACCAGGCCGTTCACGCTCCCGGTAACCGCCAGGCCCTGAGGATCAAGATCGGTCTCTATCCACGGGCCGAGGGGGCAGAAAGTGTCGAATCCCTTGGCGCGCGTCCACTGCCCGTCTGAACGCTGCAGGTCGCGCGCAGTCACGTCGTTGCCGCAAGTGCATCCCAGCACATGCTCCAGGCTCGATTCACGAGGAATGCGCCTGCCGCGACGCCCAATCACAACCGCCAGTTCCGCCTCGTGCTCCACCCTCTCTGACTGACGCGGCAAGATGATCTGATCGCCCGGCCCGATCACGGCACTGGGAGGCTTGAGGAAAATCAGCGGTTCGGCAGGCACCTCAGCATCGTGCTCGGCCGCATGGGCGGCATAGTTCCGTCCAACGGCGATGATCTTGCCCGGTTGGCAGGGGGCCAGCAGCCGGACATCGGCCAGTTGAGCCAGGCGACGGCCGGCAGCCGGGCCATCATGCAGATTCCCCTCCAAAGCCCGCAGAACGTCTCCCTCCAGCACCGCCATGGCTGCAGTGCCCTCTCCAAGCAGAAACCGGGCGATCCTCACCTGTGTCCCATCCCCGTTCGCCGCTCAGCGCCAAAGTGCCCACAGGGGCGCAGCAGACCAACACCCATCCCGCCGACGCAGCACCACAATCGGCACTCGCCCCACGAGCCCCCGGTCCCAGTCCAGAGCCGCATGGGGCCTCACCCGGCCGATCCGGCGGATCGAGAGGCCTCTAGCGCTCCTCCCAGGCCTTGATGCAAGACCTAAGCAAGGCGGCGACCTCCTCATCCGGGACCTCATCCGGGCTCCCATACAGCAGGCCGTCCACCTCAATGCGGAGTTCGCCTGCCGAGTCGCTGCCGAAATGTATGGACCGGCCAGCCATATCTGTAACCTCGGCAAGCCGCGACTGCAGCAACTCCTCGATCTCGTCGATGATGGAGACAGGCTGCACTTCCTCGCTGGCTCCGCCGCGCCCGGAACGCCCAAGCCCTTTGCGCCAGAACCCTACCACATCAACCTTGGGTGCGGTGGCCTCCTCAACAGGCGATTCTTGTAATTCATCCAGGAACGCCTTCTGGGCCGGCGTTTCCTCCTCCGGGGCCTCCGTCTGGGAGTAGCGATGCATCTCCGGCAGCGCCCGCCGCCCATGGGGACCAGCAAAGTCAACTAGCTCCTGGATGGCCAGCAGAACGCGGCGGCCTAACGCGCCGTCCTCAATCTCGGCAAGTCTGCGGTGCCGTCTTCCATCCAGTTCCACCACCAGCTGCTTCATCGGCCCCACCCGCAGCACTCGAAAGATCTCTACCTCGTCTTCATCATGGGGCGGAACTTCTGACCAGGGCGGCGGGGGAAGCTGCTCTTCCTTCTGGGGAAGGGCATCGCCCGGCTCCAATCCAGTCGCCTGCTTGTCCGGGCGGCTCTCCTGCCCCGCCGCGGGAGCAGGGCCGGTTTCCCCCTTTTGCTTCGCAGGTTCAGCAGGGCCGGCCTCCCCGCTCTTGGCCCTCATGCCCCGCAGGGCGCGGAAAAGGAGGTACGCGCACAGAGCGACCCCAGCGATCGCGGCAACCGTGATCAGGGGCAAGACGATTCCTGCATTGGCAATCTCCATAGCTTCCTCCACCACAAGCTCGTCGGCCGGGGCCGACGGGGTTCCCACTGTGCGCGAATATTATAGCAGGCTTGCGGACAGCCGTCTACGTGACTCCGGAGGGTGTGGAAAAACAGGGGGAACGGCATTCTGCCAGCAGTTCTGTGCTGCAGGAGGGAGACAGGTGGGCCCACGTTTCCCTCCCGCCGCCGGCGGGCTCTTTGGTCAACACCTTCACTCTGAGCGCTTGACAAGCACAGCTCTGCTGGCTATACTCTCGACCGATCAATTCGGAGCCGCGACAGACTCAGGGGAGCACAGGATGTTCGAAACACCGCAGCAGGTCTTTGATGCCATGCCGCCCGCCTTCCAGCGTGACAAAGCGGGTCCGGTCGAGCTCGCTTTGAATTTCTCGGTTGGTGGCGAGGACGGCGGGGAGTGGGGGTTGCAGATCGAGGACGGCGAGTGCCGCGTGGCCGCGGGGCAACTCCGCAACCCCACCGCCACCATTAGGATAAGCGCGGAGGACCTGGTGGCCGTCTTTGGCGGCAGCCTGAACGCTGTGGCGGCCTACATGGGCGGCCGGGTCAAGGTCACTGGCGACGTGACCGCCATCATGAACGTGCTCTCCTTCTTTGATTTCCCCGGAGACGCCTGAGGCTGTACTCCGAGCCAATCCCACGGCGTATCACCCGGCACTCCCAGAGCGCGCTACTTTGCAGAGCGGTCGCGTCTTGGCCAACCGCGGACTCGGGTGTATCCTTGCAGGCTCAGGGAGCAATCGTGACGCCGGTCTCCGCTGCCCGCGCACCCTGGAATCCCCTCTTCTGCCAGACAGTGTACAGTGCCACAGAGCCAGCGACGGCCGCATTGAGCGATTCGACGCGACCCCGCATGGGAATCGCCATCGAAAAGTCACACGTCTCTCGCACCAGTCGGCGCAGGCCAGCGCCTTCGCTCCCCAGCACCAGGGCCACCGGACCTTCCAGATCCGCCTGGTGGTGGGGGATGGCTCCTGGCCTCTCCTCCAGCCCATAGAGCCACACACCGACTCGTCGGAGCTGTCGCATCGAGCGGACGAGGTTGGTTACCTGGGCAATCCGCAGGTGCTCGGTAGCCCCAGATGAGGCTCGCACTACCGCCGGCGTGATTCCGACGGCACGTCGCTTCTGCAGCAGGACGCCGTGGACCCCCACAGCCTCGGCAGTGCGCATCACAGCGCCAGCGTTCTGCGGATCCTGAATCAGATCCAGAATCAACAGGAAAGGGGGTTCGCCCGCGCTGCGCGCTGCATCCAACATGCAGCTCACCTCTGCATAGGGATAGCCACTGGTCTCGAGGGCAACTCCCTGATGCTGGCGGCGGCCAGTGAGCGCCGCGAGTTCAGCTCTGGGGACACGCTGGATGAGGCCGCCGGCCTCCGAGGCCAGACGGGTCGCCTCAGACTGACCAGCCCACCCTTCAACGCCCTGGGCAAGCAGCAGGCGCCGTGGGACGCGCCGTCCGGCTCGCAGGGATTCAAGGGCCGGGTTGCGGCCGTAAAGTACGTCCACCGCGAGCGTCAAGTCGGTCACACTGCCAGTGCCAGAAGCTCGTTGGCGCCCGCAGAGGGCCGGCATAGCTTCCCACCCTGCCATCCAGGCGCCGGCAAGTCCTTCAGCAGAGCGATGCGCAGAGCTGCCACCCGCGGTCTCGCCGCCTAACCATATGCTAGACGTCTCTCGAAGGGTATGACCGGAACCGCGCTAGGCAAAGCACTCCGGGGCGACCATCCTCGCCCAAGGCATCAGTGTGGCGGGCCGCTGGCGGGCCCCCGGGCACAGAGGCAGTAATCATCACCCCTCCTCGGCGATTCGCCAGGTGGTGCCCTCCGGGCCGTCCTCCAGAACAACGCCCAGATCCTTCATCCGGGCTCGGACGCGATCTGCCTCGGCCCAGGAGGCACTCTCGCGCATTTGGCTCCGGAGCTCAATGAGTAGTTCTATCAGCCCGGCCTCTCGCTCAGCGCTTGAGCTGTCCGCCACCTCTTCAGAGAGGATTCCCAGCACGTCGCCTGCCAGCTGACGGTAGAACCCGTCAGCTTCCTCCAGAGTCCCACGAGTGGGCTCCTCTGCGGCTCCGAGCAATGTGTTGACCCCGCGGGTGAACTCATGGAGCACGCCTAGAGCAGCGCTGGCGTTGAAATCATCGTCCATGTGATCCAGGAACTCTGCTCTCTTTGCTGCCGAAAAGTCGTGAAAGCCGGGGTCCGCGTCGCCGTCTGGCGCCGAGCCAAGCCTGCGGCGGACCCGCAGCGCGGCGCTATTGATTCTCTCCCACCCCTTGCCAGCAGCCTGGACCGCCCGCTCGGAAAAGTCCACCGGATTCCGGTAGTGGGTAGAGAGCATGAAGGCACGGATGATGAGCGGCCGCCAGCGACTGACCGCCTCCTTGATAGTGATGGTGTTGCCCAGGCTCTTGCTCATCTTGACGCCGTCCAGCGAAAGCGTGCCGGCAAGAAGCCAGTAGTTGGCAAAGGGCACACCCTGGGCCGCTTCAGATTGGGCAAGTTCGCCTTCATTATGCGGGAAGATATTCTCCAGACCACCGCCATGGATGTCAAAGGGCTGGCCCAGGTACTTTTGAGCCATCACTGAGCACTCGGCATGCCAACCTGGGTAGCCTCTTCCCCAGGGGCTGTCCCACTGGAGGATGTGCTCTGGCTCGGCTTTCTTCCAGAGCGCAAAGTCGGCCGGATGGCGCTTCTCATCCAGCACTGCGATCCGAGCGCCCGACTGCATCTCGTCCACGCGGCGGCCCGACAACTTGCCGTATTCGGGCCACGACGAGACATCAAAGTAGACCGAGCCGCCGGCCTCATAGGCATGCCCTTTGTCGATCAGCGTCTGGGCGAGAGCTATCTGCTCAGGGATGTGCCCGCTTGCACGCGGAGAGATGTCGGGGCGGACAACGCCGAGTGCATCCATATCCTTGAAATATGACCGTGTGTAGCGCTCGACTAGTTCCATAGGCTCCAGACGGTCCCGCCGGGCGCCTTTCATTATCCTGTCTTCGCCGGTGTCCAACAGGTGCCCAACGTCGGTGATGTTCTGGACGTAACGGACGGTGTAACCCTGGTACCGGAGGTAGCGCACGATTGTGTCCATCGAGACATACAGCTTGGCATGGCCAATGTGCGAGTGATCATAGACGGTCGGACCACACACATACATGTGGACCCGCCCTTCCTGAGTGGGTTCGAACTCTTCCTTTCTACGTGTCAGTACGTTGTATACCCGGAGGGGCATGACTGATTCTCTCCCTCATCACTCCAGTTGGCGAATCCCCCGCCCTCCCAGCGAGGCCATAGAGGCGCGGAGCGTTACCTGGGCCTTGTCGTCACTCGTAGCAGTCCGTCCGCCGGACCCCAGTGCTCAGGGTGACTAGTCAGCAGTCGGTCACCGGCAGATGCCGCCCGCGCGCTGGCTGAAGATCCTCGTGCAGACCCACCACTTAGGCAGCATGGCGGTTCGCCTAACACGCGTAGCTCTGGCCTTCACTTCCGCTCTCGCAGGCGAGCGAAAATCATGCGGCCAGCGGCCGTTTGCAGCACCTTGGCCACTACTGTGTCAACCGTGTCATCAATGTGGGCTTCCCCATCCTCGACCACCACCATGGTCCCGTCATCCAGGTACCCTACACCCTGCCCACGTTCCTTTCCTTCCTGAATGATGCGCAGGGTCAAGTCCTCTCCCGGCAAGTATACGGCGCGCACAGCATTCGCCAATTCGTTAATGTTAAGAACGGTCACCCCCTGCAGCTCGGCTACCTTGTTCAAGTTATAGTCATTGGTGAGGATGGGACAGCGCAGTTGCTTTGCCAGCACAACCAACTTGTCATCCACGTTGTGCACCCCCTCCACATCCAGGTCGGTGATGATCACCGGTGCCAGGGAGTCCTTCTGCAGCCGATTGAGCAGTTCGAGTCCCCGGCGTCCACGGTTGCGCCGCAGCACTTCGGGGCTATCCGCAATGTGCTGGAGTTCGTTGAGCACAAAGTTGGGGACGGTCAATGGCCCATTGACAAAGCCAGTCTGGGCAATATCGGCAATGCGGCCGTCAATGATCACGCTGGTATCCAGCAGCACCCCCCCGCCCATATCCCGCCAGGCGCTGCCCGCGGAGCGCACACCGAGCTCACTCACCCGCGGCCGAATGTAGTTGATGACATCGCTCCTCCGCAGGGACATGATCACTATCCCCAGATAGCCAAAAAGAGCCGCACCCGCCAGCGGCAGGAACTGGCCGAACGGGGCGGGCAGCAGTGATAGTGGCAGAGCAGCGAGCGCCCCGACGATCAGCCCAACCACCAAGCCTACCATGATGGCAAGGATCTCGTGGACGGGCACCCTTTGCACTGCTCGTCGCACGCGGCGGAAGGGTATTATGGTGATGTACGGGGTGACAGTAAGCCCGGCCAGGGCACCCACCAGGCCAAAGATGGTCGTGTACGCCAGAACCGAGCCGCCAAAGGGCCTGGAAAGAGCCGCCCCTCCCCACCCCATCAGGCTGGCAAAAACGATCATGCCAAGCAGGCGGGAGAGAAAATCGCCACTCACTAAATAACTCCTCAACGATAAATGGGGGCGCGGCGCAGGCGCTCTAGCTCCGGCAGTGAGTCCTGCGACTGAACGCAGCCGGGTCTCCGGCTCCAGGTCCCGGCACCCAGCGCGCCAATGCTGCCCAATGAGTCCAGTCAAGCCAGGCCACCGGCTGGGCGGCCGCAGGTGGGCGCCATCAGCAGCCAGTGGCCATTTCCGGCGAGCAGCACGTGAGGTGGAGCACCAGCCGCGCCCCGGCTCACAACGCTCACCGTACCGTGGGTCATCTTAGCACAGCGGGCTGCAAAAGTCAATGGTGCCGCGTGGAGGGCGTTGAAAAGCGCCCGCCTCGGGCGGTGGAGAGACGTAGGGGTGGGACCTTGCTGTCAGCAGCCGCGACAGAACCGCACGAGTGATCAGGTCATTCGCCGAGTAGTCTGCTCACAGCTGAAATCCATCTCGCAGAGGAATCATCCGCCAGGAGTAGTTTGAGACGTACTCCTTGAGTCGTTTCTCCAGGTCTCTCCACTCGGGGGTGCCGAGAAGCCCACGCATCTCCTTGAGATCCAGCCCGACAAAGCTAGTAGTGCGACTGGGATAGTCCCCATATACCGTGTGCCAGGCATCCGACATCTGCAGACCCATCCCCTGGATTCCAGGGATGAACTGGCTGATCATGAACTGATAGTAGACCTGCTGCGTGTCTGGTTGGATGTCAAAGCTGAGGATCAGTCTGACCTTGGGAGAGGTTTCGCTCATGATGTCTGGAATGCCTACCCTTATGACAGATAGCTGCTGCCTGCGCCTGCAGGCTCGAGAAATCGACGCGCGGCTAGATCAGCTACGAGAGCCCAGCGCCTGTCGGATTCCGCTCGGCGCCCTGGTCCGGCCGGGCGCCGCCTCACCACACGGGCTGGCGGCCGCGGCCGTCGGCCACTCGGCCAGTCTCACGCGGCGGCCGCGCCTGGCAAGTCGGATCATGGGCCTGGCTGATCAGTTGTCAGCCCGCTTCCGGCCGGGCCGCCTGCCGGCAAAAGTCACAGCGCGACCGCAACTGGCACTCATGGCACAGGGGTCTCCGAGCTCGGCACACTCGCCTGCCGTGTCGTATGAGATTGAGATGGAAGGCATAGTAGTGTTCCGGCCGCACTGCTTGCTCCAGCACCACGTGCGCCTTCTCGGCCGATGTCCCTTTCGGTATCAGACCCAGACGTCGCGTCACCCGATGCACATGAGTGTCTACCGGGAAGGCAGGGCGGCCAAGGCCAAAGAGAAGAACGATGGCGGCGGTCTTGGGGCCCACGCCTGGCAGCGCCATCAGCCACTCCCTCGCCTGTTCCAGAGGCATGCTGGCGATCAAGTCCAGGCTTGGGCTGCCCCCGTGATCCAGCGCCCGCAGCGCATTCTGTATGCGCGGGCCCTTCTGGTTTGCCAGGCCGGCCGGTCTTATCGCCTCCACCACCTCAGCAGTGGGGGCATCCCTTACAGCTTCCCAGGTGCCAAAGCGAGATCTGAGTCGGTCAAAGGCCGCATCGCGGTTGGCATCATTCGTGTTCTGGCTGAGGATCGCGCTGACTAGCACCTCTACTGGAGGCTGCTGGGGATGCCTGCTCGGCTCGCCGTAGAGGCCACTCAGCTCCTGATAAACCACGTCGTACCTGCTGGAGGCGACCTGCTGGTTCATCATACGGAACGCCTCCGGCCGTCCGCCGCCCGTCTGACTCGGGTCTCGGTCAGGCCGACCGCAGCCTCCACTGCGGCCAGTCGCTCGCTCCGGCTCAATCCCAGCAGATCAAACACAACCTCGTCCAACGCCTGCCGGCCGGCGGAGGCCACCTGTTGAGACAGAGGAAGAAGGGGCTCCTGGGAGATCAGGTCCAGAGCCTGTACCAGGGCGCGCCTGTCGGCCGAGGAGAGAACCCGAGGGTCAGGCAGCCGCAGGCCAAGCACATCACATACCGCCAACCACAACACACCGTCGCCAAAGTTGCTCCGCCCCGCAAGCTCGGCCTGCAGCGCGACCCAGGTACTGTTCAGCAGGGCTGCCATCACGTCAACCAACTCTGGATCCACCGCTAGCGTGTAGAACTGCTGATCAACCACCGCCGACCCTTCGAGCAAGGGGACGAAATGACGATTCCATACTCCCTTCACCCAGACGACGGTCCGGTCTTGAGCGTCCTTGGGGAACCTCAGACTGTACCAGAGCGGGCGGGCGGCACAGGTCCGCCGCTTGTGATAGCCTTGCTTCTCGCCCCACTCGATGTAACGCAGCACATTCGTTCCGGCCAACTCCTCTCTCTGCTGCGACACCGTCAGCGCAGACCCGCTCAAATCCTCCGGGGCAACCCGAATGCTACTCAACTCCTTGGGGGATTTCAGCAGTGGTCTCGTGAACTCGGGCTCGATTCCCCACTGATCTACCTGTTCCGGGGCCGGGTAGAAAAAGCCGTTTGCCCCGGTGGTCAACCCCCGCCGCAACTCGCCAATCTCCCCCAAGCTGACAGTGCTCGCAGATCGGCGCGCGTGCCAGTACACTTCCGGCGCTCTCAGGAAGGGGCCCCATTTCTGCTCTGGCTCGAGGTCGCCCTGCTCTACCAGACGGACCCGCACCTCCGCTCCCTGAAGCGAGCCATCGCTGAGCACACGCTCAACAAGAGTCCTCACCTCTGCCAGCCGGCGGGAATCGCCGGGCGGAGAGTTGACAAAGGAGTCCAAGGGCCAGTTCAACTGGGAGAAGCGGACTCGGTTGCTCGCCCTGGCAGCCGGGTCATCGCACTCTTCCAGGATCACCAGGCAGGTGTTCACCTTGGCCTGGGTGAACCACCTCTCCACGGAGGACTCAACTATCGCGACTATCCTTGAGTGCTCTAGGATGAACCGCTTCAACTCCTCGCCAAATGCGACATCGAGCCAGGAGTTGGAGACCACAAACCCGAGCCGGCCGCCGGGGCGTAGGAACCTCAAGCCATGCACCACAAAGTAAGCATGCAGACCAGACCGCCTGCTCAACCGGGTCAAGGGTGCGCCATTGGGCCCGGACCCAGCACTCTCGGCCAGCATCGTCTTATAGTCAGTGCCATCGCCCGCGCTACCCAACCACTCTGAACGGGTGTACGGCGGGTTACCTACCACGCAGTCAAAAGTGCCAGGTAGCTCGCCGCCCGGCTGCAGGAGAAAAAAGTCTCGCACCAGAATGCGGGCCTCGAATCCCTCTGCCGCCAGTGTCTCTCCGGCAGACGCAGCCGCCTGGGAGTCGATTTCCACCCCCCAGAGTTGCCCGCCGGGAGGCGCCGCGCCGTTCTCTGCCAGCCAGCGCTGGAAATGGGCGGCGCGTTCCAGGAACACCCCCTCTCCGCAACTGGGGTCCAGTAGTTGGTCCCCGGACCGTCGCATGCAACAGCTCAGCAACAGGTCCGCCACCTTGGGCGCGGTGCGATACTGCCCCCAGCCACGTTTTCTGTCGGTCAATCCGGCCCTCCGTGGCAGACATTATAACACAGACTTGACACATTGGCCGGTTTGGGGTATTTTCTCGTTGTACTGCTGGACAGTACAACAAATACCGAGTCTGATGAGCAAGAACGCGCTGCTAGAGAAATACGCTGACGTCCTGGATGCAGGCCGGCGGCTGAACATCCACCCCGAGTCTGTCCGGCGGCTGATCCGCCAAGGAAAGCTGCCAGCGATTCGTTTCTCCAACAAGTGGTTGATCGAGCGTGACGTGCTAGAGCAGTTCGCGTCTCACTATGACCCTAGGCCCGGACCCAAGGCAACTCTCCTCTAGATCGACCAAGGGAACAGCGATGGAATCTCGACAGTACCAAGAGAACTTTGCCTCTATCACAGTCATAGGCGTTGGTGGCGGCGGGTGCAACGCCGTGAACCGGATGATAGAAGAGAGGCTCATGGGCGTAGAATTCGTGGCTGTCAACACCGATGCTCAAGCGCTGATGCTCTCTCGCACTCCCCAGACGGTGCAGATCGGCGCCAAGGCAACCCGCGGACTGGGGGCCGGAGGGGACCCGGAGGTTGGAGAGAAGGCAGCGGAGGAGTCGGCTGACGAAGTGTACGAGGTGCTGGACGGCGCGGACATGGTGTTTGTCACCGCTGGTATGGGAGGCGGGACAGGGACTGGAGCGGCCCCAGTCGTCGCTCGCCTCGCACGTCAAGCAGGCTCTCTGACCATTGGGGTCGTGACCACACCTTTTGCCTTCGAGGGCGCAAGACGAGCAGAGGTAGCCGAGCGCGGGATAGAGAAGCTCAAGGGTGAGGTGGATACTCTCATCACGATCCCCAATGACCGGTTACTGGAGCTGACTGACTGGCGAGTCCCGCTCTCGGATGCATTCAGCCTGGCTGACGATGTCTTCCGGCAAGGAATCCAGGGAATCTCGGAACTGATCACCGTTCCGGGGCTCATCAACCTGGATTTCGCCGACGTCAGAGCCATCATGTCTGAAGGCGGGTCAGCGTTGATGGCAATTGGCACTGGCGAGGGCGAGGACCGGGCGAGGATAGCCGCTGAACAGGCGATGAACAACCGCCTGCTGGACATCTCTATTGACGGCGCCCGTGGGATCCTGTTCAATGTCACCGGGGGGCCGGACATGAGCCTCTATCAAGTGCATCAGGCAGCCTCTATCATCAAGGAGGCGGCTCACCCGGAGGTGAACCTCATCTTCGGCGCGGTGATTGATGACCGGTTGGAGGACGAGATCAGGATAACAGTCATTGCCACCGGTTTTGACCCTGCGGCACCTAAACAGGATGCGGCTAGGTCCCCGCGCGAGGTGGAGGAGGAGACTGTAGCGCGTGCTGCAGACGAGGTCGCCTCAAGGCCGCGGCCGGTGAACCTGCTCAGTAGCGACCTGCCGTCATTCCCGCGGAAGCCTTAGGGAGCCCTACTTCAGACCTCCCCCGGACGGCGACCACACACCGGTCCACGGACACTCCCTGCCCCGTAACAGGGGTGGCGTGCTTGGGACAATGATCGAGATCGAGCCCACACTGACGGCCGCAATTGAGGTAGCGCGTACGGCCGGCGCCATCCTGCGCCAGGGCTTTGGGCGAGAGCGAACCATCGAATACAAGGGGGAGGTCAACCTGGTAACCGAATACGATCGCCGCGCAGAAGCCCTCATAGTATCCGCCTTGCAGGAGCGGTTCCCCGACCACCGCGTGATCGGCGAAGAGGGGAGTGACACCGGCCCTGAGGAGTCACCCTACAGCTGGCTGATTGACCCACTTGATGGCACCACCAACTTTGCCCACCGTTTCCCGGTATTTGCCGTGAGCATCGCTCTGTTGGAGCGTGGCGAAGGACTGGTTGGCGTGGTCTTTGACCCTACCCGGGACGAGCTGTTTGCGGCCGGGGCTGGGCTGGGAGCGCGTCTCAACGACGAACCCATCAGCGTCAGCCAGACGGCCGAGCTGGACAAGTCGCTGCTGGCGACCGGATTCGCCTACGACCGGCGCACCGCGGCCGACAACAACGTGGGCAACCTGGCTCGTTTCGTGCGGAGGTGCCAGGGAATCCGAAGGGCGGGGGCAGCCGCGCTAGACCTGGCGTACGTTGCCTGCGGCCGGCTGGATGGGTTCTGGGAGATGGGCCTGCACCCGTGGGACGTGGCGGCCGGCACCTTACTGGTGAGGGAAGCGGGCGGCCGGGCGACCGACTTAGCCGGAGACGAAGACTATCCCAGCGGTCGGCGGATCGTCGCCAGCAACGGGCTCATCCACCAGCAAATGCTGGACGTGCTGCGCACGCCATGAGGCACGGCGCGGGGCTCAGACCCTGGACCACGCGCTTGTTCGGGCTGCTGCTGGCGACCTCCTACCGCCTCAGCCGGCATGCTGTTGCGGGAGTGCGCATGGATGTCCTCGCAGTGTGCGCGGGACTGATCACATCGGCCGCCGTCTGGCACCTTTCCGAGACGGCCTGGGGTCCGGGCCTGCTAGCCTTTTCGCTGGCAGGCCTCGTGCTGCTCCTGGTTGCTCGGCGGCTGGGCTACCTCTTCTTCCGGCCTGAGACCGACGCCCTGAGCCAAATGCGGCCGGCGGTCCCCCCAGATACGGAGCTGTCGGTGCGAGCCAGCGGCTGGTTTTTCGTTGGGGACCAGGACCGCTACCTGGTGGAACAGCCCTGCGTCCTGACCACTCCCAAGAGCCGGGAACACATCGTGATGACCCAGCTGCAGCGTAGCCGTTGGCTGCTCTTCGGCCAGTCCCGCCCCAGCGACTGGGGCTGGTGGTACCAGTTCTTCAAGCCCGAGGCCATTGAGCAAGTACGGCCCGGCGTGCTTGTCCACGGCTGGTGCCCGCGGCGGGCGCTCAAGGTTGTGTATCGGCTTGAGGGCGAGCAAGACGAAAGGGTAGAGACGCTCCTTTCCTTCGACGCTGAAGAGACCCGGGATCTCGCCTGGGCGGACCTCACGCAAGAGCTGAGCGGACCCGCCGCCACACCGGAGCGCGCAGGCTCATCTCGTACATGCGGACCTGCCCCTGGCGAAAGTGCTGCAGGCGTTCCTCGTCCTTCACCGAACCCCAATCCTCGGCATCCAACGCCGGCTGCCAAAAGCTCCCCAGCTCGTTGAAGCCCAGCCGCCGGTACAGAAGACGGGCTCGGATGTTGGCCCCGCTCACGTCCAGCCTCATCATGCCGAATCCCAGCTCTCCGAAGTAGTAGTCCAAGAAGATGCGCATGGCGTCCGTACCATAGCCGCGGCCGATGTAGGGGGCACCCAACACGACGCCTAGCCGGGAGGAGCGTGGGGGGTCCATCTGACGCAGGCTGAGGTGTCCCACCAGCAGCCCGTCTCGGTTCCGAATAGCGTAGGGCCAACGATCCTTCAGACGCCCGTTCAACCAGTGGCGCCAGTCGGCCGGCGTGTTGAGGTGAAGATTGTAGGCTTTTAGGAGTGGATCGGTGTGAGGAGGCCAGGCCGCAATCTCTGGCAGATCAGCGTAGCGGAGCGGCCGGATCTGGACGAGCCGGCCAAAGAGAAAGCAGTCAGGCTGCGGAGGACGGTCTGTCATGACTCAGCAGCTGCCGCAGCTTTCGCCGGCTGGTGCGAGAGGTCAAGTCAACACTCAGCGGCGTCACCGAGATCCGTCGGCGGTATGCCAGCGTGTGGACGTCCGATCCCGGCTTGCTCCGAGAGGGATCAACTCGATAATCCACCTGGACGGGCTCGGACAACTCCCGGCGTGTCGGGGGCAGGGCGACAAAGTAGCGCTGCCGGGACTGTCGGGTTATCTCCCAGGGTGTCTCCGGAGTCGCGTCGCGAGGCACGTCTATCTTGAGCAGGTCGACATCGGGAGGAAGGGGACGTGCCCGCAGCAGCAGCTCGGCAAACACCTGGGTAAAGTGCGCGGCCGTGCCAAAGTCAACGTGCTCAGAGTGCGTTTTGAAGAAAGCCTTGTCCATCTCCAGGCTAACAGCCATGCTAGGAACGCCGCCGATAGCGGCCTCCATTGCGGCACCCACCGTACCCGAAGACGTGACTGCGAAGCCCATGTTCTCCCCAAAGTTGATGCCAGCTACAGCCAGGTCGGGCCGGCGCGGCGCAAGTTCCAGCAGGGCGTGCGCCACTGCCTGGGCGGGAGAACCCTCCACCGCGTAGGCAGGAAAGGACAGCCCGTCAACACCTACTCTCCGGCGGTGAATGACGCCCGTGGAAATCGGCCAGGAACGCCCCATCCCAGACTGCTGGACGAGGGGAGCAACGATGAGCAACTCTCCAACCGCCATGAGAGCGGCCGCGGCCGCCAGCAAACCAGGCGAGTCGTACCCATCATCGTTGGTCAGCAGTATCAGCGGCCGGTCGGTCATAGACAAAGTCTAGCAGATGTCCTGGATTTGGACAATGGCCGACTGTGCAAGCCCGACGGGCGCCTTCCTGTCGCCAGGGTACACCTATTGCGGGTCAGCGATATGAGGTCGGCTCAGGGGGCCCGCGGGCCGCTGCGGCAGCCGAGTAAGCTACTGCTCGGGGAATGGGCCTTTGGATTCCAGCTGCGGAGCTTCGAACCCCGACTCCGGCCGCTCCTCGCCACGGGTCACTTGTGGTCCTCCCGCTGAAGACGCTGCAGGCAGCTCCGGACCGGCGCCTCCACGATCCATTCCATCCGCGGGTGGTACAGGACGCGCGTCAGGGTAGTCCCGGTTCCCGAACCGCGTCAGCGCGGCCGCACCCAGCCCCAGGCACACAGCACCAAAGTGCAACAACCCACCGCCCAGGCAGAAGAAGGGGACCACTTCAATGAGCCCCAGGGCGAGGCCAAGGGCAAATGCACCTAGCCCGGCCTCCTTGGCGAACGTCATCCCCTCCAGGCTCAGCCGGGCACTCATCCACCTGCCCGCCAGTTGACCGAGCGCTGCCCACCCGAACATGGACGCCGCGCCCACGGCGAGCCACAGCAGAGCGATGAGCGGGAAGCCGAGAAGACCTATGCAGACCAGGGTCAGCACCAGCGAGAGCAGCAACAGAACTGGCGTCAGCAGCCCGGCCGCCGCAAAGGTCAACAGCCCCACCAGCCCACTGGCTACCGGCTGGCGGACGATAACCCGGCGCGCCCGGCTCACTTGCTGCGGCCACACAGAAGCAATGAACAGAGATGCCGCGCCGATGATTACGGCCGACACCAGCGCACTCGCGACTCGGCCGGCAGCGCGGGAGGGGTATCTGTGCACAAACCAGGGCGTGACACGAGGAAAGGGAATGGCAAGCCGGTCCAGGGGCCACCAGACGCCGCCTGGACTGGTGACAACCTCGCCATCCACCTCTGCAGCTTGGTCAATCTGCAGGTCGCCCCCAATCGCCACGCAGTCGCCGGCGATGCGAGCGGTTCCGAGGATATCTGCTCGGCCGCCAAAGGCGGTCACATCGCCCTCGACAGTGCCCGCAATGACAACGTCGCCGCCGAATACCGCCAGGTTCCCGTCCAGCACGGCTTCAGCTTCGATCTCGGCCGAGCCACCGAGCACCACCACGTCACCCGATTCAGTCTCACCTGCCCGGAGGCGATAGTCTTCACCCGGAAGAATGCGGTCTGGAAGATCGCCCGGAGCAGCCCTGACGCTGCCGACCGGCAGGGCGAACAGCAGCACAGCGCCGAGCACCAACAGCAGCTTGATAGATCTCATTTCATCTCTCCCAAGTAGGGGCCTACTAGCGGCGCACAGGGCGCAGGCCAGGCGACCCTGCTATCTACCCCGCACTCGCACCGGCGCGGGCCGGCCAAGAACGTGCGCCCAGGCTGCCAGGACGAGGCCCAGGGCGACTGCCCATGACAGAAACAGCGGGCTGCCAGTCGTCTCCACAAGTAGAATGCGGAGAGTGGTCCGCGACGCTCCCAACACGGCGCCGCCCATCCGGGCCAGCTGCTGCAGCCCGATGGCCAGTTGGGCAAAACCGGCGGGCTGGCTCAGGGCTGCCCAGGTCGCAATCAACACCACTGCGGCCGGCACGGCGACAGTCAGCAGGGCTGCCACACTCCCAACGCTGAGAGTGAACAGCGCCCCCAGAGTGCGGGGCCAGGAGGCGGCAACGAGCCTGGCACTGACGCGCCCGGCAAATCCGGCCGGCGCCGGGATGGTGGGCGCGCCGGCAAGCAGGTCATCCACCAACTGCAGCGCACTCCATTCGGCGCGACAACCGGTGCAGGCGGCCAAATGCTGCTCCAGGCGGTCTGCGCCGGCCGGAGCCAGAGCACCGTCCAACGCATCCATCATCAACGAGAATGCTTCTTCGTGAGTCATATCTGCACCTCACACCATCTCGGCCATTTCCGTGCCGGTCGTTTGCGCCGCCGCCAGCATCTTGCGGGCCCGGAAGAGACGCGACTTGATCGCGCTCACCGTGGTCTGCATAGCCTGGGCGATCTCTTCGTAGGACATGTCATACCAGTAGCGGAGGACCACAGCGGCGCGATAGTCAGGCTGCAACGCGTCTATCAGCTCCTGCACGCGGTCCTCCAATTCGCTTCTCACGGCCTGCGCCTCTGGACCGGGAGTGCCGGAAGCCAGGTGGGCAGCGTACTGGGCGGGCAGCGGCTCGTCCAGCGAGAGCCAGGTCAGGCGGCGCTTCCGCAGTCGATCGATGCAATGATGGGAGGTTATCGAGAGCAGCCAGGTGCTGAATTTGTAGGCCGCATCATACTGCTTGATCCGGCTATAGGCACGCAGGAACGCCTCCTGGGCAGCTTCTTCTGCCTCGTCCGAGTTGCCGAGCATCCGATAGGTCAGGTTGTAGACCGGCGTCTGGTACGCCTCTACTAGCCGGGAGAACGCCTCTTTGTCACCCGACCGGGCTCGCCCTATCCAGGCTTGCTCGTCGCCCACTCTCTCGTATCCTGGCTCCAGTGGCTTCCCACTCGCTCCGGCCGCTGCCGCGTATCGCTCTGTCACCCGTATCTACGCAGTCCCGGAGCCACGGTTGCAGCCCGATGGCGGCCACTGGCGGCGAGGGCGTTGAAAGAGAACCCGACGCCGACTAGAGGGAGATGTGGGACCACCTGTTTCCCTCCTGCAGCACAGAACCGCCGGCGGAATGGTGTTCCACCTGTTTTTCTACACCCTCTGGCGGCTCCGCTTGACTTTTGCCCCGGCCGCGGTATCCTTGCAGTTGCAGCGGGAGGCAGCATTGTCCAGCCACGACTCGTGGTACATCGCCATAGAGGGGGCCATTGGTGTCGGAAAAACGACGCTGGCCCGCATGCTCGGAGACCATTTCGACGCCGGACTGCTGCTGGAGGTCTTTGAGGAGAACCCCTTCCTCTCTCGATTCTACGAGGACCGCGCCCGCTACTCATTCCCAACTCAGATGTTCTTCCTGCTCAGCCGCTACCGGCAGCAGCAGCGGGGCGTGCCCGAGCTGCTGGAGCGGGGAGCACTTGTCTCTGACTATATTTTCACCAAGGACTGGCTTTTTGCCCACTTGAACCTGGAAGGCGACGAGTGGGAAATGTATCAGCGGGTGCACGATGCCTTGGCCGAGCAGATCCCGACTTCCGATCTGGTCATCTACCTGCAGGCCGACACGGCTCAGCTAGTGGCGCGCATCGCTCAAAGGGACCGGCCGTACGAGCGCGCCATGGATCGCGGGTATATCGAGTCGGTGAATCAGGCATACGAGCACTTCTTTGCCTCGTACCAGGAGGCACCCGTCCTTTACGTGGACACCAACCAGCTAGACCTGGTCACCGACCCGGCCGGACTGCAGTCCATCGTGGACCGCATCCACAGCGCTTTTCAGGAGGGGACTTTTCAGCGGCCGCTGCCTCACTTTGAATCCCCGCCCGTCCCGAAGCGGCTCCTGGGCCGGGGCCGGCCGCTGGGTGACCTGCAGCGCTTCCACGTAGAGCTGGACAAGGCCAAGCATTTCGACACTGACCTCTACCTCAACTACCTGTTCCTGAGCGAGGAGATGGGCGAGTTGGGCAGCGAGTTCGCCAAGCTCTGGCTGGAGGAGGCCGCCCTGGCGGCCGACGGAACACCCGCGGCGCAGGCTCGCCGGGAGGTGCTGAGGAGACGTCGCCCTCAGCTGGAATCCGAGCTGGCGGACTGCATGGCGTACTTGCTCAAGATCGCCAACTATGCCGGCGTTGACCTGGAGGCGGCCTACTTGAGCAAGATGGAGCAGAACTGGGACCGAAGCTGGAGGGAATCACCCAAGGTGAGGGCAGAGGGGGCGTGAAACACTTTGTGGTCATCGCCGGGAACATCGCGGCCGGCAAAACCACCCTGACGAGATTGCTCAGCCAGGAGCTTGGGTGGGAGCCCTTTTTGGAGTCGGTGGACGAGAACCCATACCTGGCGGATTTCTACGAGGACATGCGCCGATGGAGCTTTCACTCGCAGATCTTTTTCCTCTCCCGTCGCCTGGCTCACCACCGGCAGCTTCTGGCGCGCCCCAACAGCGTTGTGCAGGACCGAAGCGTATACGAGGACGCGGAGATCTTTGCGCGCAATCTGCGCCTCCAGGACAAGATGGAGGAGCGGGACTACCAGGCATACCGCGACCTGTACCAGGCGGTGGTCTCTATTCTTCCGCCGCCCGATCTGGTCCTCTACCTGCGGGCGTCGGTCTCCGAACTGCAGACGCGCATTGCGCAGCGCGGCCGGGAGTTCGAACGAGCCATCGACCAGGACTACTTGACGCAACTCAACGCGCTATACGAGGACTGGATCGCCGATTTCAACCTATGCCCGATTCTGACGGTTCCGACCGATTTCGTCGACTTTGCGCACAACCAGCAGCACCTGAACCTGGTGATAAGCAGAATGACGGACAAGCTTCACGGACAGGAAGTGGTAGAGTTCCCCATTCCCAGTTGATGTCAGCACCTGCGGCGCAGCGGTCCGTGCTGGGGAGGAGCGTGCAGCTGCCGGCCGGTCTCCCTGGAGGACGGGCCGTCTCTGGACCCAGGAAGCGAAAGCCAGACTCGAAGAATGACTGAACGACTGTACTATCACGATTCCTACGCAACGACCTTTGAGGCCGGCGTGGTAGAGCGCATCCATGTGGCCGAGCAGCCGGCCGTGGTGCTGGATAGAACCCTCTTTTACCCCACCTCCGGCGGGCAACCGTGCGACAAGGGCACCATGAACGGCATTGCCGTGCTGGAGGTCACCATCCGCGAGGGGGATGGCGCTATCGTCCACCTGCTCGCCGAAGAGTGCGCGGACAATCACATCACGGCGGAGATAGATTGGTCTCGTCGCTTTGACCACATGCAGCAGCATAGCGGCCAACACATTCTGTCGGCCGCCTTTGAGAAAGTAGCCCAGGCGGAGACCATTGGGTTCCACCTGGG